>JAZUFB010000001.1:0-12554 GCA_045640475.1 Clostridia bacterium
ATAAGTATATCGATAAAAGGAGGTCCACCTATGAAAAAGACATGGAAACTAAAAATAAGTTCCCTTCTCCTGACTGCCATTATGCTTCTTACACAAACCACTGTTTCAGCCGAAGTCCTCGAAACACAAGATAATGGACCACTCCCTTCTAGGTATCAAACGATTATACAAATCTCTGCAGCGCTCAAAATAACCGGTAATACAGCGAAATGTCTAGGCGACGTAATGCTTAAAAGTGGACATTCAGGCACATTGACAGTAACATTACAACGAAAGAATGGAAACTCATGGATTTATGTGACTTCATGGACAGGGAATGTGCCGATTGGCGGATCAAAAACAATATTAGAGACGAAGTCCCTTTCTATTCATGGAACTTATCGTGTGAAGGTGTATTTTGTGTCCAGTACAGAGACTGAAACTTTATACTCCCAGACGGCTGTTTATTAACTGATGACTCTCTATGCTTTGTAGTGTACCACTCTTATGTCAATTACCAGAAAGCGGGTAATTCTCGGCTTGTTGATTTGTCAAACATAGGTTACACATTCGGCATACAGTAAGGTCAAGATAAAGGGTGGAGATTTTTTCGGCTATACGGATGCCGGAAAAAAACTACCCGGTCTTGAACTGAACGAGCTTGTGAAAAAAAGTCTGTAAATAGCTGAGAAGCCAACCGGCCTTCTATGATAAGATAATAAATCATAGGAGGCCGATTTTATGGCAAACAAAAAGAAAGAAGTCTTCAGACCTGGTCCCATGACCGAAGGAAAACGGAACATCATTCAGAGTTTGCTGCAGGAGTATAACATTGAATCTGCAGCTGACATCCAGGAAGCCTTGAAAGATCTTCTTGGCGGCACCATCAAGGAAATGATGGAAGCGGAAATGGATAACCACCTCGGTTATGAGAAGTCAGAGCGTTCCGACAGCGATGATTATCTGTTATTATTCACTTTATTTGCGGCGAGTTCGTCAACTGATAGTCAGATTCTATGAGGGAGAAATCCCTGAATTTGACGTGAAACGCGTCACGATTGATACGGCTTATATATTCACGTTGAATGAGGAACCACATTGGCGTGTATACGACAATGTGGTCTATCCAGTCTGATTCTGGCCTTATAGAATGTGAATAACACTCATACAAAAAGGTCAAAAATCACTGATGACGAACTAACCTCAAATAAAGTGACGATCAACAATTACCGGAATGGCTACAAACCGAAGAGGGTCACAACCAGCTATGGCAGCATGGAAATCGACGTACCGCAGGACCGCAAATCAACCTTTGAACCCAAAGTAGTCAAGAAACGACAGAAGGACATTTCTGAAATTGATCAGAAAATCATCTCCATGTATGCCAAGGGAATGACGACCCGGCAAATTTCTGACACACTCATGGATATTTACGGATTTGAGGCTTCTGAGGGCTTCATCTCCGATGTGACGGACAAACTCCTTCCCCAGATTGAAGAATGGCAGAAACGGCCGCTGAATGAGATCTACCCGGTCATATTCATTGATGCCATCCACTATTCCGTGCGGGACAACAACGTGATCCGGAAGATGGCAGCATATGTTATCCTGGGAATTAACTGTGAAGGCAGGAAGGAAGTTCTCACCATTCAGGTCGGTGACAACGAGAGCTCCAAGTACTGGCTTTCTGTACTGAATGAGCTTAAAAATCGCGCCGTAAAGGATATTCTGATTCTGTGTGCTGACGGTTTGACCGGAATCAAGGAAGCCATTGCAGCGGCGTTTCCGAACACGGAATACCAGCGCTGCATTGTCCACCAGGTTCGCAACACGCTGAAATACGTTGCAGATAAAGACCGGAAAGCTTTCGCCGCAGATCTGAAGAAGATCTACAACGCCTCATCCGAAGAGAAAGGCCGGGAAGCTCTGGATGAAGTCACGGAAAAATGGGAGGAAAAATATCCTCGTGCTATGAAACGCTGGTACGACAACTGGGATGCTGTCAGCCCGATCTTTAAGTTCTCCAAGGACGTCCGGACCGTGATTCTCACCACCAACGCGATTGAAAGCTTGAACTCCACCTACCGCAAGCTGAACCGGCAGCGCAGCGTTTTCCCCAGCGACACAGCCCTGCTGAAAGCGCTCTATCTGTCCACCTTTGAAACTACAAAAAAGTGGACGATGCAGATCCTCAACTAGGGCAAGATTTACGGTGAACTGTCCATTATGTACGAAGGACGATTACCCGACTGATACCAGAAAAATCCAGAGCTGTCCAGGGTAAAATGCAAGCGCGCCTTACGCCGGGCGCCCTTGACATCTCTGCATATTTTCTGGTAGTAATGTAGGCAAGAGGCCGGATAGCAGAATCTGCCATCCGGCCACCATTCACACGGTTCTATCGTAGAAGACCGTTATTTACAGAAAGATTTTCACAGAGCCCTTTCTGCGGTTTTCGCGGGAGAGGATTTTCCTTTGTTGTATAATTTTTGTTCGTGTTCAATGTCTTTGATGATCTTATCTGCTTTCCCTTTACTCTGCTGATGGAGCAGAAAGCTGTATTTTCCACCGGAGATCTTTTCAATCTCGGTGATCTCCTCCGGCTCGATTTTCGCGCGGATTGCTTTTCTCACTTTGGTCAGCGTACGGGAATCAACATCCTTTGTCCGTCCGAAGAGTTCCCGGATAGCCTGGATGGTTTTGTCAATAATCGACTTCTGTTTTTCCTGCCTTTCCGGATAGCCCTGAGCTTTGGATTTGATTTCCACCACATAGTTCTGCAATTCCTTCATCTCGGAATGGTTTTTCTTTCCGCATTTCTCAAGGATTCTGCTTTCTGCTTTCTTCATTTTCCGGATATCAGTTTCCAATACCGCTATCTGATCTGACAGATCCCGGCGCTGGAAAACATGAATCAGTGAAAGAGCATCTCTTTCCTCTATCAGATCTTTCCTGAATCGGACAGCGGATTTCAGTTTCCTGTGATTCTCCATATATTCATCCAGAATCGGCTCCATCCTTGCGACATACTGTTCAGCATTCCTGTTAGCATTGTCATTATGCTCCAGCAGATAATACCCGACAATCATATCCCGCCGTTTGGATTCAATCCTATATGCCAGATCCTTGATTACATCCACTGCGGTTTCCGTGACCTTAACAGCTGCCTGCTTCAGCTTTTCAATGAAGGCTTTCCAGTACCGGATATCCTGATTGTCCTGCCTGATCTGCCGGTTCAGCTCGCAGCGTTCGGAAATGCCGCCCTTCTTCTCCAGTATCCGGGCGGCAACTCCTTCATGAATTGTTGGATGCTCATCAATACCTCGGTCAGCATGGCTCCGGTGATCAATCCTCTCTTCGCTTCCGGCGCGCTCCAGATGTTTGTTAACGACAACATCCCAGGCAATCCGCCATTGCTGTAACTGTTCTTCACTGTTCCATCTGGCCGCGATAGGATTCTGTCTGCCGTATCGTGTGTTCTTCGGATGCTTGCTGGTTCTTTCATAACCGTGCGCTTCGCCCTCCGACATCGGCATGTATACCTTTTTCTTGCCAACCAGATAGGGATACTGCTTTTCCCATCCGTCATTCCGGGCTTCCTTGAATTCTGTGGCGGTAAATCCACGTTCTTCACCGTTCCGGATGCACAGGTATTCCTTTTCAGTCTTGTTCTGCCAGGTGCCGTCCGGGTTCAGCGGCCTGACTGTTGTCATGATATGGGCATGGGGATTATGCCCGTCCGTATCATGGATCGCCGCATGAACGCACATGCCTTCATCGACAAACTGCGTCTGAATGTATTCCATCAGAACAGAAACCCACTGATCCTTGTTCAGTTCAACTGGCAGCGCAACGATATGTTCACGGGCAAGGCGGCTTTCCTTGCTCTGTTCCGCGGCTTCTACCGCGTTCCAGAGCTGCTCCTTGTCCTGCCAGGTTTCCGGCGCCATAGGCGGCAGGAGCACCTGCTCCCAGACAAGGCCGCCCTTGCGGGTATAATCATGTTGGATGCCATCGTAATCATTGTAGATGGCGGAACAGCTGATATAAGCGGACGCAGCGCAGGCAGACCGACCTTCGCCCCGGGTGATGATCTTCACTTCGTTATGGTAGATTGCCATGGATGATTCGTTCTTCCTTTCCGGCTCCGCAGAGCCTGTTTCTGCTTCTCTTTCAACAGAGAAGTGATGGATGCCCGCAGGCATCCTCCCCAGCAAAGCTGCCGGTGGCAGGTTTGCAAACGCTGTTGACGGGCATGAGGATCATGTCGATTGCATATTTCCCGTGCTGATCGGAATCAGCGCGGGAAATGCGCGTCAACCGCGCAGCCGATGCTCGTCGTGCCCACAGGCAGGGCGACATTGGCTGGAGATCTCCGCAGAGATCGCAACTCCCCTTCGGAGAGCGCACGTGTCCCGAAGGGACTACCGCCGCCCGTTTACGGGTGGCGAGTAAGTGCGCCCTTTCGGGGATTTTAAAAGGGAGCCCGACTCTCGCCGAACTCCCCGTCGCATTAACTGGTTCCTTCGTACCCGCTGAAAGTACGTTCAAGGAAAACCTGAAGATCATTCAGTTCCATCTCCTTTACGGCAGGATGCGCTTTCTCAAGGATCGCTCCTTCCTGGATCAGCCGCCTCGTCCGCGCTTTCTGCTCTTTCTTACGGTCCCGGTTCTCGGTTTCCTCCAGACGGTGCTTTGCCTGGATCAGCTGCTTCTCCCTGTCATCCGGGATGATGATCTTACTTCCCATATTCGGTTAACCTCCTTTCGGCTGCATCAGAATGATGCAAAGTATTGTTTTCTCTGCATCAGACTGCATTAATCTGATGCAAAGTGACGCAGAATCTCCGGGTTACATTCCGGCAAACCCAAAGTCAATCGCGCTGTCGCTGAAGTCGACGTCAGCTTCCTCGGATAGGAATAGGCCAGAGGAAGAAACAGGCAGATTGTTTTTTCTGTCAACGATCTGCCCGGGAGTGGGAGCGTTGGCGGTATATCCCGCAAGATATGCCGGAAGGACCTGCTTTATCCTGTCCGCAACGATTTCCGCAGACTTTTCAGCGATTCGCAGAATGTCTTTCTCAGACAGGCTGGCTGAACAGCCTGTCTGAGAAGTAAGCATCTCAGTGAGAATTCGTCCATAGGACTGATGGGTTTTCTCATGGATGCTGTTGATCCGATCAAGCACATACCTGTCGGATTCACGATCATCGTAAAAGTGAGCCGTGATGGTATGCTTCATATCAGCTCACTCCGATCAGCTTCGCTTCACGTTCCCTTTTCCAGAGAACACCCTGCGCCATATACTCAAATCCCTTGGCAGAAGCATGCAGGTCATCTTCAAAGATCACGGTACGGGAATCATACTTCCCGAAGTTTTTCACAAGGCACCCGCCGCCTCCAACGATGAACAGTTTCATGATCCGCGGATCGTAGCCATGCAAGCGGAGCGAATCAAACAAACTCGCCACATACTTTTCAGCAATGGCAGTCAGGTCTGTAATATACTGCTCTTCCAGACTGGCTTTCTTCGTCCGGAGAAACTGTTCGATCGTTTCATCCTGAATAGTCAGACCGTAAATATCCATCATACGCTTTTTCATTGCCAGTATGCATTGATTGACACCCAGCGTCTCAGTCCAGACGAAGCGCTCGTCAGGTTTCCCGTCCTGAAGCCGCATCATGTTCATGGTGCCGTTACCGATATCAGCCATCATGACGGTTCCACTGAACAGCTTGAAGTCGTTTGTCTTTTTATCGAGATCAACACTTCGAACGACAGCGGAATAACCCTGCGGGAAGACGAAGCAGTCAACAAAATGAATGCGATACTCCGTTTTCCTGAAACTGAACCGTACATCCTGATTCTTCAGCATGTACTCCCGGTACTTTTCTCTCTGGCGGGTCGTCCAGGTAGTCGGAAGGCCGACAGCCAGAAGGACGTTGGCGTCGGAGATGTGATCTATACTCAGTTCGCAGGCAACAGCGGCCAGCGTCAGGATATAGAATTCATCATCTTCGGTTTTATCGTCGACGAAAGCCTTATGGCCTTCGCCAATCCGATACCAAACCCCGTTGTATTTCAGGATGTCACCCTCAAACATGGGTTCGGTATCCATGGCAATCAATCCGGTCGAAAAGATGGACCGCGCCGTTTTCATGTTCCCGTAACCGGCGTCTACACCGATAATCAGGGAATTGGTAATACTTTTCATATTAATCTCAGCCCTTTCTATAATATTGCCCTCGTAACCTCCGGGGCGGGATAATGGTTCTCAGGCAGCTATTGCCCGAGCGGGAACTTCAACCTTTTCGGTTGCGTGATCCACGGTTTCCAGGAACTTCTTTCCTTCTTCGCTTTCGAAGAAGTCCTGCATCCGCGGCAGCATAACCCGGGCCAGACGTTCAATCGCTTCATCCGGGATCATCATTTCACCGTTGCTTCCGGTCTCTTTCATGGGCATCCCTCCTTTCCATTTTTCTCTTTCGGTCGATATCGGATTCTCAGAGAATCCTGGATTCGATCATTTTTCTTGCGCCGGCTCCCTTGCTGTCTCCGGCAGGACACCTTGGTTGGCTCGGTGACGGCCCCAGTGGGGCGCTTCCCTCCTAAGATGGAGGGATTATCGCGGTTTCGAGAGGTTCGGGACGGCTATTCAGTTGGGAATGTTCGCTTGCCCGGGCACGTCTGAGCACCCCGGACGCATTGAATTTATTACTTTTGAAGGCCGATTTGCGTATGTTCCAGAGGTTGGAAAAGCACACAAAAAAGAGCCTCTTTCCACGCTCTTGGAAAAATGCTACAATAGCGATGGAATAAGGATCTGGAGGGTTTTCGATGCAAGTTAAGCTGACGATTCAGGAAAGACTGAAAGATCTGCGGTGTGAACGGAAGCTGACGCTAGAACAGCTGGCAGAGAGAACCGGCCTGTCCAAATCCGCTCTTGGTAGTTATGAATCGAACGACTTTAAAGACATCAGTCCGTTTGCCATTACAAAGCTATCCGAGTTTTACGGTGTATCAACGGATTATCTACTTGGACTGACAGAGAACAAAGATCGGGAAGGCGGCGATATTGCTGAGCTGCATCTGAGCGATGAAGCGCTGCAAACGCTTCGCACGGGCAAATTCAATCATCGGCTTGTAAGTGAAATGATCACACATAATGGTTTTCCACGGTTGATGACAGATATGGAAATTGTAGTGGATCGCATTGCGGAAATGCGGGTTCAGAGCATGAATGTAGTATTGGAAGCAGCACGGCAGGAAGTAATTGCCCGCCACAATCCTGACGAGAACGATCTTCATATGCGCACAATGGAAATAGCCATGCAGCTTGATGAAGAAAGCTTCTTCAGTCATGTTATGCATGAAGATCTGGACGCGATTGTGCACGACATCCGGGAAGAACATAAAACGGACTCCATGACAGCAGATGAGAGAGGTATTCCTACTGCAGATGACATTCGGAAAAATATCCAGATGGCGATGGACGGTAAAACCGGAGCGGAAATCCTGGCAAAACAGTTCTGCGAAGCGATGCAGATTCCCAGAGAAAAAGTATCCGAAACAGAAATGATGATGCTGATCAATCTGCTGGGCAAATCGCCGCAGATAAAGAATTTGAACAGTATGAGGGGAAAAACGCAATCGCCACACGGAAAGGGAAAACGGAGATGATAATTGTATAGGAGTCATCCGTCGTTAATGATGTGATGAACTTACTCAGAGGAGGATTTGTAGTGAATAATATTTCAAATTATTTGAGAATGGCAATGATGTTTAGCGACAATCACGCGCGAACATTTATTTCCAATCTTGAAAAAATGATAGAAGTTATTCTTAGTGAGAGCGCTCCAAAGGCTATGCTTGTCGATGAAGTCGTGGACCACTTAGCAGAGCAATATAGTCTAAAGTTTACTGATGTCGAAGTCAGGCAGGCTATTGAAGGCCATCGTGGAAAAGAGCACATTCGGTGCATAAATGCACAGACAAAGAGATTGGGAGACAGAAAATACATATTGAATCAAGAAACCTTAGATAGCATTACTGAAAGGAAAAGCAAGCTATCTGTTGAAAGTATCTGTAGTCTTTTTTTAGATGAAAACCAAGGTATAAAAATAAGCGTAGAAGCTTTGTCTGACCTTGTGAAAAGGTATTTCTATCGTTGCTTTAACTCGAATGCCACAACGATAATGCAACTGCTAAAGCAAGAATACACAGATGGAGTACTTCTATCCAATAGCGATTTAGATGCTGGATTTAAAGATGATGAAAAGGAGGTTTTAAATTCATTTATTTACTGGGATAACACTGAGAAGGATAAATTCGTTTATCGGATGGTTTCTTGCTGTTTCGATTACTGTACAATGACAGCAAAAAAAGATCAATCGGTGTATGAAACAGTTTTTAATAATAAAGCCTTTGTGCTTGATACAAATATAATCTTCCGTATTATGGGAATCAATCGAGGCAATAGAAAAATACTGATTGACTCTTTTCTTGAAAAATGTCGAGAAGTTGGCATTGAACTCATTGTTACAAATGTAACACGAGCCGAGATGCGTAATACAATAATATACAATGCAGAGCAAATCGCAAATCTTATCAGCAATTCGCCACCCGTGAATCCCAAATATCTAAAGGGGTGTGCAAATACCGGTGTGAATGTAGATTTCTACGAATACTATTATGAATGGTGCCAGAAGCCAGGGAATAAACGAGGAGACATTATTGGCTTCCGAGAATATGTGCTAAACAGAGCGGATACTGTCTGTAGGAGTTTTAGCAATAAGGTTTATACAGTATTTAGTATTAGGAATCGCGAGCTATATGAAGCATATGTCCAGAGCCTTAAGGAATACAAGACAACTTACAAAGGACATACACCAAGGATTGAAACAATTGAAACTGATGTTAATAACTTCATGTATGTTGTTGGCATGAATGAACGTCAGGAAGCAGATGATTTTTTTGGGTTGAATTACTTTCATATCTCTGCCGACCACCCATTTTGTGATTGGGCTAAGGGGATTAGGTGCGGAGCTATACCTGAAGTAATACTGCCAAGCGTTTGGTACTCTATACTACTACATTATTCGGGTAGAGCTACAAGCGATGACTATGCTTCGTTTACACGGTTTTTGAACTTCAGTCTGCCAGCCAATAATGAAGAAAAAAGTGAAAAGAAAACTATACTTATTCAGAAAACGGCGCGACTTGACGAACCAATAGATGTCAAAGAAGAAATAATTCAGGATGTGGCCAAGAAATTGTCATCTGAATATAGAGATGCAGATGATGAGATTATTGATGAATTGATAGAGGCTTCCTGCGAAACTGCTACAGAAAGAAGAGTCAATGCCGCCATTGAACGAGAGCAAGCAGCCAAAAACGAAGCGCTAAGGAATCAAGATGATACACATGCTGCAGAATTGAAACAAATGCGCGAGGACATAGCGGAATTGAAACTGACTAATCAAAATCTACGTGATGAGATGAATAAAAGGCTTGATGACAAAGATAAAGAGAATCAAGAAAATGAGAAGAAAGCTCGACAGGAAGAACGTAATAATCATATTGAAATAGAAGCAAAAGAATGCGCAAAAAGAAAAAAGATTCAATATATTATTGCTTTTGTACTATGCATTCTTGTACCATTAGGTGGAGCTGGATTTGGAATATACAAAGTTTGGACGACAGAATTAACAGATGCAGCATCTGCTGGATTAACTGCATTATGCGGAGTGGTAGTTATAATACTTGAATACATTGTTTTTAAGGTTCTGTATGAGAACTGGTTCTGTGAATTACAACGTGAGAGAATCGTAGAAAGAGAGAAGAGAAGACTCGAAGATAAATATCCCAAAATACAATAGTCAGAGACAAATCAGGTAGATGGATTTGCAGACTATATGCGCGAGGCGTTGTGAAGAAGAAACGATAAATCATTCTTTTGGCAGAATGGACGCAATATGAAAACATGTATAATCGGCCGAATTCATGCCACTTATTATGCCATATCGATTGATTTATTGTGCCAAACATGATATAATCCCTCTGAATGAAATGGAGGGATCAGGATGTTCCGGGAGGATGAGCATACAGAATTCAAAAAGACAACTGCTGAGCTTACAGAAGCTATGTGCTCTATCTCTGCAATTCTAAATAAGCATGGTGAGGGCACCCTATACTTTGGAGTAAAAAACGATGGAACCCCATTTCCGTTTACAATTGTAGATTCAACACTCCGGGATGTATCGCGAAAAATCTTTGAGGCAATAAATCCTCAGATTTTTCCTTCCATTGAAGTTATCAAGATCAAAGAGACGGATGTGATTTCTGTTCATTTTTCTGGCACTGACTTGCCGTATTCTGCGTATGGAAAGTACTATATCCGTACTGCTGATGAAGATCGCGAGCTTTCACCAGCGGAATTGCGGAAAATAATGATAGGAAAAGAATATGAGGACAACTGGGAAAACCATACAACTGGAGAAACGATAGAAGATGTGGACGAACAGACGATTCAGCGCTTCTACAGGTCAGCAACCGAATGTGGACGTCTCCCAGACGTGGGAGATAATAATGCAGTGTTATTGAACAAGATGGGACTGCTGAACGGCGATAAGTTAACTAATGCAGGTCGTTGCTTGTTTTCAAAAAACAACCCGATTATGTTAAAATTGGCCGTATTTGCGACTGATCATAAAACGACATTCCTGGATATGGCGCAAATCGAAGGCAATATTTTTCAACTGATTGATGCCGCGATGAATTATATTGTACGCAATATCCGTTGGCGGGTTAACCTTAGTGATGATGGAATTCACCGCACAGAAACGCCAGAGATTCCGATAGAAGTACTTCGTGAAGCAATCATTAACAGTTTTGCCCATGCCAGATATGACATTCCAGTAAGACATGAAATCGACATCTATTCAAATAGAATATCCATTATTAATCCGGGTTCATTTGCGAATGAATTCACACCACAGGATTATGCTTCAAGGGATCTCCACTCTTTCCTGCGAAATGAAGCAATTGCAAAGACACTGTATCTGTGTAAAGATGTTGAAACATTCGGTTCTGGTATCAAAAAAATCTATCGGCTTTGTGCGGAAAATGATGTAGGTATAAGCTATACCAATACTGATAATGATTTTATGATTGAGTTTTCAAGAGTGGATCGGAATATTGTGCCAAGTGGTGGCATAATAAATGGCACTAATGGCACAATAACGGAAGATGAAGCATTCGTTATGTCCTTGCTACGCGAAGATCCCCATCGAACAGTCGATCAGTTGATTGAAATCAGTGGAAAGTCCAGAAGAACTCTTAACCGAATAATTTCAACGCTGAAAGCGAAGAAGCTGATTTCTCGAAATGGCTCTAACCGTACAGGCTATTGGGAAGTACTGTAACAGAATGGAGGATTATCGATGAATGGTGTAATCTATTGAGGCCAAGTATCAAAGATTGCACGGATAGGCAAAATTGCAACGGGGGTGCCCAGCTATGATTTCAGCACAGGAAGAAATGGCGATTATTTTTTTCATCAACCGAATGCAACGTGAATATCTTTCATTTATGGGGATTGAAAGCCTACCTGTGATGAGGATAGAACCTTTTGAAATTGATATGGTGCGTGTGTGTACTCAAGGGATTGGATCGTGGGCACAAGTTGTCTATGATTGTTCATCAGACGAATTTACGCTGAAAGTATGGAAAGATCTTTATAAACCAATGCTCCATGCAGATTATTTGATGTTTCATGAATTCACGCATGCATATGACATCAATCGATTGGCAAAAGGGGATAAGATCAAATATGTCTCGATTAAAGGATACATAGAATATCATGCTTCTCAGGTAGAATTACTAAAGCAATTGAATGCACCAGGATATACCACTCCACCAACCTTCTCAATGACTGATGTGATAAAGAGTCCAGGAAACGATAAAACAGTTTTTGAGTCATTACTGATTGGCAAAAAGAGCGCGACTGATGCAATTATCAAACAAGACTTTCCTTCGGGTATTGACATCTTGTCGACTGTGGTAGGGATGATCTTTAATCATCTTGGACGAGTTTCAGTTTGTGAGAGATACGCAAAGGATTATGAAGATTACAAGGCACAGTTGGAAGACTATAGCATTGAAGAGTATTTCTTTGGGGCTAACTCATGGAAGATACTTGCAGGAATATATCACGGCGAGATGTCGCAGGTCGCTATTGACCTGGCAATGAAAGTTCATTTAGGAATCCTTGGAAGGCTTACAAAGAAATATGGATTAGCTTGATATTTGTTAGGCTTAGGGTGAAAGAAAGGAGAGAACGGAAAATGAAGGATGATCAGTTCAGATCGCTCTCTCTGATGTTGGAAGAGTATAATCGACTTGTACGTCCAATCACAGAACAAATCAAAATTCAAGATAGATGGAATAAAATAGCATCTCCGATTCTTCGTGTGGCTGAGTTGGATAAGGATATTCTAGCAGGGATTTCTAAATTTGATGTACAATTAGCAAATCAGATCGGAGCTCTGGTTCGTCCATATCAATCATTATTGGA
>JAZUFB010000002.1:0-5360 GCA_045640475.1 Clostridia bacterium
GCTTGCCGGCTGAGGGGATATTTCCATCACATTTTCACTCTTGCAGTTTCCTATGCAGCTCTCAATCGTACAGAGCTGTTTTTTTGTCGCTCACAAAAAAATTTTTCTTTTCCGAAAAAAAATATCATTTTTATTTTGTACGAAAGCATTAATACAAAATATTTGATAAAAATCTCAAAAATTATTGAATGTTTTCTTGACCCGCTCCTGTTAGTATGGTATCAGCAAGTTCCTTCGGGAACCAATAAAAACAAGGAGGAAATCCATCATGAAGAAAATCCTTAGTCTGGTAATCGCCCTGGCTCTGGTTCTCGCCGTGTGCGTGACCGTGAATGCCGAAACCGCCGCCATCAAGGTCGGCATCATCAATCTGGATCCCGCTGAATCCGGATATCGTGAAGCCAACGTGAATGACCTCCACGCTGTGTTCACCGCTGAAAACGGCTATGATGCTGCTTTCGCCACCGCTCCCACCGCTGACAAACAGCTGGAAGCTGCCCGCACCTTCATCAATGACGGTGTTGACTACATCCTCGTGTCTGCTGCCGAAGTGACCGGCTGGGACGAAGTCCTGACCGAAGCTCAGGAAGCCGGCATCGGCGTTTTCCTGTTCGACCGTATGATCGAATGCGATCCTTCCCTGTACCTGGCTGCTGTCGTTTCCGACATGGCTAAGGAAGGCGAGACCGCTGTTGCCTGGCTGGAAAGCCTGAACCTCGACGAATACAAAGTCCTGCACATCATGGGCCAGATGGGTTCTGCCGCTCAGATCGGCCGTACCGGCGCCCTGCAGGAAAAGTGCGCTGCCGATGACAAGTGGACCATGGTCCGCGAAGGAACCGGCGGAGACTCCTGGGATCCCGCTGAAGCCCGCAAGATCGCTGAAGCTGCTATCGATGCCGGTGAAGATTTCAACATCGTTTATGCTGAAAACGACGGCATGGCTCAGGGCGTTGTGGCTGCTCTGGATGCCAAGGGAATCACCCACGGTGTGAACGGCGACGTTATCGTGATGGGCTTCGACTGCAACAAGTGGGCTCTCCGCGAACTGCTGGCCGGCAACTGGAACTATGATGGACAGTGCAGCCCCTTCCAGGCCTCTCTGATCGACGAGATGATCAAGACCCTGCAGGCTGGTGGCACCATCGAAGGTCTGAATGAACTGAACCAGATCATCAACGTGGAAGTTGGCTTCGATGCCACTACCATCACTGAAGCTGATGTTGAAGCTTACGGTCTGGGCGAGTAATTTCACCTGAACTTTCGGAGCGCGGTATGAACAATCCCAAAGTGCGTTCATACCGCGCTTCTTTCAAAGAAAACCTCTGATTATTACCGGGAAGGAGTTATCCCACATGCAGAGCGACGCGGTTTTGACCATGCGCGGAATATGCAAACAGTTTCCGGGCACCAAGGCATTGAATAACGTGGACTTCACCCTGCGCGCCGGAGAGATCCATGCCCTGATGGGCGAAAACGGTGCCGGCAAGTCCACCCTGATCAAGGTTCTCACAGGCGTTCATGAAAAGGACAGCGGAACCATCGAGATCGCCGGCGTCCCCGGCGAAGCCCGCATCCATTCTCCCCAGGACGCGCAGAACCTCGGCATTGCCACAGTTTATCAGGAGATTACCCTTTGTCCCAATCTGACGGTGGCTGAAAATATGTTCATCGGCCGTTCGACAAAGAACGTGATCAAGTGGAAAGACTATGAAGAAAATGCCACTGCCATCCTGCGGAAGCTGAACATCCCCGCGGAAGCGAAACAACAACTGGGCAGCTGTTCCCTCGCTGTACAGCAGATGGTCGCCATTGCCCGCGCGGTGGATATGAAGTGTAAAGTCCTCATTCTGGATGAACCCACCTCTTCTCTGGATGAGAAGGAAGTGGAAATGCTCTTTGATCTCATGCGCGGTCTGAGAGCCGAAGGAGTCGGGATCATCTTCGTGACTCACTTCCTGGAACAGGTCTATGCGGTCAGTGACCGTATCACAGTCCTTCGGAACGGTGAACTGGTCGGCGCTTATGACGTCGCCGATCTTCCCCAGGTCGAACTCGTCGCCAAAATGATGGGTAAAGATCTGAACGATCTGAAGGACATGGAAGAATTCGAACAGAAAAAGCAGCCTTCCGATGAAATGGTTTACGAAGCTGCCGGTCTGACCAGTTCCGAAGCAAAATCCTTTGATTTCCATATCCGTAAGGGTGAAGTCAACGGGTTCACCGGTCTGCTGGGTTCCGGCCGCAGTGAAAGCGTTCGCGCGATTTTCGGCGCGGACCGCGTCACCGGCGGAAAGATCACAGTCGGCGGCAAAACAGTATCCATCCAGAAGCCGCACGACGCCATGAAGAACGGTATCGGATATCTGCCCGAGGATCGTAAGCGCGACGGTATCATTGCCGATCTGAGTGTCCGGGATAACATCATCCTGGCCATGCAGGTCATGAAAGGCTTCTTCCATCCCCTGTCCAAAGCACAGCAGGAAGCTTTCGCCGATGAATATGTGGCCGCGCTGAAGATCAAGACCGCAAGCAACGACACCCCCGTCGGAAGCCTTTCCGGCGGCAACCAGCAGAAGGTCATCCTGGCCCGCTGGCTGCTGACCCATCCGGATTATCTGATCCTGGATGAGCCGACCCGCGGTATTGACGTCGGTACCAAACTGGAGATCCAGAAGCTGGTGCTGAAACTGGCGGAAGAAAACATGAGCATCACCTTCATCTCCTCCGAAATTGAGGAAATGCTGCGTACCTGCTCCAGACTCATCGTCATGCGTGACCGCAAGATCGTCGGTGAACTCACCGGCGAGCAGCTGACGCAGGCAACTGTCATGAAGACTATCGCGGGAGGTGAACAGGCATGAGCGGAAAGAACAAATCCGGCGCGAAAAGTGCTTTCAGTCAGTTGCTGATCCCGCTGATTGCCCTGGGCATCCTGGTGATCTTCAACCTCATCCGTGATCCGGGTTTCTACAGGATCAGCGTTGCCGTCAACAACTACGGCAACAAGGTGCTGACCGGTAATGTCATCTCCATCATCGACAGCGCGTCCGAACTGGCCATCATCGCCATGGGTATGACGCTGGTCACCGCCGCCTGCGGCGGACAGGATATTTCCGTCGGCTGTGTCGGCACGATTGCCGGCAGTATCTTCGTCATCACGCTCAAAGGCATCGGCGATATCACCATCTGGTCCGTCATCGCGGCAGGTCTGGCGAGTATCGGAGTGGCTGTGCTGTTCACGCTGTTCAACGGCACGCTGGTTTCCGTATTCAACATCCAGCCCATGATCGCCACCTTGATCCTTTTCTCCTGCGGCCGTTCCATTGCTTACTGGATCGTCGGCTCCGCCACGCCGCAGATCTCCGGTCCCATCATTACCGCCATGGGCTTCACAATCCCCGGTATCCCGATCCCGACTCCGATCTTCGGGGTGATCGCGGTCGGGCTGCTGCTGATGCTGGTCTTCAAGCTGACCACGCTCCGCCTGTATACCCAGTCCGTGGGTATCAACAAAGGCGCTTCCCGGCTGAACGGCATCAATCCCGTTGCCGTGAAGCTCATCAGCTTCGTCATTCTGGGCGTCTGTGTCGCCATCGCCGGTATCATCGGTACCAGCCGTATGGGTCAGGTCAGTCTGAAGACCCTGCTCATCGATATCGAAATGGATGCCATTCTGGCGGTTGCCATCGGCGGCAACAATCTGGGTGGCGGACGTTTCCGTCTCAGCGGATCCATCCTCGGCGCCTATATCATTCAGATGCTTTCCACCACCCTGCAGTCCATGAAGGTTCCACCCGCCAACATCAAGGCGTATAAGGCCATCGTGATCATCATCATCGTGCTGGCAGGCTCTCCCGTACTCAAGTCAAAGATCACAGCCCTGAAGAACCGCAGACTTGCGGGCACCGTGAATACCGGTAAGGAGGTGCAGTAAGATGACCGTCAAAACAGCCTCCGCTCCCAAACGTAAATCCGGTCTTTCCGATGCGCAGCTGCTGATGTTCATCGCTATCGGCATCTTCGTGGCCATGTATGCCGGCGCCATGATCTTCCTGGGCGGTGCCTTCCTGAAGACCCAGCAGGCTTTTGACCTTCTGGCTGAAAACGCGGCGCTGATCATCGTTGCCTGCGGTCTGACCATCGTCATGATCGGCGGCGGTATCGATATCTCCGTCGGCGGCGTCATTTCCTTCACAGTCATGTCCTGTGCCCTGGTCCTGAATACCGAGGGCATGCAGAACAATCCTCTGGCCGCCGTGCTGATCCTCCTGCTGGCACTGGGGATCGGTCTCGCCTTCGGTACTCTCCATGGCTTCCTGATCAGCTATATGGAAATCCAGCCCTTCATCGTCACCCTTGCCGGTATGTTCCTCGCCCGCGGTCTGACCACGGTGCTGTCCATCGACCCCGTCAAGGTCACTCATGAAGGCTTCAACCAGCTGGTAAAGACCAAGCTCGAATTCCCCTTCCTCGGATATACCGCGAAGAACGGAAATGTCATCCCGGCCCGTCTCGGTATCGGCGCCATCGTTGCCATATGCATCGTGATCCTCGTTTATCTCATGCTTCGTTATGTCCGCCTCGGCCGTAACATCTACGCCATGGGCGGCAACCAGCAGAGCGCCCTGATGCTGGGTATCAATGTTAAGCGCACCCGCTTCATGACCTACCTGATTTCCGGTCTGCTGAGCGGTCTCGCAGGCTTCGTCTTCCTGATGTATAAGCCTGCCGGTAACGCCAGCGTTGCTGCCCGTACAGAAATGGATGCCATTGCTTCTTCCATTATCGGCGGCACGCTGCTGACCGGTGGTGTCGGTAATGTATTCGGCACCTTCTTCGGCGCGCTGATCCTGGCCACGATCCAGAAGATCATCGCCCTGAGCCCGCTGAACGAATCCTGGTGGCAGGAAATGGCCAGCGGCGCGATCCTGGGACTGTTCATCATCCTCCAGAGCGTCATTCTGAGCAATCGCGGCAAGCACAAGAAAGCCGAAGAACACGCGGCCGCGAAGTCTTAACTCCCGGCCTTTTTCTGGCTCAGTTCCGTGGACAGACGGTGCTGAGCCGGGGAAACCTCCTTGCCGCCCGTTGAGCACCGGGCGGTATTTTCATCCAAAAACGGCCTCCTGACATAAGTCAGGAGCCTGTCGTTTTCATTCCGGATATACTTTCCTTTGGTACAGAACGGAAAATGCTGTCTCTGTGAATTAATGATACGGATCCCAGATCATGATCCGGCCGGATTCTGCTTCTTCAGTGCCTTCATTCCCAGATACCAGCTTCCGACCAGTCCGGATACCGGATAAAGCTGCGGCCGTACAATGTAGTTTTCCATATCCTTCTGGATCATGTCATGC
>JAZUFB010000003.1:0-10166 GCA_045640475.1 Clostridia bacterium
TTGAAGTAGCGGTAGGTGCGGCCCTGCATGGAATAATCGGTGAATTCCGGCAGATCATCTACGCTCTTGTAGAAAGTAACGGGCAGGCGTCCGCTGGGGCAGGTCTTGCCGAAGAGGATATTTGCTGCCGCGGTTCCGCCGGCTTGACCGGAGTACCACGCCATGAGCACGGCGTTGCCTTCTTCCACGCGCAGGGCAGAACCCGCAGCTACGATGGTAACGACGGGCTTGCCGGTGGCAACAATCGCCTCCAGTAGCTTCTTCTGGCAAGCGGGAAGCTCAAGGTTTTTCTTGTCGCCGGATGCATCTTCATTATAAGCATCTCCCTCCTCACCCTCAATGGTGGGATCGAGACCCAGGATCAAAATAGTCACATCGCTGATCTCGGCAGCTTTGACAGCTTCACATATACGATCTCCGTCATGATTTTGATTACGTGTAGCCCGCTTGAAAAGATGACTGCCGAGAGCGTAATTCACTTTGACATGACGCTCGTCGCATACATCGCGGATGCCCTGCAGATAGGTAACATAGCGAGATGAGGTACCGTTATAGTTGCCTTCCAAAGCCGCCCGACTGTCCGCATTGGGACCGATCACAGCAATGGAGCGGACGCAGGATAAATCGATGGGCAGGATTCCGTCGTTTTTCAAAAGCACCATGCTTTTCTCGGCTGCCCGAAGCGCCATCTCAGCATGTGCATCACAATCGATAACAGAGTACGAAATGGAATCATACTCGTTGTCGGAAGCAAACATACCCAGCAGATAGCGGCACGTAAAGGCACGCTCGCATGCCTTGGTGATATCCTCCTCCGTTACGAGGCCTTCGTTCACTGCCTCCAACAAATGAATGTATGTATTGCCGCAGTTGATGTCACAGCCGCATTTAAGCGCCAGCGCAGCACTTTCAGGAGCGGTATCGGTAACCTTGTGGCAATTATGGAAATCTGCAACAGCCCTGCAATCGGAAACATAATAGCCTTCAAAGCCCCACATCTCACGCAAAATATCCACCATCAGACGCTTACTGCCGCAGCATGGTTCACCATTTGTGCGGTTATAAGCACCCATGACCGCTTCAACGCCCGCTTCTCTGACACATGCCTCGAACGCCGGCAAATACGTGTCAAACAAATCATAATCAGAAACGCGGGCATCAAAGCCGTGGCGTAATTTTTCGGGGCCGGAGTGAACGGCAAAGTGTTTTGCACAGGCAGCGGCTTTCATGTACTTGCCGTCGCCTTGCATACCTTTGACAAAGCTTACTCCGAGACGTGAAGTAAGGAAGGGATCCTCTCCATAGGTTTCCTGTCCCCTGCCCCATCTGGGATCGCGAAAAATGTTCACATTGGGAGACCAAAAAGTCAGTCCCTTGTAAGCATCAATATCTCCGTATGCGTGATGAATATTATACTTGGCACGAGCTTCAGTCGAAATCGCATCGGCGATCTCCCACATCATATGATCATCAAAAATGGCAGCAAGAGCTATCGCCTGAGGGAACACGGTTGCCGTACCGGCTCTGGCAACACCATGGAGCGCTTCATTGCACCAGTTGTAAGCCGGAATGCCTAACCGCTTAATACCCGGTGCATCATGGCTTAACTGGGAGACCTTTTCTTCGAGTGTCATCCGAGAAACCAACAGTCTCGCCTTATCAAATGCCTCATTTCTGTCCACAGAAAATCCCTCCGGTTTGGATGGCCGCACTATATGATTTGACTTATCGTTTTTCTCAGTGTATAATATGTTCAAGATTATCAATTGGAGGTGCCGTATGGAGTTGCTGCAAATGCAATACTTTCTCTCCATCGCCCGATTCGAGAGTGTAACACAGGCAGCCGCATTTCATCATGTACCGCAATCCGCCATGAGTCAAACTCTGGCACGATTGGAAAAAGAACTTGGCTGCAAACTGTTTGAACGGAAGAACAACCGTATCTATCTAAACCGTCAGGGACAGATATTCCTGGAGGCGGTCGAAAAAGCATTTTCTGCCATCGAAAACGGCAAGCGGGAATTGAACGAGATAATCGATGATATTTCCGGTCCCGTGAGCATTCTGGTAATTGAAAACCACCGCTTTATCGTACACTGCGTATCTGAGTTTTCAAAGAGTTATCCACAGGTAAGCTTCAAAATATCCCACGTATATAACACAGAACAGACCTATGATCTATGTATTTCATCTGAAAATCATTTCGGAACGATGGACGAAGCGATACCATTGATATCCGAAAAAATCATTCTTGCCGTACATGAGGATCACCCGCTGGCGAGTTCGGAAAGTATCTCCATCAGGAATCTCAAAAACGAAAAATTCATTACAACCGGTATGCACTCTGCGCTTTACAATCTGACGCGGCAAAGCTGCCTCGACGCGGGATTCGAGCCAAACATCAGTATCATGTGTGATGATCCATATTTCGTGCGCAAATATATCTCCAATAACTTGGGTCTGGCTCTAGCTCCATCCGTGACATGGGCAGGACGGTTCCGCGAAAACACAAAGGTCATACCGATAACCGATCCGGAAATCATCACGACCTCCTACCTGCTGTTTGACAAGCACCGATATCTGAGCCCCGCGGTAAAAAAATTCCGCGAATTTTGCTGTGAGGAGTCTCTCAAAATCGAAGGAAACCTCCTGCTTGGCAATTGAACTCAGAAAAGCTCGGCTTTATTCCGTGATCAATCGCTTCCAGTCCGCAGCAGCGGGATAAGCATTCTCCCATACTGTTCCGGGATAAGTTTCATTGAAGGCATCGATACGATCGTTGAGCATCCACGTCCACATAGACGGATCAACCAGCGGAAATGTTTTGCCTTGATTGGCGTCAAGACGCTCCAGCATCCGCGTTGCTTTGGGATGAGAGCCGATGGCAATGTCCACGGGCAGATCCTTGAGAACGTGAAGACCGCAAAGGAATTGGTTTCTCAGGTTCAGATCCCAACCGCTTTCCGCAAGATATGTATTCTCCATGGTAGCAAAACCCAGTCCGCCATGCATACCGCATAGTACTTTTTTGCCGCCTGCCGTATCATAGAAGAACATGGAACGGGCACCGGGAGTGTGACCCGGAGTACGAATGGCATGGATGGCAAAGCGGCCAAGCCGCACCGGCTCATCATCTTCATAGAAGCGGTCCACTGTGAGATCCGGGCAAGAATACACGTCCGAAAAGAGCAATTCGGGCTTCCCGATAAACATCGAGTCCTCTTCACCCAGCCACATCTCCGCGTTGGTAAAACGATGTAATGCTTCTGCACCGCCCACGTGGTCATAGTGACCGTGAGTCAGAAGGATTTTTTTGATATCATGGGGATCAAAACCCAGCAAGCGAATATTCTCCAGTACCTGATACAAAGTCTGTGCCATGGTACAATCGATGAGGATGAGCCCTTCTCCACTATCCAGCAGGAAACTGCCAACCCATGTATTGCCTACATAGTAGGTATGATCCGCAATTTTGAAGGGAGCACACGTGAATTCCCAGGGTTTTGCTACGCTCTGATGCATACAAATACCTCCTCAGATGATATTGTGCCAACCATAAAGCCGCCAGGAATCGCCGTCAAACTCAAACACACCGATGCAGCAGTTGTTGCAGGCAATGCGGCTCTTTTGCTGTTCTTCCCCCAGTACGATGTCCAACATGGCACGCAGCACATGCTCATGGGTGAATACCGCGATATTATCGTCGGAAAAAGACTCCACTTTTTTCATAAACGCACGAATGCGTTCCATATGCATCTCATGATTTTCTCCGCCGTAGGGTGTGTAGTCCCCACGGCGTTTGTTTTCCACATAAGGTTGACCGTAGGTTTCGAGACACTCCGAAACGAGACGCCCCTGCAAAGAACCCACGTTAATTTCGCGTATGAGCTTCTCCTGCTCCGGCTCACAACCGGGCAGCGCCGAATGTGCGGTCTCTATGGCTCTGATTAGGTCGCTGCTGATGACGCGGTCAAAGGAGACATTCTTCAGGAAATCCCCCGCTCTGGCGGCCTGTTCGGTCCCCTTTTCCGTGAGGGATGCTTGAAACCAACCGCTGTGCATGTGAGCGGCGTTGGTCTGACTTTCACCGTGGCGAATAACCCAGAGTTTCATCGGTTCGACCTCCGTGGTTGCTTATTCATTTTCATCATAGAATCTCACGAGACGCCTCGTCACTTCCGCGCAAAGCCGCGCGGAGTCATCCTGCAGATCTTTGGGTAGGTTTTTATTCTGGGCCACTTCCAGCACCAGATCATTGTCAAAACCCGCTTTTCTGAGTGCGGGCATAAACTTCTCCCACGCAATTGTGCCGATAAACGGCATGACATGGGCATCATATTTTCCATTGTTATCATGGGTATGGACACAGATGAGGCGGCCCTTCATCTGAAGGATGTCCGCCGTCTGGTCATCCATGGTCATATTGGCGTGACCGAAATCCCAGCAGATCCCGGCGTTGTAATCCTTTAAAGCTTCGGTAAGCATGATGAGGTCGCAGGCGCGAGAGAAAGGTTTTCCCTTCCTTTCCACGTCTGAACCGTTTTCGAAGGCGGGACGGATGCCGTACTCACGGCACTTCTCAAGAAATGCATGATGCATTTTCTTTGTGTATTCTATATGATGCGCAACAGGCGCACCAGGGGCATCGGGATCTGTCATGGCATGGACTACTGTGCGGCTGATTCCACAGATATGCTCAACTTCCACTGCGCGCAGCAGCCCGCTTTTGAATGTCTCCTCATATCCGGGATTGCCGGCGAGGGCGTTCTGCCAGTAAGGAGAATGACTCTGCACGAAGGTAACACCGATTTTTTCCGCTTCCGCCTTCAGCTCATAAGCCCGGTCTTCCCACTCATCAAAGCAGAACTCGTTTTCATTGCGGGAAAGACCGCACAGATTCAGGTCGATTCTTTCAAAACCCGCATTCATGAGACGGCGGATGGATTCCACAGCCGTGGTTTTCTCTTTGGTCCCGCGGCTCGAATAGAACATACTGGTCATGGAAGCAATCTGCATAGTATCCTCCTTTGAACGAACCGACCCCGCTCTACAAAGCGCGGGGCCGGCCATGGACTTATTTATCGATTATTTGTAGTAGGTATCATACCACTTCTGGAGCGCTGCACGGACGGTTTCGCCTTCGGCATTGGCGAAGTCGCTCATGAAGGTATCCAGAGTGTCAATGGTCTTGACGCCGGTCACCAGCTGGCTCAGATACACGTTGAGTGCCTCGAGCAGAGCGGGGCTGTAAGTGGTATAATCATCGGCACTGCAGAACGCGAAGTAAGCGGGGATCCAGCGGTCAGCGTAGTTCTCGTTGAACGCGATGGTGGAAGAGGTGTATTCCTTCCAGATAGCATCGTTCTTGCGCAGACGTGCGGAGAACAGAACAGCGAACTTCTCCATGTCGGCGAACATAACGAAAGCAGAAGACTTGTTGCGCTCGTCGGTGAAAGCGGGCTGGATGGGCTTGGGATAGCCGGTCTCGTCCCAGGTGAAGTGGACACCCTCCTCGCCCAGGTTGATGATCTGCTGGTTTTCAACCTTCAGCTTGATCCAGTTGACAACTTCAGCAGCATTCTTGGAGTAAGCAGGGATAACCCAGTAGCCGGAAAACTGAGAGGTCTCCTGGAACACGCAGGTATCGTCATCACCGAAGATGGGGCCTACGAATTCGATGTCGTCCAGAGTTACGCCGATTTCGAGCAGAGCAGCGTACACGTTGGAGATGGATTCACGGGAGCAGCAGGAAACGATGGCTTTGCCGGAAGAGAACTTCTCGTCTACATCGCCATTCTTGTTGGCAGCGTAATCCAGATCAATGAGGCCTTCGTTGTACATGGTGTTCATGTACTCGATCAGGGCGGGGAAATTCTCGTGTTCAGTGTAGAAGATAACTTCGCCGTCTTCATTGACCATCCACTCGTTGTAGATGCCGAAAGCAGCCGCAATATTCATGGGGATATTGTACTTGATACCGACATTGCTCTTGTAGTAGGGACCGGTGAAGATGATGTACTCATCGCCGTAGAACTCCTTGAGGGCAAGCAGGGTATCATGCAGCTCGCTCAGGGTGGTGGGGAGCTCATCGATGCCGGCAGCTTTCATCAGGTCCATACGGAATGCCAGGTTGGCGCAGACTTCGCGCTGCAGGGTGTAGAGCTTGGAGAAAGCGTACACGTTGCCCGCTTCATCGGATACACCGTTCCAGCAGCCGGAGGGGACGCAATCCCACAGTTCGGGGGCCAGAGCATCGATGTACTCGTTGAGGGGAGTCAGCATGCCGGCGTTGCGCAGAGAAGCAAACGCGTTGGCGCTGCAGGAGATGAGGTCGTAGTCTTCCTGACCGGAGACAGCCATCATGATGGCCTGGTCTACGTTATCGGCAGGCAGCAGACTATACTCGACATGGTAGCCGGTCACTTCTTCGACGACCTTGGTCTCGATGATCTCATTGGGGTCATAGGACTGAGAGCCCATGAGCACCTTCAGAGTGGGATGTTCGGCCTGCAGTTCTACATCAGCGTAGGACGCCACAAGCGTCATCGCGATGATTGCTGCAAGGACGAGGGAAAGGAATTTCTTCATAGGATAACCTCCTTTTTATTTTTAAGCCCTAATTGGCTTAAAGTACATTTAGCCCTTCACTGAGCCGACCGTGATACCTTGAACCATGAACTTCTGTACCAACGGATAGACTGCAACAATGGGGATAAGGCCGAGGACCGTGACACCTGCCACGATGACACCGCTGCTAAGCAGACCCAGCGTCTCGGGAGAACGGTCAACCTGCTCGGTCACGGTGCCGGTATCGGCGATCAGGTTGCGGATAAACACCTGCAGGGTGGTCATGTCGGACTTGGAGATATACATGATTACGTTGAAGTAGCCGTTCCAATAGGAGATGGCATACAGCAAGCTGATGGTGGCAAGCACCGGCACGGACATGGGGACTACAATGCGGACGAGGGTGCGCAGATCGCCGGAGCCGTCCACAGCCGCGGACTCCATGACCTCCTCCGGCAGACCCTCAAAGTAGTTTTTGATGATGAGCATATTGAACACGCTCATGCCGGAAGGCAGGATGATGGACCAGTAACTATTGAGCAGTCCGAGGGATTTGACTACAATATAAGAAGGAATGATGCCGCCGGAGAACACCATATTGACCACACATAATACGGTCAGTATCTTGCGGCCTTTCAGGTGGGTCTTGCTCATGGGATAGGCAAACAGTGTGGTGACCGTGATGGAAACCGCCACGCCGACAATGGTCAGCAGGATGGTGTTCAGCATGGAGTGGAAGAAGCTGGTACCCTTCATGATGGTCTTCACGCCTTCCGTCTGGAAGCCCACAGGCCACACGTATACACGGCCGGAGACCTCCGCGGAACCGCGGCTGAAGGCCGTGGCAATCAGGTTCAATATCGGAAACAGCGAAACTGCCAGCAGCAAGAGACAGACGATGACGCTGACCGCATTGACTGCCTTTTCGGCAGGTTCCATGCGGATATGGTTCTTTTTTGCTTTGGCACGAAGTTCGGCTTTCGTCAGATTATTCATCATAGCACTCCCTCCTTACCAGATGCTCCTGTGGAGCGTCCTCGTGCTAAGGGTATTGGCACCTACAATGAGGATGAACGCCACAACGGAGTTGAACAGACCCATGGCGGTGGACAGGGAAAAGTTAAGCTGACCCAAACCAACTCGGTAGATGTAGGTTTGAATGATGTCGGCAGAATCGTATACTGCGGGGTTGTAGAAAATGAGCACCTGCTCGAAGCCCGCGGTCAATATGTTACCAACCTTGATGATGAACATAAGCACAACAGTGGGCAGGATGCCGGGAATAGTGACATGCCAGATTTGACGAAGCTTGTTGGCTCCGTCCACCTTGGCGGCTTCGTACAGCTGAATATCCAGACCCGCAATGGCGGCCATGAAGATAACTACGTTATAGCCCAGCGTTTTCCAGCCGTCGGTAAAGATGAGCAGCACACGGAACAAGCGGGGATCGGAGAAGAAATTGATACGTTCCAGACCCAGCGAGTTGATGGCATTATTGAACAAACCGTAGGTACCCAACACTGCATTAAAGATACCGTAGATAATGACCCAGGAGAAGAAATAGGGCACATAAATCATCGTGCGGGTAACGGCAGCCAGTTTTTTAGAGCGCACCTCGGAAAGGAGGATAGCCACAATGACCTGCAGGGGGAACAGTACGATGATGCGCAAGCCATTGATCTCCAGTGTGTTGCGAACAATCTGAATAAAGTTGGATGCACCCCAAAGCTTCTCGAAATGGGTGAAGCCCACCCATTTAGAAAGCCCGATGGCTTTGAGGGGCGTGGATGCACCGAAAAGATTGTAATCCTTAAAGGCGATCTGAATGCCATAATATGGCAGGAAGTGGAAGATAAACATGCAGAGCAGGCCGGGCACCAGCATGAGGTACAGCCATGAGTGCATGCGGATGTAGCGCAGCGTGTTATGCACTTTGTTGCGCTCGTTGCGGGGCGCGGAAATGCTCGCGTTCATGTGTTGCTCCTTTGTCAGATCTCCTCGTTGACAGGTACGGTATTCACCTGATCCATGGTGAGAATTGCATTTTCATTAAACAGTGTTTCTCTCAGTTTGTTTACGTTTACATCCTTTGGTGCGATGCCGCCCTCGATAGCCATGGCAGCTGCGATGCCTGCAGCGTGCCCCATGCTCATGCACTGGGGCATTACACGGACACTGGCCAAAGACGCAGCATCCATGGAGATACAGCGGCCGGAGATCATGAGATTGGAAATCTCGGAAGAAACCATGCAGCCATAAGGAATACCGAAGGGCTCACGCACGGTCTTGAACAGAGTGGTACGATCCTTTCCGGAGTGGATATCGATCTTATAGCCACCCAGAGCGATAGTATCCTCGGGGATGACGCCATCCACCAGCATATCACCGGTCAAGCGGCGGATACCCAAGAACCTTCTGGTCTCGCGCACACCAAGAGACGGAGCGATTGAGGAAATGAAGCAGTTTTCAAAGCCGGGCACATACTTTTTGAGCATGGCCGTCAGTTTCTGCGCCTGTAGCTGTCCTTCCAACTCGGCGCGGGTCAGATCGAAGATATCCGTAGCGTCCGTGTTGAGCAGGCGGGTGGAATTCACATACACTTCGCCGGGGTTCATGGATTTAATATAGATGAGCGTTTCACGCTCCACAGGCAGCTCGCCCTGTTCACGCAGTTTGGTGAACAGCTGGCGGAGACCCACGAACACATGGTTCTTACTGGCGCGGAAGTAAGCTGCATCATAGCCGGGACGGTGATCGATGGTTGCAGAGAAAGTCATCTCTTCGGGATGTGCCTCGATGTAGTCAAACAACTTCTCTGTGTCCACGTTTTCCAGCGTATACATGACTGTGGGGGGCTGGATTACGCCCGTGTCTTCCTGACCGGCTTCAAAGCTGCAGCCTGCCAGATATGCTACGTCACCGTCACCCGTACAATCCATGAACAGGTCCGCAGTCACTGTAATCTCGTTGCCTTTTCCATAGAGGACAACATCCTTGATTTTGCCGCTTTCCACATTCACACGGCAGGCCTCCGTGTGGAGGATGATATCCACGCCCGCTTCGCGGCACATTTCGATGGCAAGTGTCTTAAAGCCCTCGGGATCGATGTTGGTTACGGAGTTATGCTTGGGGCAGGTGCGGTGGCCAATGCACTGTCCTCGCGCGCTCAAACGGTTTACATACTCCTGGGCAATGCCGCCCACGATGCGGCGTCCTGCCAGATCCAGAAAACCCAGTAAAGGAAGTCCCAAAGTGGCGTTGCCGCCCAAATATCCGTTCTTCTCAAGAAGGAGCACCTTCACGCCGTGACGCGCCGCGGTAATGGCAGCGGACAGACCCGCGGGACCCGCTCCGATGACCGCCAGCTGGGCATGCATATCGTATTTCCGCATAACTGCCTCCGTATCAAGTGTCAATCGATTGCTTCGCGAATTTCTTTCTTAAGTGCATTTACGTCGATTTTTTCGGGATAGGTTGCATCGAGAAAAATCTGTTTTCCGCCCCAGCTGAGCTTATCCATTTTGAGCTTCAGGAACCTTTCGTCAAAGCCCTCGCGGGTCATGTGGAATTCCGTGCTCTCCCCATCGTGCGGCGGATAG
>JAZUFB010000004.1:0-5525 GCA_045640475.1 Clostridia bacterium
ATTGGCGCTTTCACCGCCGCGATGAACGGTGTGGACGTAATCGCCTTCACCGCCGGTATCGGCGAAAACAACGCCCAGATCCGCAAGGAGATCTGCTCCGCGCTGGGCTATCTCGGCGTGAAGATCAGCTATGCCCGTAACCAGATCCGCGGTGAGGACTGCGTGATCTCCACGGACGACAGCAAGGTGAAGGTCGTTGTGATCCCCACCAACGAAGAATTGATGATCGCCCGCGACACCAAGGCGCTGGTTGAATAATCAGAAGCTCTCAGGACATAGATCAGGAACGAGGACTGTCATTCACGGAACAAACGGGATGACAGTCCTCGTTTTGTTCGTTAGATGATCGTACGATCCATGATCAGGGAAGACGAGGACTGACAAAAATTCCGTTTTTCTTGTCTGATCGAATGATCTGCGGTAAACTGATAAGAGTACCAATGAAGAGGTGACACGCATGAAGCAACCGATCCTGTATATCGTCATTCCCTGCTACAACGAGCAGGAAGTCCTGCCGATCACGGCGCCCCTGTTCCGGCAGAAGATCCTGGATCTGAGTGCAAAAGGAAAGATCTCAGAAGACAGCCGGGTCCTGTTTGTGGATGACGGAAGCAAGGATGATACCTGGAAGATCATCCGGGATCTGGCCGCTTCCGATGTCCACTACAAGGGCATCAGTCTCAGCCGTAACCGTGGGCATCAGAACGCGCTGCTCGCCGGCCTGATGGAAGCGAAAGATCTTTGCGATATCAGCATCTCGATCGACTGTGACGGGCAGGACGATATCAATGCCATGGATGCCATGGTCGAGGAATATCTGAATGGCGCCGAGATCGTTTATGGCGTCCGGTCCAGCCGGGCTTCCGATACCGCTTTCAAACGCGGCACCGCGCAGGCATTCTACCGCCTGATGAACCGGCTGGGCGCGGAGACCGTGTATAACCACGCGGATTACCGGCTGGTTTCCGCCCGGGCGCTGAAGGAGTTTGCCAATTTCAAAGAGGTCAATATCTATCTGCGCGGAATGTTCCCGCTGGTCGGCTTCAAGAGCACCAGCGTATATTATGAACGGCATGAGCGTATAGCCGGCAAGAGCCATTATCCGCTGAAAAAGATGATGGCGCTGGCCTTTGACGGGATCACC
The DNA here is from genome assembly GCA_045640475.1 of Clostridia bacterium. Lineage (GTDB taxonomy): Bacteria > Bacillota > Clostridia > Christensenellales > Aristaeellaceae > Aristaeella. Next base: position 1,145 of record JAZUFB010000004.1, read on the forward strand.
AGCCTGAGCATCCAGCCCATCCGGATCATTACGACACTCGGAATCTTCATTTCGCTGATCTCCGCCGTCCTGATCCTGTACGCGTTGATCTCGCTGATCTGCGGCAATACTGTGCCCGGTTGGTCCAGCACGCTGATCGCAATCTGCCTGCTGGGCGGGATCCAGCTGATCTCGCTGGGCGTGATCGGAGAATATATCGGGAAGATCTATATGGAAACCAAAGGCCGTCCCCGCTTCATCATCGGAGAGCGGACGGACGACACAGGAACGTAAATAATCAAAAAGGCCTGCGCCCCATGAACGGCGCAGGCCTTTTACGTGGAGGAGACAGAGAACCGTCCCCTGTCTCCTTATATGTTCTTCTTATGACCGGATATTTCTCCATTTTTCCTCGAGCGGGCGGCAGACGGACTGGATGTCTGCGGCAATCAACTTGCATTTGGCAGGGGACAGGCCTGCCTTGCGACCGACTTCGATCAGGTCGGTGAGCCCGGGATCGTGGCCGTTACCGTTTACGGTCGTACTATGTTCGCCCCAGTAAGTGGTGCTCCAGGTCAGATCATACGCGGGAGAAAGATGCCAGCAATCGTTGATGTCATCATGGATCCAACTGAAATTCTTTGCGTGATCGTCCCGATTGTGAGCGAAAACGTTGAAGCACATTCTGCGGTACATCTGTTCTGTATCGGCGCGGTTGCTGCGGGAGAGGACGTTGGTCAGCTTCATCAATGTATGATAGTCCATGGCCACACTCTGCCAGTCGGCTTCCAGAATGGCCGCGGCGGTCAGAACATGGTGACGGATGACTTCGCCCGCCTGCGTTTCCCGGTCGAAACGACGCACGGCAAAATATCCGCTGCAAAGTGACGAAGGCATCAGACGGGTCTCCGGTACGGTGATCCCGCAGGCAATGGCGGCATCAGCATACTCCTTTTCCATCAGACCGACATCGCTCATATCGCCGGAGGCCGGAAACTTGACGATCCATTCGTCTGACATCACCTTCGGCCTTGCACCGCCACTGCTTCCGCCAAGACGGAACATCCTGTCTGGATCGGTGATCTCTTCGTGACGGAGCAATGACTGACATTCGGTGGCCAACTCGTCCAGATCTCCCCAGGAACGATCACCGACGGGTCCGCGTACGGGGTGATAGGTGAGCCCACCCATGCCGGATTCACCGACAATAGCCAGTCGATCCGTCTGGGAAAGACCTGCAGGATCGATCCCATGGCGGAGCAGCATCCGATCTGCAAGCAGACGGCCCCAAGCATCCGGCAGGCTATCCGCGAAAACACCCCAAAGCCCGCCAAAGTTCATCCCCTGTGGGACAAAGACATCCGGCTTCAGGGGCAAGGAAAACGGACTGATGGAAAAACCGTTTTCCAACCAGGTGTCCGCGTAGGCAAACACGAAACGGTGATTTGCGCCTTTGGCAAGAAAACCGAGCGTTTTTCCGTGATAACGGACCTCTGTTTCAGCATTTTTCACGAAGCACCTCCTGGAAATCACGGTAGGCGACGTTGGTGAACAAACGGCTGAGCTCCGCCTGACAATCCAGGGCGACGGCGAGCTTGGTCAGAGAGAGAAGAGAGATCTGGCCGCTGGTTTCAAAACGTTTGATGCTGCCATAGCTGACGTTGCTGCGCGTGGCTAACTGCTGTTGTGTGATGCCTTTGCGTTTTCGGATGCCGGCAAGACGCTCCGCCAGCGCGAGGTCGATCTCCTCGGGCGTTTCCCAAACAAAATCCATATGGACCTCCATGGATCATATATGATCTATAATAGCTCAAATACATCAAAATAGACAAAATATTATCCATCCAATATTAGCATAACTGGGTCGAAAACGCAACACAGATGGCAGAAAGGAGACAGGGGAGGGTTCTCTGTCTCCTGACAAAAGAGAAAGGAGACAGAGAACCGTCCCCTGTCTCCTTATTGCATGCCGCAGACCTGATAGAGGAGGTAGTTGGCGACATCGGAGGATTCGTAGGTGAGGTAGAGCATGGCGTCATTGGCCGCTGCAAAGGGCCACGCGGTGGCCATGTCCTCTGGCGCGAGGTATTTTATGGGCAATGTCAGCAGGGCTATATACTGTTTCTCGGTCATCGACGAGGCAGCTGCCAAAGCCAGTGATCCGCATGATTGGACAGGGAAGAGCTCGTCACTGAGATTGCCGACAACGACCTGGGTGACATAGGGCGTTGTGTCGACTATTTCCGTATACACGTTGACAAATACAGATTCATTGACCTGCATATGCCAGATGGAAGCATCCAGTCCCAGTTCCAAACCGTTGGCAATGACAGTCAGAGGCATGATCCCGCCGTAGAAGGATTCGTTGAGATCCTTCCAATTACGGTAAAACTGCTCCAGCGTGACGGCAGATGACAGCGGAATAGGCGGCATCGCATCCTCCAGCCCCAGACGCGGACTGAGGTCGATCCCCGTCACCTCAACGGGCTTAAGCGCGGTCATGGTGAACTTTGAGAACTTATCATCGGTCTCATAGCGTGAATACTGAAACGAATAGGAGCAACTGTCAGTATCCTCAGGAGCGAAAATGCTTTCCGGGGTGGGGAAGAGAGATATGTCGAACGTGACCGCATGGGCGCAACAGGTCGCGAAGCGGTAGAAAGCTTCCTGATCCGCCAGACCGGTTGACCAAACAACATCGAGACTGTTGATGCAGGCATCTTCGTCGTCCGAGGACAGCGTCAGAAAGCACCAAAGATCGTCCTGCTCCAACGGTGAGAGGAGACGGAGCCAACTGCCGTCACTCACAAAGGGATCGGAGAGTATGAGGTGTGTTCCGTTGTCGCCACAATACATGACATCCATCGCCACCAGAAACTCACCTAATGTGGCGGGAAGGGTCAAGTCCACATCCGACAGTACCGCAGAGATGAAGTCGTCGGAATCTTTTTTGATATCGTCCCAAATATGATTCGTATTGCCGGAAAACGCAGTGCCCGGAAGTTCCCCCGAAACAGGAACTTTCAGGGTCTCGATCATGGAAGCGGGCTTGGGAGGCGTGGTATCGGGCTTCCAAAGACCTTCGGCGGAGGCGATGAACGCTCTGCCGGTGTCATTATCCTCGGCCAGCAGAGTCCAATAGCCCAAGGGGGTGACATAAAGTCTGCCAATATACGGGACGGTCAGCCCTTCCCCAAAAACACGGTCGAGATCAGTTTTGAAATCGTATTGCCAGACGCGGCCGCCCAAAGGACTGACTACGCCGTCACGCACGTCTGTGCAGCCGACCGGCTCGATTTCATAACTGGCGATCAGCTTTAAGGCGTCCCCTGTGGGATGGACACGGGCAACCTGATCCGTCAGGTCCATGGGACTGTAGCGCCCTGTGAGAAAAGTGCAGTCATCCGTGAAACACATCAGGACGGAAAGATCGGGAACTTCGATGAGCTGGAACCTGTCAGTGACGGCGACGGAGAGCCCTTTAAAGTCGACAGTCCGCGGTTGCGGAGGAACTAACTGGGCCTCTGTAGCCGGAGCCAAAAGGGACAGGATACGGTCCGTATGGGCGCACCGTGTGCCGAGAAGCGCGACGATATAGGTGCCGTCGAAAACGGCTTTCGCGGTGTATTCAAGATCGGGGCAATCCGGAAAGCCAAAGTCAAAGGTGAGATAGGCAAAGCCGTTACTCCATTTACTGTTGACATTGCTGATCTCCCCGTTACGGACGGTGACCGCTATGGAGCAGTAATCGGCCATGGCTTGCAGCGCCGCTTCGGCACGGGAGAACGCCATTTTGTTTTCCATGATGGTATCGATCCACGGGGTGATGTCGGCGGTGTGAAGCTGAAACTCAGCATCCCCGTGTCTGGCGCATTTGCAGTAAAGCTGCCAACTGTCCCGCCAGGCGCCCTCGGCATCTGAATCCGTCAAAAGCATCGGTCTGCCCGGCAACGCATACGCGATCCTGCCGACGACACCGGTGAATACCTCGGAAGGCTCGTACCAGAACTCTTCCTCTTCTTCAGCCAAACCGCCGTGCCCCCAGGGCAGGAGGACCAGACACAAAAACAGACACAGGACGGAAACAAAAGGTTGCTTTCTCATGACCGGGTATCCCTCCATGGATCCTATGATGATTCAATTATACCATAGACGGAGACAGAAAGGAACAAAACGGGAGGAGGAGACAGGGGACAGGAGCCTGTCTCCCGTGTCTCCCAAAAAGGAGACAGAGAACCGTCCCCTGTCTCCTCCTTGAGACGTGTTGATTTTTGAATTGATTTGGGATAGAATAGGATGAATAAGTATCGACCGGAGGTTTGATGGATGCCCAAGGAAAACAGTCAATGGGTATTACCGGGAGTTTTTGCGGCGCTGATCCTGATCGCGTCCATGATGGGCT
>JAZUFB010000005.1:0-1915 GCA_045640475.1 Clostridia bacterium
TTCGCGTCGTACTCGTTGATGAGTTTCGTGCCCATGGTCATCATCGCGTTCTGGTACCGCTCCACATGCTGGATCGCCGTGCCGAAGTGCGGATCCGCCATCACGCCGATCAGGCGGCTGCACCAGTAGAAGTTGTCTGTGTTCACTTCCGTGCTGACCTTGCTCACCCAATCCGGCATCTTCTTCACGTGGGTATAAACCGGCATCACCGCGTTGAAGGGATTGGCGCCAAAGCAGATCCATTCAATGCCGCGCAGGGCCTCAGGCTTATCTCCGCGGATCTGCAGGATGGCCATACATCCGGTATTGGCTACACCGATGGGCCTGTACATGCCCTTTTCGGCCGCGGCAACATTGGAATAGGGGTTATACGGCGTTCCCTGATAGTAGGAGGACAGGATATATTTGATCTCGTCCACCGTCACCTTCTTTTCCGGCACAAAGCTCCACGGCAGATCATCGCTTTCGGGGCCAAAGTCCGCATTCTCCCCGTCCCAGCGATAGCGCCGCGGCATAAAGTACCGCGCCATATACCACGCGCGGGGCGTATTGTAAACATGGTCCGCGTCCGTCCGGGAGCCGAAGGCCGCGCGCGGGTCAAACGCTCCGTCCTGCCCGCGGTCCAGGTGCCATTTCTCCACAAACTCCTTCAGGTCCGCGGAGCACAGATTTTCTTTTTTCGCGCCAAAGGCATCCTCGAAGTCGAACCGATCCAGACCGAACTGGTTCGGCATGATCACGATCTCTTCATCCTTCACTCTGCGGGCGATCCAGTGATGTCCGCCGATGGATTCCAGCCACCAAACCTCGTCCGCGTCGCTGAAAGCGATGCCGTTCATCTCATAAGTGCCGTATTTTTCGAGCAGTCCGCCAAGACGCAGCACGCCTTCCCTCGCCGAGCGGATATATGGCAGCACCAGCGTCACCAGGTCTTCTTCCCCAATTCCGCCGGGCACATCCTTTTCTTTTTTGCTTTCCGCCTTCTTATAAACCACCAGCGGATCCGCCCCCAACACGCGTGCGTTGGAGGTGATCGTCTCCGTTGCCGTCATGGCCACACCGGCCTCGTTGATGCCATGGGCGGGCCAGATGCCTTCCTTCAGGTCCACGTTGGGGCAACTGGTATAGCTCATGGGATCTTCCGGCAGTTCGATCTCGAGATGGGCAATCACGCTCTTATACTTCTTCGGCTGTTTGTCCGGCGTCACCACGATCAGTTTCTTTGTGTCAAACGCGCCGTCATCGTTACGCGCGATCAGGGTCGATCCGTCATAACTTGCTTTTTTGCCAACCAGAATCGTTGTACAGGGCATGGTTTCTTCCTCCTTAGCAGATATAAATAGAAATCAGTTACACAAATTCAGTTTCCACAGTCAGTTCGATTTCTTTATCCGGTGTGACTTTCTTCATATACGCACGGAAGCTGTCACGCAGGGCATCCCAGTCCTTCAGCTCATAGTCCACGATCAGGTCGCAGTACAGGCGATCCGTGCCCGGCTCGGCATACACCGCGTGGAAGCTCTTGACGTGTTCTGTTTCGGAAACAAACTTACCGATAGCACGCCGTAGCGCGCGGCTCTCTTCGTGATCCTCGTCCACAGCGTAGATACCAAAGACCATGGTTACCTTGTATTCATGCATGATCCGCAATTGCAATTCATGAATATTCTGGTACACCTCGCCCACGGTCTTTTCATGGTCGATCTCAATGTTCACGGATCCGGAATACGCATCCGGGCCGTAGTTGTGCAGCATCATGTCCGCCGCGCCGATGATACCTTCGGTCTGCATCACTTCACGGTAGATCTTCGTCGCCAGTTCCTTTTCGCCCGGCCGGCCGATCAGTTCATTCACGGTTTCTTCCAGAATCACAAGACCCGCCTTCACGATCAGCAGGCTCATCAGGATACCTACA
>JAZUFB010000006.1:0-7171 GCA_045640475.1 Clostridia bacterium
ACGGTCTTCCGTCGTCTTCAGGAGCTCGCCTATCTCAACCGCGGCATCAAGATCACCTTCACCGACGAGCGTGTGGAAAATCCGGAGGAGCGGACCCACGTCTTCCAGTACGACGGCGGCATCACGGATTATGTCCGTTTCCTGAACACAGGAAAGACCCCTCTCCATGAGGATATCATCTTCCTGGAGGGCAAGCGCGATCAGATCATTTGTCAGGCCGCCATCCAGTATACCGATGGCTATACCGAGAGTCTTTTCTCCTATGTCAACAATATCAATACCCCTGAAGGCGGCACCCACGAGGCCGGTTTCAAGTCCGCCTTCACCAAGGCGTTCAACGACTATGCCCGCAAGACCGGTCTTCTCAAAGAAAAAGACAATAACCTTTCCGGCGAAGATTTCCGCGAAGGCCTTACCTGCGTGCTTACTTCCATGGTCAAGAATCCCCAGTTTGAAGGCCAGACCAAGGGCCGTCTCGGCAACAGTGAGGTCCGTCCCGCGGTCGAGTCCGTCATTGCCCAGCAACTGGCGGACTGGCTCGACAATCTCCGTAATCAGGAAACGGCCACCGCCATCGTCACCAAGGCATTGAAGGCCGCGCAGGCCCGCGAAGCCGCCCGCAAGGCCAAAGAGACCATCCGCAAAGCCAGTGCGCTCGAAGCCGCGCCCCTGGTCGGCAAGCTGGCCAGCTGCACCGGCCGCAAACCCGAAGATAACGAATTGTTCATCGTCGAAGGCGATTCCGCCGGTGGCAGCGCCAAGCAGGGCCGTGATCGCCGTTTTCAGGCGATCCTTCCCCTCCGCGGCAAGCCCCTCAACGCCGAGAAAAAGCGTCTGGATCAGGTTCTCGGAAACGAGGAGTTCCGTTCTCTCATCACCGCCCTTGGCACCAATATCGACAAAGAATTCAATCTGAACAATCTCCGGTACCATAAAGTCATCATCCTTTCCGATGCTGACCAGGACGGTGCCCATATCCGCGCCATCCTGCTCACCTTCTTCTTCCGCTATATGAAGGACCTCATCACCGCCGGCCATGTCTATATCGGCATGCCGCCCCTCTACAAGATCCAGAAGGGCACGAATGTCATATACGCCTACGATGACAAAGAGCTGGCTCAGGCCGTCAAGTCCATGGGTAAGGGCTATACGCTTCAGCGCTACAAAGGTCTGGGCGAAATGAATCCCGAGCAGCTGTGGGCCACCACGATGGATCCCTCCCAGCGCAAGCTGATCCGCGTTTCCATCGAGGATGCCGCTCAGGTGGACCGTCTGACGACCATTCTCATGGGTGACAAAGTCGAACCCCGACGGGACTATATCTGCGAGCACGCGGATTTCAACCGTCAGGATACCTTTGAAAAGCCCGCCGAAAAAGCACAGGAAGGAGCGCGGTGACCATGCCCAAGAAGACCGGATCAGATAAACCCATCGTCAAGGACGATCCCAGCCGGATTCTCGATACTGCCATGGAAGAAGTCATGCATAACAGCATGATGCCTTACGCGGAACATGTCATTCTGGAGCGCGCCCTTCCCCGGGTCGAAGACGGACTCAAGCCCGTCCAGCGCCGTATCCTCTACACCATGATGGAGCTCGGCAATCTTCCCGATAAACCGCACCGCAAGTGTGCCCGTATCGTCGGCGACTGTCTCGGTAAATATCATCCCCACGGGGATTCCTCTGTATACGGTGCTTTGGTCCATATGGCACAGGATTTCTCCATGCGTGCCCAGTTGGTCGACGGTCACGGCAACTTCGGTTCCGTGGATGGTGACGGTGCCGCTGCCATGCGTTACACCGAAGCACGAATGACCCCTCTGGCCATGCAGATGCTCCGGGACATCGAAAAAGATACGGTCCCTTTCCGTCTGAATTTTGACGATACCCTCAAGGAACCGGACATGCTTCCCGCGCGGTTCCCGAATCTGCTGGTCAACGGCGCCAACGGCATAGCTGTCGGTCTTGCCACCAACATTCCGCCCCACAATCTGAACGAAGCGGTTCAGGCCGTCATCGCCCAGATGGATGATCCGGAGATCTCGCTCGACGCGCTGATGAAGATCATGCCCGGCCCCGATTTTCCCACCGGCGGTATCCTTCTGAACAACGATGAGATCCGTGCCGGCTACGAGACCGGCCGCGGAAAGCTGACCCTCCGCGCCCGTGTCCACATTGAGGACAGTACCGCAGGCCGCAAGCTGATCGTCATCACCGAAATTCCTTTCCAGATCAACAAATCCGCCATGCTGGAAAAGATCCTCAAGCTTTCTGAGGAAAAGAAAACCGCTTTCAGTGGTATCTACGATATCCGGGACGAGAGCGACCGGGACGGTATGCGTGCCGTGATCGAAGTCAAAAAGGATGTGGATCCCCAGCGGATCCTTTCCCTGCTCTATAAATATTCCGATCTGCAGATCACCTTTGGCGTCAACATGGTCGCCATCGCCGGCGGCAAGCCTGTCCAAATGGGTCTGAAGCAGATCATTGCCCACTATATCGACTATCAGAAGCAGGTCGTCACCCGCCGCACGGAGTTCGAACTCAAGCAGGCCAAAGCCCGCGCGCATATCCTGGAAGGTCTGATGATCGCGCTGGACAATCTGGATGAGGTCATTGCCCTCATCCGTGCCAGCAAAACGCCGAAGGAAGCCCGTGAAGGTCTGATGGCGCGTTTCGCGCTCACCGAAGTCCAGGCACAGGCCATTCTGGATATGCGACTCCAGCGCCTGACCAATCTGGAGATCGAATCTCTCCGTAAAGAGTATGCTGACCTGTTGAAACTCATCGCCCGTCTGGAAGGTATCCTTGCCAGCGAAAAGAAACTGATCCAGGTCATCCGCAAAGAAATGGAGCAGATTGCCGAAGAGTACGCCGATCCCCGTCGCACCACGTTGGAAGAAGTTATTGACGCCCCTGCGGTAACGGTCGAAGAAGAACCTGTGATTCTGGATGCGACGGTCATCTATACCCGCGCCGGCTATCTGCGCCGGGTCGATCCCGCGGCACTCAAGCGTTCTCCGCTCCCCAACCGTCATGAGAATTACGATGAAAGCGCCCTGTACTCTTTCGATACCAATACCGCGGAAACGCTTTATATCTTTACCGACCATGCCAACTGTTATCCCGTTCCCGTTGCTTCCCTCACCGAAGTCAAGCCCCGCGACCGCGGCCAGCTTCTTTCCGGTGTGTTGGCCGGATTGGAGGAAAACGAAAAAGCGCTGCTGATGTTCACCGCGAAGCCCACTTCTTTGGCCACTCTCCCCGATCTGGTCTTCCTCACGGAAAAAGGCACTGTCAAGCGGTCTCTTGCCGCGGATTACGATGTCCGCAGCAAGAAATATGCCACGGTCTCCCTCCGGGAAAAAGACGGTCTTCTGGGGATCCTCTTTGCTTCAAACGGAGAAGATCTTCTGCTTGTCTCCCGGGACGGCATGAGCATCCGTTTCCCCGTCGATGATATTCCCGTTCAGGGCAGGATTGCCGGCGGCGTCAAGGGAATGACGCTCGAACCGGGCGATCAGGTCAGCGTCTTCGGCAAGATCGGTCCGGAGGATGAAGTGACCGTTTTCTCCGAGCGTGGCTGGGGTAAAAAGATCCCCCAGATGGACTTTGAGCAGCAGCATCGTGGCGGCAAGGGGCTGCGTGCATTCTTCTTCAACAGGAATGGAAGCAATGGCCGCTATATTGCCGGTCTTTGTATCGCCCCGTCGAACCGGCCCTATGACCTGCTCGTCCGTCAGGTCCATACGCCCGAGACCATCCTTTCCGGAAGCGAAGTCCTGCTTCAGGGCCGTGCCGGAAAAGGCATGCCCTATGTGATGGCCATTATGGACGACACCGTAACAGATGTGGATTACGAAATCAAACCCATCGACCCTGAAGTGTGAGGTGAAACTGGATGGACCGTAACGAACTGTTCCCTGCTCTCAACGTAGATGCGTTGGAAGTCAATCTCGCGTGGGGTTCTCTGGATGTCTTCATTACTGAAGATGATCAGTTCCGGATTCAGATTGCCGGAGATGAAAACAGTTGTGAAAATGTCCGTGTAGAAACAGAGAAAGGTTGTCTGTTGATCGAGCAGCCGGCGTTAGGGCTCACTTACCGCATCAATCAACCCATGTGGTTGCAGGTATCCGTCATGATCCCCGCCTCCTGGAAGGGAACCGTCGACCTGTCCACCGTTTCCGGCCATCTCACCGCCGAATCCGTTTCCGGATCTGATATCAAGCTTGAGTCGGTCTCCGGAAATATCCGGGTCGGAAGCCTGCGTGGCATCGCGGTCAAACTGGTCACCGTTTCCGGGGATATCGATGTGAACGCCCTCGATAGCGACACCTGTACCCTGCACACCGTTTCCGGCAATTTCCGTCTGTACGGCGGTGCCGCTTCCGTGTGGAAACTGGTGGCCGCCAGCGGTGACATGAATCTTTCCATGGCCGAGCCACCGGAGAAGATCAGCGGCTCCAGTGTCAGCGGAAAAGTATGGATCTCCGTGCCAACAGACCAGATCAGCGCAAAGATCCGCACAGTCTGCGGGCGTATCATCACCAACCGTATTTCCCTTTCCGAAGACGGACCCAAAGTCACCTTCTCTACTGTTTCCGGGGACCTTGAGCTCAACGGAAACGCATGATTCCATCGGTTTTAGCGGGCATGACCCGATAAACACAAATATCAACATTTTTTCACACAACGAAGGAGGATATTTATCATGGCCAGACAGAATTTCGGCGGTTTCGGCGGCGGCGCCAATATGCAACAGCTCATGCGTCAGGCGCAGAAAATGCAGCAGCAGATGCAGGATGCCCAGGAACAGCTGGACGCCGCGGAGTACGAAGCCACCAGTGGTGGAGGCATGGTCAGCGTCAAGGTTTCCGGCAAACGTGAGGTCACTTCTCTGGTGATCGATCCCCAGGTGGTCGATCCTGACGATATCGAAATGCTGCAGGACCTGATCCTCGCGGCCGTCAACGAAGCGCTCCGCAAGGGTGAGGAGACCCGTGAATCCACCATGAACCGCATGACAAACGGGATGGGCGGTCTGTTCTGATATGTCCATGCAATATGAACCGATCGAAACCATGGCAGCGGAACTGAACCGTCTGCCAGGCATCGGCAAAAAGACCGCGCTTCGCCTTGCCTATCATATTGCCGGTCTGCCGCTCGATGATGTACGCAATCTTGCCACGGCACTCTGGCAGGGGCGCAAAGCAATCCGCCTTTGTTCCTCCTGCGGCAATTACGCCTCGGAGGACTTGTGTTCCGTATGCGCAAATGCGCAGCGTCATAACGGACAGATCTGCGTCGTACGCGATCCGCGGGATGTAGCCGCGATCGAGCGGATGCATGCCTATGGCGGCTTGTATCACGTTCTTCATGGCACATTGTCCCCTATGGACGGCATCGGTCCCAGCGATATCCGCATCAAGGAACTCACCGAACGGGTCGCCGAAGAGGATGTGACTGAGGTCATTCTCGCTACCAATCCCGATGTCGAAGGAGAAGCGACCGCGTCTTACATCGCACGACTGCTCAAACCCACCGGAGTCACCTGTACCCGTATCGCCCACGGTCTGCCCGTTGGCGGTGATCTGGAGTATACCGACGAGGTCACGCTCCAGAAGGCCCTGGAGGGCCGCAGAGAAGTATGAGTGAATTGCTTTCGTGGACGCCCCTGCTTTTGATCATTTGCATCGTTTTGCTGATCGTGCTCCTTGTCCGGCAAAGCCAGAGTCTGCGCAGGGAGGCCGAGTCACGCCATCTTCAGGAAACAGAGCTGACCCGTCTCGGGAACCAGCTGCTGGATGAGCTGGATGCCCAGCGGGACGATATTCACCGTTCCCTGGATAATGCGAACCGATCCATGATCTCCAATATTTCTGAGCTCAGTCGCACCCAGACCGCTCTGCTCGAAAGTATGCAACGCCAGATCCTGCTTTCCACGCGAAATCAGGAGGAGCGTCTGGATGCCCTGCGTCAGGAAAATGAGCATCAGCTGACCGAGATGCGCCATACCGTGGATGAAAAGCTTTCAGACTCATTGGACCGTAAGCTCAACGACTCCTTCGCGCAGGTCAGTGAACGGCTCGAAGCGGTCTATCGCGGCCTTGGCGAAATGCACACTCTGGCTTCCGGGGTCGGAGATCTCAAAAAGGTGCTCACCAATGTCAAAACACGCGGTATCTGGGGTGAGATGCAGCTGGGCAACATTATCCGTCAGATCCTGACCCCGGGTCAGTATGACGAGAATGTCGCCGTTGTTCCCGACAGTACGGAGCGTGTCGAGTTCGCGATCCGCCTGCCCGACCGCACAGGCGGCACAGTCCGTCTTCCGGTGGATTCCAAATTCCCCCAGGAGGACTATATCCGCCTCAACGAGTACGCGCAGGCCGGTAACACCGCCGCCGCGGAGAGCGCCCGCAAAGCGCTCATGACCCGCATCCGTACCGAGGCCAAACGGATTTCCTCCAAGTATATCGTTCCCCCATGGACGACCGATTTTGCCATCATGTTCCTTCCGTTGGAAGGTCTTTATGCCGAAGTCATGCAGGACCCTGAACTGGCCGAAACCATCCAGCGTGAACAACGCGTAGTCATAGCCGGTCCGGGCACCTTCTCCGCCATGCTGAATGCCCTCCAGATGGGATTCCGTACCATGGCGATCGAGAAGCGCACCACCGAAGTCTGGCGTCTTCTTGGCGATATCCGGACGGATTTCGGCCGCTTTACCGAAATGCTTGAAACCACCCGTCACCGTCTCGAGCAAGCCGGCGAATCCATTGACAGTGCCGTCACCAAGACCCGTGCGATTCGCAAGAAGCTCTCCGATGTCGAAACGGACCTTCCGGAGTCATCATCAACAAACTTAGAAACGCTCGCAACACACAACTCCAGCCTTGGCTCCCCCTCCGGCGACTGAGAGGGACCCCCGTCAACGCATCTTAGTATCAACTTCTATGCGCAACGTTCGCCTTGGCTCCCCCTCCGGGGGAGCTGTCGCCTCCGGCGACTGAGAGGGACCCCCTGTCAACGCATCTAAGCATCAACTTCTATGCGCAACGTTCGCCTTGGCTCCCCCTTCGGGGGAGCTGTCGTCTCCGGCGACTGAGAGGGCTGTTGTTAAGCTAAGCCTCTTCCTTACAAAAACAGGCTGCCTCACGGCAGCCTG
>JAZUFB010000007.1:0-4233 GCA_045640475.1 Clostridia bacterium
AATCATCCGGATGATTACCGGCGTTTCTGGCATCGCTTTGGAGATCGGACGGTACGCCATGACAAGGTGCATAACCTGTATGGCGCCATGATGACCCGTGCGGCGGGCGAGTATTTCAGTCAATATGCTCCCGACCGGCGCAAGCTGCTATTCTCCCGCTCCTCCTTTGTGGGCGCCCACCGCTACGGTGGCGTATGGCAGGGCGACAACTTCTCCTGGTGGAGTCATATCGGGATGTGCATGCGGATGCTGCCGGCGATGAACATGTGCGGCTTCCTGTACTCCGGGTGCGATGTGGGCGGCTTTGGCTGCAACGTGACGGAGGATCTGCTGCTGCGCTGGCTCCAGTTCAGCGCCTTTGTACCGCTGATGCGGAACCATTCCGCGCTCGGTACGCGTGAACAGGAGGTATACCGTTTCTCCCTGTGGCCGAAGATGCGCGATGTGATCCGGGTGCGCTACGCCATGATCCCCTATCTCTATAGTGAGTTTGTGAAAGCGGCGGAGACGGATGCCTGCCTGTTCCGGCCTCTGGCGTTTGACTGGCCGGAGGATCCCAGAGCCCGCCGCGTTGAGGACCAGCTGATGCTGGGCGGTGAGTGTATGATCGCGCCGGTGACGGAGCAGAACGCGCGCGGCCGGTATGTTTATCTGCCAGAGGACATGATGCTGATCCGCTTCCGCTCCCCGTGGGACTATGACACGGAGATCCTGGAAAAGGGCAACCACTGGGTGGATCTGGATCTGCACGAGTTCCCGCTGTTTATCCGGAAGGGCAAGGTGATCCCCTTCGCGACGAAGCCTGTGGTTTGCACGGACGAACTGAAGCGGGAAGACCTGACGCTGATCGGCTGGACCGAGGCTGGCGGGGAATACCGCCTGTACTGGGACGATGGCGTGAGCCCTGTGACGGACGTGGAAAAGAACTGCACAGTGATGAAGTAAAGCCTCATTCACGCAATCAAAAACCGGGATACGGAGAAGATCAGAATGGATCGCTCCGTATCCCGGTTTTTTGTTTGATATAACGCCTCTCACGTTTTCGCTGTGCGAGAAACGTTGTCGGCCCCCGCATTTTCGCTTCGCGAGAAATGCTCGGTTCGCGAGAAATGCTCGGTTCGCGAGAAATGCTCGGTTACATCAGGATATTTTCTTTCGTTTCGGGGTCAAAGAAGTGCATGACCTTGCCTTCAAAGGTCAGGAACAGCTTCGCGCCGTAAACCAGGGCGTTTCTTTCCTCCATGGACAGATCCACGGTGGGGACACGAACGATCAGACGGGTGCCATCCTCGGTGTAGACATGCAGATGCAGTTCGCTGCCCATCATTTCGTTCACTTCCAGCGTGCAGGGGATCGCGTCGGGACCGGCTTCCTTCCGCAGGGCGATATGCTCGGGACGGATGCCGAGGAGGATCTCCTTGGAGGAAACGTTCTTTTCCTTCAGAGCTTCGCCCTTGAGACCGTCGACTTCGATGGAGGCACCAAAGGGCTTGACATAGTAACGGCCATTCTCGTAGACAAGGGCGGTAGAGAGGATGTTCATCTTCGGCGCGCCGATGAATTCGGCCACAAACAGGTTCTTCGGCATTTCGAACACTTCTGTGGGGGTGCCGACCTGCTCGATATAGCCGTTCTGCATGATCACGATCCGGTCGCCGAGGGTCATGGCTTCGGTCTGGTCGTGGGTCACGTAGACGAAGGTGGTGTTCAGCTTCTGGCGAAGCAGGATGATTTCGGCGCGCATCTGGTTGCGCAGCTTGGCATCCAGGTTGGACAGCGGTTCATCCATCAGGAAGACCTTGGCGTCGCGCACCATGGCGCGGCCGATGGCCACGCGCTGACGCTGGCCGCCGGAAAGGGCGCGGGGCTTGCGCATCAGATATTCCGTGATGCCCAGGATCTCCGCGGCGTTCGTGACCTTCTCGTAGACTACGTCTTCCGGCTCGTGCTTCAGGCGCAGGGAGAAGGCGATGTTGTCAAACACCGTCATGTGGGGATACAGGGCGTAGTTCTGGAAGACCATGGCGATGTTGCGGTCCTTGGGCTGCAGGTCGTTGACGACTTCACCGTCGATCTCCAGTGTACCCTCGGAGATCTCCTCCAGACCGGCAATCATGCGCAGGGTGGTGGATTTTCCGCAGCCGGAGGGGCCGACGAAAACCACAAATTCTTTGTCCGCGATCTCCAGATCGAAATCATGGACCGCGACAACGTTATTATCATAGATCTTTTTGATCCCAGTCAGTTTTACGCTTGCCATTTTCTTTCTCTCCTTTCAACTGATCGTCAGCCTTTGTCGGCGCCGCCGGTCACGCCCTCAACATAGTACTTCTGCAGGCACATGAAGAGGACCGTTACAGGCAGGGCCACCAGCACGCCACCCGCGCAGAACATGGTGTAGCTCTTGTTGATCTGGTCTTTGTTGAGCCAGTCGTACAGACCCACAGCCACGTTTTTGCCGGCGGAGGTGCCGAAGGCGATGTATCTCGCGAACACATAGTCTCCCCAGGGGCCCATGAAGGCGGTGAGGATGGTGTAGATCACGATGGGTTTTGAAAGGGGAAGGATGATCTTGGTCAGCACCTGCTGGCGGGTCGCGCCGTCCACGCGGGCGGCTTCGTCCAAAGACTTCGGGATGGTGTCAAAGAAGCCCTTGGAAACATAATAGCCCATACCGGAGGAGGCGATATATACCAGGATCAGACCGGGTACGGAGTTAGCCTGGGTCATGCCCAGATCCTTCAGTACGCGGTAAAGGATGATCATGGTCAGCATGCCGGGGAACATACCCAGGATGAGCATAAAGCGCATCAGGCCTTTTCTGCCCTTGAAGCGGAAACGGGACAGCGTATAGCTCATGCACAGCACGATGATCGTCTGGAGCGACGCGCAGCACAGGGCACAGATGAAGGTGTTCAGATACCACTTCGGGAAATCTGTGTTCATCAGGTTGACATAGTTGTCAAAGCCCCATTTTTGCGGGATGACGTAGCCTACCTGCCAGGTGCTCTCCACACGGAAGGACTGCAGCAGGATGCAGACAAAGGGAACGAGCCAGATGATGCTGATGGCCACCAGCAGGATGTAGGCAAAGGTGTTGCCGACGCGCGCGGAGGCCTTCAGACCCATGTGACGCTTCTGCGTTCCGGGATTCGCGATCGTATTCTCACTCATCACTGGAAGTCCTCCTCATTTTTGATGGACGGCATCAGATTGTACACGACCAGGGAGATCAGCGCGACCACGACAAAGACCATGATACCGATGACGGAGGCCAGGTAATACTTCGCTTCCGCGCCGGTGGTGATCTTGAACAGCCAGGTGATCAGCAGGTCGGTACTGCCGACGGTGCCGGAGGCGGAGGACAGCTGCGGGTTGGTCGGTGCGCCTCCTGTCAGCAGATAGATGACGTTAAAGTTGTTCATGTTGCCCGTGAAGCTGGTCAGCAGGTAAGGCCCGGTGACAAACAGCATATAGGGCAGGGTGATCTTGGAATACTGCTGCCACGCGTTGGCACCGTCAATACGGGCGGATTCGTACAGGTCCGCGGGAATGTTCATCAAAATACCGGTCGTGATCAGCATCAGATACGGGATACCGATCCAGATGTTGATCAGGATGACGGTGATGCGGGCGAGGGTCGGATCCTCCCAGAAGGGGATCGGCTTTGTGATCCACCCGAGATCCATCAGCGTCAGGTTCAGCAGACCGTTCTTCGCGAACATCTTGGAGACATACAAAAGGGAAATGAACTGGGGGATGGCGATGGTCATGACCAGTACGGTCCGCCACAGTTTTTTCAGTTTGATGCCTTTTTTGTTGATCAGCATGGCAACCAGCATGCCCAGGAAGTAGTTGGTGAAGGTGGCGAAGAACGCCCAGATCAGCGTCCAGGTCAACACTTCACCGAAGGCGGCGGAGTAGGTCTTGTCGCCGGAGGTCCAGCCGAGCAGGGTGTTGAAGTTGTCCAGCCCGACCCAGGTGAACAGGTTGTTGATATATCCGTCGTGCGCACCGTCATAATTGGTGAAGGCGACGAGGATCATAAAGAAGATCGGCAGCACGGTGAAAACGATGATACCGGTCACCGGCAGGGCCAGCAGGGTCTTGTGGAACTGATCGTCCACCAGGGAGCGCAGGTCCTCTTTGCCGCTCTTCAGCTTCTTGCCGGAGGCAAGCACCTTTTCGGCCAGCTTGTTTTGCTTCACGTTGAGGCGCCAGGTGTAGATGAAC
>JAZUFB010000008.1:0-26623 GCA_045640475.1 Clostridia bacterium
GAAATGGTTATGCCCGGCGATAACATCGACATGGAAATCACCCTGATCACCCCCATCGCTATGGAACAGGGACTGCGCTTCGCTATCCGTGAAGGCGGCCGTACCGTCGGTTCCGGCGTTGTTGCCAGCGTGATCGAGTAAGAGTCAGGAGGTGTCCAAAGTGGCAAACGCCGCTCGTACCAAGGTTTGCCTGTCCTGCACCGAGTGCAAACAGCGCAACTACAACAACATGAAGAACAAAAAGAACACCCCGGATCGTATCGAACTGATGAAGTATTGCCCCTTCTGCAAGAAGCACACCACTCATCGTGAAACTAAGTAATCGGGGGGTAACAACAATGTCTGAGGAAAAGAAGGTCAACAAGACCGAAAACGGCAAACTCCAGAAGATCCTGAACTGGTTTGCCGCGCTTCCCCGGAAGATCGCGAAGCCCTTTAAGAACATGTGGTACGAACTGAAGAAGGTAAGCTGGCCCAGCAAGAAAAAGCTGATCGCCTACTCTGTCGTCGTGCTCCTGTTCATGCTGTTCATGGGTGTTGTTATCGGTCTGCTGGATATGGGAGCGTCTGCTCTTGTTAAGGCGCTGGCTAGTGCCTAAAGCACATAACGCATAGGAGAAATAACATGGCTGAAAACAGGGAACCCTGTTGGTATGTGATCCATACTTATTCAGGGTATGAAAACAAGGTCAAAGACACGCTTCTGAAATCCGTGGAAAATAACGCCGCCATGAAGGATCTGATTTTTGAAGTCAGAGTCCCGATGGAGGATGTTGTGGAGATCCGGAACGGAAAACGCGTCAAGAGCCAGCGTAAGGTGTATCCCGGCTATGTGCTGGTGCACATGATCGAGACCAGCGAAAGCTGGTACGTCGTGCGTAACACCCGCGGTGTGACCGGCTTTGTGGGTCCGGACTCCAAGCCTGTTGCTCTTACCCAGGACGAAGTTGACATGATG
This sequence comes from Clostridia bacterium, assembly GCA_045640475.1. Lineage (GTDB taxonomy): Bacteria > Bacillota > Clostridia > Christensenellales > Aristaeellaceae > Aristaeella. The sequence continues at coordinate 959 of JAZUFB010000008.1, forward strand.
CTCAACTCCGAGGCGAAGAGCGTGGACTTTGGTTTCGCTATCGGCGAAAATGTCCGCATTCTTTCCGGTCCCCTGGAGAACTTCAGCGGTGTTGTGGAAGACGTCGATACCGTTCGCGGCAAGCTGACTGTCAAGGTTCAGATGTTCCTTGGCCGTGAGATGCCTGTCGAAGTCGACCTTGACCAGGTCGAAAAGGAAGATTGATCGACTGATCGCTGCTCCTTATCAATCCATGCTGCATGGGGGACGGAGTTCCTCCGTCCCCTGGCATATCATTCGAAAGCTTGCTTTCGGATGCGACGTGGGAGGAAGCACTTCGCTTCCGCGTAACCACAATATGTAGGAGGTGCCATTCAAATGGCCAAGAAAGTAACTGCGTACATCAAACTGCAGGTGCCCGCCGCCAAGGCAACACCCGCTCCGCCTATCGGTCCCGCTCTGGGCCAGCACGGCGTGAACATCCCCGGATTCTGCAAGGAATTCAACGAGCGCACCGCTAAGGATGCCGGCCTGATCATTCCTGTGGTCATTACCGTGTATTCCGACCGTACCTTCACCTTCATCACCAAGACGCCTCCGGCGCCCGTGCTGATCAAGAAGGAACTCAACCTGCAGTCCGCCAGCGGCCGTCCCAACAAGGACAAGGTTGGCCAGCTGACCAAGGAACAGGTCAAAAAGATTGCTACCATCAAGATGCCCGATCTGAATGCCGCCAGCATCGAAGCCGCCATGAGCATGGTGGCCGGTACTGCCCGCAGCATGGGTATCACCGTGGAAGAGTAACCAACGGGGCTTTAGCCCTTTGAGAATGTGGGAGGACACAGTGCCGTTAATACCACATGGGAGGAATTTATATGAATCATGGTAAGAAGTATGCCGACAGCGCAAAGCTGATCGACCATCTGAAACAGTATGATCCCGAAGAGGCTGTGAAACTGGTTCTGCAGACCGGAAAAGCCAAGTTTGATGAGACCGTTGAAATCTCCTGCCGTCTGGGCGTTGACCCCCGTCACGCTGATCAGCAGGTTCGTGGTGCCGTTGTTCTGCCCCACGGAACTGGCCGTGTGATCCGCGTTCTGGTCATTGCCAAGGGCGACAAGGCCAAGGAAGCCGAGGCTGCCGGTGCCGATTACGTCGGTGCTGAGGATATGATCGCCAAGATCCAGCAGGAAAACTGGTTCGACTTCGATGTCTGCGTTGCCACCCCTGATATGATGGGTATGGTTGGCCGTATCGGTCGTGTGCTGGGCCCGAAAGGCCTTATGCCTAACCCGAAGAGCGGTACCGTGACCATGGATATCACCAAGGCCATCAAAGATATCAAAGCCGGTAAAGTGGAATACCGTCTGGACAAGACCGCTATCATCCACTGCCCCATCGGCAAGGTCTCTTTCGGCGCTGAAAAGCTGCAGGAAAACCTGAGCACTCTGATGGACGCTATCAACAAGGCGAAGCCCGCCGCTGCCAAGGGAACTTACGTGAAGAGCGTGTTCCTGTCCAGCACCATGGGTCCCAGCGTCAGAGTCAACCCCCTGAAGTTCTGATGAACCTCATGACCGGAGAGCAATCTCCGGTCTTTTTCGTTTCCGGTATTCTTCTCATGAAGAAGTTTTTCTCCATGGGAAGTTTTTTCTTTGCAGGGAAATTAAAAGCAAAGAGCGAATTAATATAGTTCACATTGATTGAAAAGGAGGCGGACTATGCGTAAGGAACCTATGGAAGAAAAAATGGCCCTGCAAGCCGGTGAACGCCTGATGGCAGCGGTGCTCGGTTCCTATCCGACAGAAACGAACCTGCGGATGGAAGTGACGCTGGTCCTCCCTTCCCGTGAGATGCAGGATCTTCGGCTTGGCTTGCGTATTGGCGAAGATCGTTTGTATGTTGTGAAGAATATTCCGGAAATGATCAACGCGATGGACACGGAAACCCCGATCAGCTTTGGAAAAGGTTTTGATTATCGACCGGAATGGATGCACTTTTCGGAGGATGATCTTCGTGTGCTCCGGCATCTGCGCGCGTTGACAGTCTCCTATGCTTATGGGGATACGACTCTTCGGGGCTCTGAACTGCGACTGATCTATCTGCCTCACCTGTATGCGGCCCGGATCCTGGATGAATTGAGAACGATTCCTTTCCGCATGATGCGTGAAGATGGCACCTGGTTTGTGAATGAAAGCATAGAGGATGTTTATCTGCCGCTTCGCTTTATGATGGAGGCAACGCCCCGCGGCCTGACGGTGACAGCCAATCTTCCGGAATCACTGACGCCTGTTAACCGTGAAGGCGGATATGTACTCATGGACGGAAAGATCTGCAGAGTCGATCCGCTTCAGCGGGATCTTTTGTGGATCTTGTGGGACCACAGAACGGAAGGAAACTGTGTTCTTGATTACCCGCTCAAGGATACATCCGCTGTGGTAGGGGAGATCCTGCCTTATCTGAAAACCCGCGGTGCGGTGGAACTGAGCCATGATCTTGAAAAACGTATGGTTAGGGTCTCTCTGAATGCTTCTGCCTATCTGGACCGTGAAGGGAACGGGATCCGCGGTGAGATCCATTTCCGATACGGAGACACGGAACTGAATCCTTTTGTGTCGGAGAAAGAAAAAATCACTTTGGACAAAGGTGAAAAATTGCTTTTGCGGGATGCGGAAGCGGAAAAGAATGTGTTGGGTATCCTGGAAGATTCCGGCTTCCGCGTCCGTAAAGGAAATGTGTTCCTTTCGGGTTCGAACGCGATCTTTGGTTTTGTTAACGAAGGACTTGGCAAACTGCAGCAGTGCTGTGAAGTCTTTTTCAGTACGGAATTCAAACGGATCATTCCCAGAAGGCCGGTGCTGACGGGAAGCGTGCGCCTTCGTGATACACATCTCGAATTAATGCTTCGTGCTGATGGGGAACCGATTCCTGAAGTGTTGGCGCTGATGGAAGCACTGAGCCGGAAAAAGAACTATTTCCGGCTGACGGATGGAAGATTTTTGGATCTGACAGACTTAGGTGTCTGGCAGGAAACAGCTGAAACGTTGTATGAAGCCGGATTGCAAGATGGAAATGATCTGAACCGGGATTATCTGACGTTGCGTTCTTACCGTGCCTGCTATCTTGAAAGCATACTGAAGGATCCCGCCCTGGCGCTTGAAGGAACGGAAGAGCTGGCCGGGGTGACCGAACCGATGACAGATGACGGCGCGTCCATTCCGGATCCGGTGTTGAACACGGACCTAAAGCCATATCAGCTTCATGGTTACCGTTGGCTTCGTACCATGGACCGCATGCGTATGGGCGGCATTTTGGCGGATGATATGGGCCTCGGAAAAACGGTTCAGATCATTGCGCTGCTTCAGTCGACCAGCGAGCGGGGAAGAACTTCGCTGATCGTCGCTCCAACCTCGTTGACTTACAACTGGTACAGCGAGATCCGGCGTTTTGCACCGGATCTGAGCGCGGTTGTGCTGAACGGGACGGCCGAACAAAGAGAACATGTGATCCGGCATATCTGTGAGACGGGTGATGTGGATGTGTTGATCACCTCATATCCACTGATCCGCAGGGATATCGAACTGATGGCTGACTATCGGTTCCGTTTTGCGATCCTGGATGAAGCACAACATATCAAGAACGCGGGAAGCGTAGCCGCGGCCGCGGTGAAAAGACTGGATGCGGATACGCGATTCGCGTTGACCGGCACACCGATGGAGAACGGTGTAGGCGAACTATGGAGCATCTTTGATTTTGTTCTTCCGGGGTATCTGCCCGGGTATAATGCTTTCATGAGAAGGTACCAGGAAGGGGAGAACGGAGACGATCTGCGCAGACGGGTCCAGCCTTTCCTGCTGAGAAGACTGAAACAGGATGTTTTGACAGAACTGCCCGAAAAGATGGAAACTGTTCTGACTGCGGCGATGACGCCCGAACAGGAGAAAGTATATCAGGCTTCGATGATGAGGATCCGTCCACGGATCGAGTCGATGATCGGAAATGGCGCTCTGCAGAAAAACCGGATGGAAGTGCTGGCGGCTATTACTGAACTGCGGCAGATCTGTTGCCATCCGTCCCTGGTCCTTTCCGGTTATAACGGAATGTCGGGAAAGCAGGAACTCTTGGCTGAGCTGCTGCCCTCGACGGTGGAACGCGGACACAGAATCCTCCTGTTCAGCCAGTTTACAGGTATGCTGAAAATATTGCGAAAACAGATGGAAGACAGCGGCTATACCACAATGTATCTGGATGGGGAAACACCGGCGGATGAACGTTTGAAACTGACGGAAGAATTCAACCTGGGAAAGACGGATATCTTCCTGATCTCTCTGCGAGCGGGCGGATACGGGCTGAACCTGACCGGCGCAGACCTTGTGATCCATTACGATCCCTGGTGGAATCCGGCCACGGAAGAACAGGCGACAGACCGGGCCTACAGGATCGGCCAGACCAAGGATGTTCAGGTGATCCGTCTGGTGACAGGCCAAAGTATCGAGGAGCAGGTGGTCGAACTCGGACTGCGGAAGAAAGCACTGTTTGATCGCCTGATCACACCGGGGGAAGCCTCCTTTGAGGGGATGAGTGAACAGGATATACGTGCTTTGTTTGAGATGGACTGAAAAGACCAAATGACGGGTACGGGTTGTCTGTTATAATGGGTTGTGGTATAATATATTCCAGTTTTGTTAAGGAGGGAGGATCGGACGATGGAGCAGGAAAGCCGGCGCCGTTCATCTTCGGCGAAGAAAAAGTATCAGAGACGGAAACGTAGTCTGAATGTTATTTTGTTGGCTATTTTCATGGCGATTGTCGTCCTTCTGATCATCCTGACACCTAAGGAACCTACCAATCAGGCTCTTTATACCATTGCGACTGAGGATGGACGTGTTTCTGAGGATGGCACGCCTCTTGTATCCCAGTATGCGGGTCTGGTGCTGAGTGAGATCATGCCTTCCAACGATACGGCGGTAACCGATGAAGATGGTAACTATCCGGATTGGGTGGAAGTATGGAACAGTTCGGACCATGATATCCGTCTGAAGGACGTTGGCCTCAGCGACCGGAACGATTCCGTTCGTTTCCTCTTCCCGGATGTCATTCTGCCGGCTGATGAGCGCGTGATCGTTTTCTGCACTAATACCAATCAAGTCAATCCTGATAAACCGTTCCATGCAAAATTCAAGCTTTCCTCCGTTGGAGAGACAGTGTATCTGTATGATCCCAACGCGTATGTGATCGATTCGGTGACTTATCCTATCATGGCGAACAACGAGAGCTGGGCGCTTGTGGATGGCTCTTTCCAGTCTGTGACCTGGTTCAGTCCCGAGTATGAGAATAGCGAAGAAGGTCATCGCGCGTACCGTGAATCGATCATGAGTCAGGATGGCGCGGTGATCATCAACGAGGTCATGCCTGATCCGATGACGGGCCTCCGTGATGAGGATGACGAGCTTTCCGACTGGATCGAACTTTACAATACGACCGGAACCGCGATCCAACTGGATAAGTATTGCCTGAGCGATAACGAAAACAATCCCATGAAATGGCATTTCCCCGAGGGCGCGGTGATCCAGCCGCATGGGTATTATGTGGTCTTCTGCTCCGGAAAGGACCGTGCTGTTACGGCAAGCGGTGTACCGCACACCAATTTCCGCATCAGCGCGGAAAACGAGACCCTGATCATCGCTGACAGCCGCGGCCGGGTCGTGGACCGTGTCATGATCGACAATATCCCGGAAGATTGCTCCTTTGGACGCGCGCCTTCCGGCGTGCTGCAGGTTTTTGAAACGGCGACTCCCGGTCTTCCCAACGATGAGATCGGCTTTGCCCAGATGGACTATAACCTGCGGGCAATGAATCCTTCCGGCGTTTGGATCAGTGAAGTCCTTGCATCCAACGATTCCGTGGAGATCTACCAGGGCAGCGATTATTCGGATTGGATCGAACTCTACAATTCCACATCAAGGGACGTTGATCTTTCCGGCTACGGGCTGAGCGACAGGCTTACCCGTGGCCGGAAATGGCAATTTCCACAGGGTACCAGAATCGGCGCGGGTCAGTACTTGTTGGTGATCTGTGACGGGCAGGCGGACCGGTCTGCTCCGGGGGAGCTTCATGCTTCATATAAGATCAGCCGTACGGGAATGGAAACACTGGTGCTGACTGATCCTTCCGGACGGATCCTTGACAAGGTTCGTCTTCCGCAGCAAAAGACCAATGTATCCTATGGACGGACGGCAGGGATGTCGGGTTTTTTTTATTACGATGTTCCTACTCCTTTCAACCTGAACGGACAAGGTTTCCTGGGCTATACCGAAATGCCTTCGTTCACGATCGAACCCGGAATGTATTATTCCACGATCAACGTGGAAATGAATATTCCGGAGGGAACGCAGGTATACTATACAACAGACGGCTCCATCCCACTTCAGACCTCCACACCCTATAACGGGGAACGTCTGGAACTGAACTTCACCACCGTTCTGAGAGCCAGGGCCTATGGCGCGGAGGGTTATCGCGCCAGCGATATCCTGACGGGCACATTCTTTGTGAACGCATATCATACGCTGCCGGTGTTCTCGGTGGTATGTGATCCGGATGTCCTTTGGAATCCGGAAAACGGGATGCTGGTGGTTGGCGATGATGTGGTCAAGGAGCCCGGCAAACTACCCTTCAAGAACACGATCTACCGCAAGTATAAATCCCTGCACCGTGAATGTAATGTGGAGTACTACCTGCAGGACGGAACCAAGATGCTCAACCAGGGCGCGCAGTTCCAGCTGATGGGCGACTTCAGTCTGGATATGCCCCAGAAATCCATGAAGTTCCGTGCCAAATCCCTGTACGGGGCCAAGACATTTGCCGCACCGCTGTTTGAGGACAGAGAGTATACCGAGTATAAAGGTTTTGTGCTTCGCAACAGCGGAAACGACTGTATGTGGACCCGACTGTTGGATGGCTTCGAAAGTCGGCTGTTGGATGCTTACGGCTCGACCGTGATGCATCAGGCCTGGAACCCCGTGGCTGTGTACCTGAACGGTGTGTACTGGGGCCACATGAACCTGCGTGAGCGGGTGGATCGCTTCTTTGTATCCCAACATGAAGGATTGGGCCTTGAAGGAGCCGACGATATGGATATCCTGCAGGCCAGTGGCTCACTGAAATACGGTTCCAGTAAGGCATACAAGGCAATGATCAAGAAGATCAAGAACTCCGATCCTGCCAAGAATGAAGCCGATCTTCAGTATATCCTTGATAATGTGGATGTGGACAACCTGTTTGAATATATCGCGCTCGAAATGTTTGTCGGTAACAGCGATATCGGTAACACCCGTTACTACAGGCTGCACACGGACGGATCCAAATGGCGCTGGATCTGGTACGACGCGGACTACGGTCTGTTCAACTCAGGATTCGACAGCCCGAAGAGTTATACCAAGAAAGCCGGTATGGGTGAACAGAAAATCGATAACACGATCCTGCTCAAGCTGCTTTCTGTGCCGGAATACAAGGATAAGTTCCTGCGCAAGTTTGGCGATATCTTCCAGACCTTTACCACGGACTATATGCTGCACATCCTGGAACCCCTTGTGGAGCAGATCACGCCGGAAATGGAACTGCACTGGGCCCGTTGGGGAGAAGAAAACGACAAGTTTGTGATCTCCGAAGTTCCTACCACGGCAGACGGCGCGAAACGTTACTGGCAGAAGCGTGTGGAACGCCTGAGAAACACGCTGAAGAAACGCCCGAATCTCCTGTGGAAAATGGCTCAGGACGCCTTTGGACTGTCCAATGCCCAAATGGAAGAATACTTTGGCCCGAGACCGAGCATGCCTGCGGACGCTGTGTAAACCGGAAACAAAAATCATGATATATATGAAATGGGAGGATGCCTTATGACCAACAGCTTTGCCCTCATCGGAATCAGTTCCGTGCTGAAGAGTGATTCCAGCCTCAGCGAGTATTTCGCGAACCAGTTTGCCATGCTGACCCCCTGGAAGATCGTGATCGGTCTGATCGCTGCCGTGGTGGTGGGCCTGGTTATCGCTTTTGTTTACAAACGCTGCTACCGTGGCGTACTGTATAGCCCCACGTTTTCCATGACGCTGATGATGCTGACCCTGATCACGACCCCTGTGGTCATGTGTATCAAGAGCGACATTGCCCTGTCCATGGGTATGGTCGGTGCCCTGTCCATCGTCCGTTTCCGTACCGCGGTGAAGGATCCGATGGATACCGCCTACATGTTCTGGGCCCTGACGATGGGTATCCTGCTTGGCGCTGAACTGTATGTTCACGCGCTGGTGGTGGTGCTTGGGATCAGCATCGTGCTGTTTGGTATGTCCTTCATCCATTTCAATCGCTCCAATGCCTATCTGCTGGTGGTCCACTATGATGACTATGCCGAGCAGGATATCACCCAGCTGCTTAGAAGGACCGTGAAGCAGAGACGGCTGCGCAGCAAGACTGTGACGCGCTCCGGTGCTGAAATGACCGTGGAAGTCCGCCTCGACAACAAGCAGGATCTGGTGGCAGGCGTGCTGAACATCGACGGTGTGCATGACGCAACGCTGGTGGCTTGCCAGACTGAAGCCGGCGCGTGATGAAAAAAAGTTTTCGCAAGCGAGAAACTGCTGTCGGCTCCCGTGTTTTCGTAAACGAGAAACACTCGGAAAGGAGGGAACGTGAATGCCCAGTACATTGCCGCTTCGGCACGAACTGAAATTCTTTATCAATGAGATGCAGTATCTGGTCCTGTCCGGTATTCTGGATCAGACGCTTGAACGGGATCCCAATGGGGATGAATATAACGAGTATCATATCCGTTCCCTTTATTTTGATACGATCTGGAATACGGCCCTGTATGACAAGATCGACGGTGACCAGAACCGTGACAAATATCGGATCCGGATCTACAACTTCAGCGATAAGATCATCAAGCTGGAGTGCAAGACCAAGATCGGTACGTTGATCTCCAAACGCTCCATCAGTATTCCCCGACTGCTGTGCGAACAGCTGATCGCCGGAGATCCCAGCGGACTGGAAATGACGCGTTCGGGCCTGCTGAACGATGTATATCGCGAGATGACGGTGAATCTGCTCCGCCCGGTCGTGATCGTGGACTATGTTCGCGAGGCGTACCTGCATGAGGCGGAGGAAGTGCGCATTACTTTTGACAAACAACTGCGCAGCGGCCTGAACAGCAAAGACCTGTTCAACCCCAATGTTCCGACCATTCCGCCCTTCGACAACGGGGAGATCATTCTTGAAGTGAAGTACAATCGCGTGCTGCCGCCCTATATCCGGGATATTCTGACAACCTATTGTCCCGGCGCCTGTCAGAGCGCAATCAGCAAGTATACCTGGTGCAGGAGATTTGAGGACCTTGAAGCCTGAAGCTTCAAGGCCCTTTTTTTCGGCCTGTTCACGGGAAAGATGAGGGTATACGGTTTGGTTGAAAAAACAGATATAAGTTGTAACAAAAAGACTGTGAAAAAAGATTGAAAACGATTGCAAATCACCGGACAGAGTGCTATACTTTGTGGGCAATTTGTATGTACTTTTTGTGTTTTTTCGGGAGGATCCTGCGTATGAACCAGGTCAAATGGTTGTGGTCTGTGATGGACAAAAAGTATCATGCACGTCATATTATGGCGCTGGTCATCAGCGCGGTGACGTCGGTCATGCTGTTGATCAACCCGGCCCTGACGGCGCGGTTGATGGATGACGTGATCATGGCGGGAAATCCGGAACCATTGCTGGGTATCCTGCTGACCATGCTGGTTGTGAAACTGTTTCGCGAAGGCATGCGCTATCTGATGGTGATCACGTTGGAAACGACTTCGCAGAACGTGATCTACAATCTGCGCACAAGGCTCTTTACCCGTCTTCAGTACAGGGATATGAAATTCTTTGACAGGAACCGGACCGGTGACCTGATGACGCGTTTGTCAGCGGATACGGACTGGTGCCGTCACTTCTTGAGTTATATCGATTATCAGGCGGTGGACAGTGTGGTGATGTTTATCTCCACCTCCATCTACCTGTTCTTTGTCAATTGGGAAATGGCGTTGGCTATGGTATGCGTGACGCCGATCCTGATGATCATGACCAAGTTCTACTCCAAGAAAGCCCGCCCCATGTTTATGGACATGCGTGACCGGCTGAGCGAGATGAACGCGCGGGCACAGGAAAATATCGCCGGCAACCGTGTCGTGAAAGCGTTTGCGCGTGAAGCCTACGAAGAAGAGCGTTTTGATGAACGCTCCGTGGCTTTCCGGGATGCCAATCTGGATATCAACAAGCGGTGGTTGAAGTTCTTCCCGTTTATTGAAATCCTGGCCAACGTGATGAGTTTGATCACAGTCTTCCTGGGTGCATTTTTCATGATCCAGGGAAAGCTGACCGCGGGTCAGCTGACAATCTTTACCAGCTTAAGCTGGGCCCTGAGCAATCCTATGCGTAACCTTGGCAACCTGCTTAACGACTGGCAGCGTTTCTCCACCTGCGCCAGCAAGGTCATGCAGATCGATCTGGGCCAGCCGGTGATTACGGACGCGAAAAACGCTATGGACCATGAGCGTGTGGAAGGCAAGATCGAGTTCAGGAATGTTTCCTTCACCTATGACCGGCAGCAGGTGCTGGACGATGTATCCTTCACCGTGAAACCCGGCGAGACGATTGCCGTCATGGGCCCCACCGGTTCCGGCAAGACAACGCTGGTCCAGCTGCTGTACCGTTTCTATGATGTCAACAGCGGCGAAGTGCTGGTGGATGACTGCAACGTGAAAAACTGGAAACTGGAACAGTTGCGTGGCGGGATCGGAACCGCCATTCAGGATGTTTTCCTTTTCTCGGATACCGTGGAAGGCAATATTGCCTTTGGCAATCAGGAACTGACGGTGGACGAGGTGAAAGACTTTGCCGTACGCGCGGACGCGGACGAGTTTGTGGTGACCCTGCCTGAAAAGTACGATACCATCGTCGGTGAGCGTGGCGTCGGCCTTTCCGGCGGACAGCGGCAACGGCTTTCTCTGGCCCGTGCCCTGGCGGTCAAACCGGGTATCCTGATCATGGATGACACGACTTCGGCCGTGGATATGGAAACAGAAACTTATATCCAGAAGCAATTGAAAAAACTGCCCTATCCCTGCACCAAGGTCATCATTGCCCAACGTATCTCCTCTGTGAAAGACGCGGATCAGATCCTGATCCTGCAGGACGGACGGATCACCGAACGCGGTACGCATGAGGAACTGATCGCTCTGCACGGTTACTATTACGAGACTTATTGTCTGCAAAACGGCATCGACCCTGAAGGGGAGGTGAATGCGTAATGGCACGGAATAAGTTTGACGTTGACGAGACTCTGGAATCCCCATTCAGCGCGAAACACCTGAAACGAGCCCTTAAGTATATCAAAAAGCATCGCTTCAAGATGCTGCTCGCATTCTTCCTCAGCGCCCTGGCCAGCGTGGCCGGACTCTTTGTGCCGAAGATCACCCAAACCGTGCTGGATGTGGTGGTACCCAACCATGATACCGGGCTGCTGGGCAGACTGGCGATCATGTTTGTCGGCATCATTTCTATCAGTATCGTATTTACCGTGATCCGCTCACGTGTGATGGCTTTCGTCAGCCAGGAGATCATCTATGATATCCGCAAGGACCTGTTTGCCCATCTGCAGAAACTGCCGTTCAGCTATTACGACAGCCGTCCGGCGGGCAAGATCCTGGTCCGCGTGATCAACTATGTGAACTCGGTATCCGATATCCTGTCCAACGGCATTATCAACGCGATCCTGGAGATCATCAACATCATCTTCATCATCGTCTTTATGTTCTCCACAGATGTGACACTGGCTACCGTGATCGTGGCCGGTCTGCCCGTGTTCGCGAGCGTGATCTGGTTCCTGAAGCCCCGCCAGAGAAAGGCCTGGAGAAACCAGAGCAACAAGAATTCCAACTATAACGCGTATCTGGCGGAATCCATCGACGGTGTCCGGGTCAGCCAGTCCTTCGCACGGCAGAATGAGAACATCTCCATCATGCGTCGTCTGGCGGTGGCCTGCAGACAGGCATGGATGAAGGCAATCTACATCAGTAACAGCGTGTGGCTGAGCAGTGAGATCATCACCCAGATCGTGTTTACGGTGATGTATATCGCTGGTGTTTACTGGATGGGCGGCGATATCGTCTCCTTCGGCGTGATCGTGGCTATGGGCCAGTATGTGGGCCGTTTCTGGCAGCCTATTACCAACCTCGCGAATATCTACAACAGCTTTGTGAACAACCTGGCTTATCTGGAACGCATCTTTGAAACCATGGACGAGCCTGTCGTTGTGCACGACAAGGAAGACGCCGTGGAACTGCCGCCGATCGACGGTACGGTGGACTATGAGAATGTGACCTTCGGTTATGAGGAAGGTCAGACCGTACTGAAAGATCTGAACCTGCATGTCAACGCCGGCGAAAGTATCGCTCTGGTCGGTCCTACCGGCGCGGGCAAGAGTACGGTGGTCAATCTGCTGTGCCGCTTCTATAACCTGAATGGCGGTAAGATCATTCTCCACTGTGAAGACGGCTCTGCCCACGACATCAGCGATGTGACGCTGCATTCCCTGCGGACGCAGCTGGGCATCATGCTGCAGGACAGCTTCATTTTTGCCGGAACCTTGTCTGAGAACATCCGTTACGGCAATCTGGACGCGACGGACGAGCAGATCATTGAGGCTGCGAAAGTGGTGCGCGCGGATGATTTCATCCGTGAAATGCCGGATGGCTACAATACCATGATCAACGAACGCGGCAGCAGCCTGAGTCAGGGACAACGCCAGCTGGTCTCCTTCGCCCGGACCCTGCTGAGCGATCCACGGATCCTGATTTTGGACGAGGCGACCTCTTCCATCGATACCAAGACGGAAAAACTGCTGCAGGAGGGTCTGCTGGCCCTGCTCAAGGGACGTACCTCCTTCATCATCGCACACCGGCTTTCCACCATCAAGCATTGCGACCGGATCCTGTACATCTCGGACCATGGGATCCTGGAGAGCGGTACGCACGATGAACTGATGGCAAAGAAGGGTGCTTACTGGGAACTCTATACAGCCCAGGCACGCGAACAGGGCATGAGCGAAATAAAGGCATAAAGCGGACGCGGCCGGGGGAAACTCCGGCCGCGTTTTCTCATGCAACTTTTGCCACTGTCTCATCAGATTTTAAGCCACGGTGGGTGACAGGAAAACGGGGACATGGTATACTGACCTTATGCTTCATGAAAGGCGGAGAAACGAATGGACGCTTTGATTTCGAAATGGCACAGGGAATTGGAACTCTTCAGCTCCATCAAGCCCCTGTTGATCTTTGAAGGCAATGTGTTGGACCAGTACCGTTATCCGGTGCAGGGTTCCCTGCGGGAAGACGAGATCGTTCCGCTGGGCCGCTATTTGCATACGTGGTTTACGGACAATGGTTATGATCAGGTCGTATTCTATTCCAACCTGGTCGGGTTTATCAATCCCTATGATCCCCAGATGCTGAAGTCCTATGCCGAACTGACCGGGTCGGAGATCAAAAATGGCGCGATCCAGGCGGAATTCAAGGGGAACGAGGCAACGACCGCGCCAAACGTGATCCGTCGCGCGATGGGCCAGCAGAAGGCGGCCACCGTGACTGTACTGGAAATGGCCAGCCATTATATCATTACCCCCGATCGGATGGACCAGCAGGATGTGAACAGCTTCAACATCCTGATGCAGAGCGCGCTCAGCTCCGCATGGGTCAAGACTTCGCAGGGCAAAAAACAGAATCTGCTGGTGTTGCTCGTGAACAAGGTCAACGACCTGCCCGCGTGGTTCTACCTGAACAATCCCGTGTGCAAAAAGATCCGCCTGGAAGCGCCGGACCGTGAGGAACGGAAGAAATTGGTGACCGGAACGAATCTGGCCAGCTTCTTTGACAGTACGGTATACCGCACCGAAATGCCTTATTATGAGGAACACGCGGATGAACTGGACCGGATCCGTGAGCGCTTTGTGGGCCTGACGGAAGGGCTGACCTTCACCGAAATGGAGGAAATGCGCCGCCTGTGCAAACTGGAAGGAATGCACATCAAAGACCTTTGTGCCTCTGTGGATCTGTATAAGTACGGTATCAAGGAAAATCCCTGGAGTACCCTGAGCGTGGAAGGACTGCAACACGCGAAGCAGGATTTTGAAAAGCGGATCAAGGGACAGGATGCCGCGCTGGAACGCACACTGGATGTGGTCAAACGCGCGGTGACCGGGATGAACGGGCTCAATTCCTCTTCTACCTCCAAGCCCAAGGGTGTGCTTTTCTTTGCCGGCCCGACGGGTACCGGCAAGACTGAGACTGCCAAGGCGTTGGCTGAAAAACTGTTCGGCGATGAAAGTGCCTGTATCCGCTTTGATATGAGCGAATATGGCCAGAGCCACTCTGACCAGAAGCTGATGGGTGCCCCTCCCGGATATGTGGGCTATGAAGCGGGCGGTCAGCTGACGAACGCGGTGAAGAAGAATCCTTTTGCCATCCTGCTTTTTGATGAGATCGAAAAGGCGCATTCTTCCATCCTGGACAAGTTCCTGCAGATCCTCGAAGATGGCCGTATGACGGACGGACAGGGCAACACGGTCTATTTCTCCGAAACGATCATCATCTTCACCAGCAACCTGGGCATCTATGTGAAGGACGCGCTCGGCAACCGTGAACCCAACGTGACCATGGACATGGATTACAGCGAGATCCGGACCAAGGTGCGCTCCGCCATTGAGGATTACTTCAAGCTGGAGTTGGGCCGGCCGGAGATCCTGAACCGTATCGGCGAGAATATCGTCGTGTTCGATTATATCCGCCGTGACGCGGGTGAACTGATCCTGCAGAGCCAGGTCAACAAGATCATTGCGAATCTGCGGGAAAACAAGAATATCCGCGTGACGATCGCGGATCATGCCTACGAAAGCCTGAAGGAAGCCGCACTGTTTGATCTCTCCAACGGTGGCCGCGGTATCGGCAACCAGGTGGAAAGCCTGCTCATCAATCCGCTCAGCCGCTGGCTGTTTGATAACGGTGTGACCGGAAACGCCGCGCTGACGCTGGATTGCTTCGAGACGGCCTCCAACCCGCCCGCGGTCCGTTGTACCCTGACGGAAGGGGGGAACAAGGCATGAGTGAGTCTTTGAATCAGGTTCTGATCGAAAATCAGGAGAAACTGCGGAAGATCCTGCAATCCACTGCCGCGGATATCTGGGGCGGAACGCCCGGAAACGGGACAGCAACAAGCCCTGCCGCCCCGACTGCGGGCAGTAGTGCTGCAGCTGCCGGAAAACCGGCGGAGAAGCCCCAAAGTACGCCGGTGAAAAAACTGCAGATCCCCGCACTGACAACTGTATGGAAGACCGCGGATGAAACGGTGGACTGGACCGAAGTGCTGGCCCATGACCGCCCTGTAGACGGACTGACCTCCCAGCGGCTATGGGACTTCTACCGCAAATACGCGGAGCGGGTCCTGAAAGGCGATATTCAGGCCTATGTGGATGTGCTTACCACCGCGAACCCGCTGGGCGACCTGACACCCTTTGCGGCCAACCTGCAGATGCGGACACCGGACGCGGATACCCTGCAGGCTAGCTTTGAATGTTGCCCCGAATATATGAAAAAAGCGCGTGAGCTTTATTTGTGCGGACTTTCTCTGAGAATCGCACGGGACCTGTTTGCCGTGCTTCCGGTACAACGGGTGCAGGTGGAAGCGACCGAGAACGGGGTTCCGGTGTTCCGGAACACATTTGAACGGGATGCCCTGCGCGACGTGAACTTCAAATTTCTGGATCCTGTGGCGTTCGCGAAAACGCACGGAGCACAGATGTAAGAAACCCCGAAGACCCGCGGCAGTGTCGCGGGTCTTTCTCCGGGCTTGTCAGATAAGGGGAGGCATAAGGTATGCATGAGGCAACTATCAGACCCAAACGCGGGATCCCACCGGAAATCTGGGTCTTTTTGTCCTCTGTTCTTTTCGCGTTGGGCGGACTGCTGTTCAAAATCATTTCGTGGGACGCGCTGGCTATCAGCAGTGCGCGCAGTATCCTGGCCGGTGGGGCAATCCTGATCATTTTGCTGATCCGCAAACATCGGTTTGTGCTGAACCGGGATGTCGTGCTGGCGGCCCTATCCATTTCCTCGACAAATACCCTGTATGCCATGGCTAACAAGATGACTACGGCAGGGAACACGATCGTGCTCCAGTTTACGATGCCGGTGTTCGTGATTTTGATCATGGCTTTGTTTTTTGGCAAGAAGCCGGGAAAATCGGAATGCATCGTCTGTCTGCTGGTAATGGCCGGGATCCTGTGCTTCTTTGTGGACTCCCTTGAGGCGGGCAACCTGACAGGCAACCTGCTGGCGCTGCTGTCCGGAATCACCTATGCCTGCTTCTTTATCTTCAACAGTCGGGAAGACTCGGAACCCTTTACGGCAATTGTGCTGAGTTATGCGATCACCGCACTGGTCGGGCTGCCTTCCCTGATCCGGACAGATATCAGCGCGACCCCCGCGGGCGAGATCGTCGCGGTATTAGCGTTGGGACTGATCCAACAGGGTATGGCCCAGATCTGTTTTGCCACGGGCATCCGGGATACCGGTGCCGTGACGGCGGGGCTGATCTCCGGACTGGAACCTATCCTGAATCCGGTACTGGTAGCCCTTTTCTGGCACGAAACGCTGACGCCGCTTTCCTGCATCGGTGCGGCCATCGTTGTGGTCTCTGTGGTGGTCTACAACCTGAGGAAAAACCGGGAGAAGGAAAAAGGATCAGCGTAAAGTATAAAAAGTACGGGCTGCGGCTTTTGAAACCGTAGCCCGTTTCTTGTATGGAGGATCCATCAACGGTTATGCTTTTTGAGGATCCATGCTGCGAAAAAGACCATGATGACGCTGAGACAGACCAGCGCGGCCAGCAGACCCCACGCGGGACCGGTCAGCGGGACCAGATAGAACAATGGGCCCAGGATCACGGAGGCCAGCAGGAAACCGATCAGCATGAGTCCGCAGATGACGGCACGGTTCCGGTTCAGCGGCAGACAGGCACGCAGGAGTACCAACAGACCGACTGCACCGGCAATCAGCGTGGCGACCGTTTTGCAAAGATTTACATCCCACCCTGCGTTGACAAACAACATCGCGATCGTGGCACAGACGGAGACTGCCAACCCGCCCGGGATAGCCCGCTGGAGGACCGTCTTGAGGAAGTTTCCGGTGATCCTCTCGTTGCTGGGCTCCAGCGCGAGGAAGAAGGATGGGACACCGACTGTGAGCACGGAAACGAGCGTCAGTTGGATGGGATAGTAGGGATAGGAAACGGGGATCAGCAGGGTCATCAGCCCCAAACAGAATGAGAACAGCGTTTTGGTCAGGAACAGGGAAGCAGCACGCGTGATATTGTTGATAACACGTCGTCCCTCCAGCACAATGGCCGGCATCGCGGAAAAATCGGAGTCCAGCAGGGTCAACTGGGCAGCATGTCGCGCGGCATCCGCGCCGCCAGCCATGGCAATGGAACAATCCGCGGTCTTCAGGGCTGGAATGTCGTTGACGCCGTCTCCGGTCATGGCTACGGTATGGCCCAGTCGCTTCAGAATCGTGACCAGCTCCTTTTTGCGGGAAGGGGTCACACGGCCGAAAATGACACAGGTACGGCAGGCTTCTTCCAGCTCTTCCTCCGTGTTAAGGGTGGAAACATCGACCCAACAGTCCCAGCCTTCCATGCCGACCTGGCGCGCGATGCGGGATACGGTACGGGGATGGTCTCCGGAAATGACCTTCAGGGAAACGCCCTGCTCACGGAAATAACGGATCGTCTGCTCCGCGTTGGGGCGAAGCGTATCGGTGAGGACGAACAGCCCAAGGATCCGATGGATGGGAGGCAGGACCTCGTCCTGAATCGTGCCGTCACAGGAAGCCAGCACGGTTACGCGTTTTCCTTCTTCGGCCAACGCGTCGACACGGGCGCGCAGATCGTCCGGATAGCCTTCACCCAGCACAAATTCCGGCGCGCCAAGGACCAACGTGGTCCCGTCCTCGAAAGAAGCGGCGGATTTCTTGCGCGCGGAAGAGAATGGCAACACAGCTAAAGTTGCTTCTTTGGCGGGAGATGCCAGCTTCCGCAGGGCGGAAAGGGTGGAAGACGCATCGTCAAAGGCACCCAAAAAGCGGGAAAGCGCAGTGCTCAGTTCTTCCGGCGTTGCGTCGAACGGGATGGGCGCTTCCGCGGACATCTCACCGGTGGTGATAGTTCCCGTTTTGTCCAGACACAAAACATCCACACGGGCCAGCGTTTCAATGCCATATAGCTCCTGAACCAGCGTTTTACGCCGGCCGAGCTTGACAACGCCGACGGCCATCGCGACACTGGTGAGGAGGATCAATCCCTCCGGGATCATGCCGATCATAGCGGCAACGGAAGAAGTGACTGAGGCGGCAAGCGGGTCCTTGTTGAGCAGATACTGCTTGAGGAAAAGCAGAACACCGAGGGGAATCAAAACCAGACTGTCAAACCGGATCAATCGGTTGAGGTCAGTCATCAGCGCGGATTCCGGACGTTTGGTTTTGCGCGCTTCCTTCATTAACCGCCCGGCGTAGCTTTCATCGGAAACATAGACCAACTGGGCAGTGAGCTTTCCCTCAGTGATATAGCTGCCGGAATACAACCAGTCATTTTCCTTCTTTGGGATGGCATCACTTTCGCCGGTCAGCAGGGATTCCATGGCGTTGCCGGAACCGGACCGGACCATGGCATCCGCCACCACCTGATCGCCCGCACGGAGGATGACGAGATCGCCGCGGACCAGATCATCCGACTGAAGTACGATCTCTTTCCCGTCCCGCAGGGCATGGACAGAGGGCGCGTTGAGGACCTGAAGACGGCGGATGGTGTTACGCGCGCGGATCTCCTGGACAGTCCCGATGACGGTGTTGGTGAAGATGATCACGATGAAGGTCATGTTGCGGTAACTGCCCACAGCCAGCAGACAGAGGGCCAGAATGACATTCAGCAGATTGAACCAGGTAAAGAGATTGCTCTTGAGGATCTCCCAGGTGGATTTGCTTCCGTCGTCCCGCAACGCGTTTCCCTGGCCGGCGGCTTTAAGCGCGGCGGCTTCTTCGGCAGAAAGGCCGGAGGATGGGGTTTCATGATAATCCTCCGGCAAAGCGGAGGGAAGATTCAGGTCGTGATTCATAACGTACCTCATGAATAATGAAATGAGTCTGTCTGAAATACCTTTTTATAGGATAGTCAAATAAAAAGACAGTGTCAAGCACGCGGATATCTTGCGTTTTCACGATCACGGTCTTGTAACAATGGGGAATTCGTGCGATAATGAAGTGTTGAGATTATGGGAGGTGAGACTATGGCTACCGCGTTGTGGGTCAAAACGATCCGGCGCCACAGAACAGACCGCCAGGTCACTGTTCCCTGCACGCGTTCCGATCCGCATGATGCGCTGAATGAGGCTTGCCATCAGTTGGACCTGCCTTTGCCGCTATGGCTTGAGAAGAACGCGCGGGAATGGGAAGAATTCGGGCAGACCCGGTTTTTCCCGGACGCTTTCTTTGAAACAGTCGATTTTGAACGGTTGGAGATCGAATATATCGATCCGGAAGCTCCGAAAAAGAAGAGTACGGATCCAAGAAACGCATTTTAGGAGGGAATCGGAATGGACAAGAAAGTATATGAACTGATCGACAGCTATCGGGACGAACTGGTCGCGACGCTCCGCAAGTGGGTCCGTGTGCCCTCCGTCAAGGGCGAGGCGGAAGATGGCGCACCCTTTGGACGTGATGTCCGCCGTATGCTGGATATGGCGATGGTGGATGCTGAAACCATGGGCTTTATGACGGGCGCTTATGATGGCTATGCCTGTGATATTACGCTGGGAGATGCTGCAGAGCAGATCGCGGTGCTGGGACACCTGGATGTGGTGCCTGCCGGTGACGGATGGAATTATCCGCCCTTTGGCGCTGAAATGGTGGGCAACCGGGTCTATGGCCGCGGCACGGGAGACGACAAGGGCCCTTCTCTCGCGGCGCTGTTCGCGATGCGGGCGATCCGGGAAGCGGGGATCCCGCTGAAAAAGGGCATCCGGATGATCCTTGGCTGTGATGAGGAAAGCGGCTGGGAAGATATGGAACACTACTGCGAAGTGACGGATATGCCGGAGATCGGTTTCAGCCCGGACGCGTCCTTCCCGGTCATCAATACGGAAAAGGGCATCGAACAGATGATCCTCCGGGGCAAGGTAGGGACGGCAGGTCCGAAGATCCTTGAACTGAAAACGGGCGAACGCTTCAATGTGATCCCCGGTGTCTGCAAAGCGCTGCTGGAAGGCGGCAATGAGCTTGTGGACCGCGTCTGCGCGTTTGCGGAAAAGACCGGCCTGAACATGACCGCTGAAGCGACCGCGGAAGGCGTATGGGTCACCGCGAACGGTATTCCCGGCCATTCCGCTTATCCGGAAGGCTGCCGGAATGCCATTGGCATGATGCTGCGCCTGCTGAAAGACCTGGGCGCAGACGGTGCCATCGGCGCGCTCGCGGATACCGTGGGAACTGAATATGACGGCACGAGCCTTGGCGTGGCCGCGAAGGATGAGGTTTCCGGCGCACTGACCTGCAATATGGGCATCCTGTGGGTGGAAGGCGACGCAGTGAAAGCGACGCTTGATTTCCGCTGCCCGCTGTGCGTGGATCTGGAGAAACTGAAGCAGACTGTGACAGAAGCGCTGCCGGATTTCACCATCGAAGTGACCGAAATGAAACCGATCCACTATGTGCCTGAGGATTCCGAACTGGTGAGCTGCCTGCTGAAGGCGTATACCGAGGAGACCGGTGAGGAAGCGCATGGCGAGTATACCGGCGGCGGCACCTATGCCAAGATCATCCGTCAGGGCGTGGCCTTTGGGGCCGGATTCCCCGGAGACGAAGATCTGGCGCATCAGGCCAACGAATATATCGACATCGACAAACTGATCCTGACCACGAAGATCTACGCGAACGCACTGATCCGACTGGCAGCGGAGTAAACAGAACATTTTCGCGGAACAGAACAAACGGAACAGAAAAAGGAGAAACAAATGGTTACAGTCAGCAACGTATCCCTTACCTTCGGCGGCCAGAAACTGTTTTCCGGCGCGGACCTGAAATTCCTGCCCGGCAACTGCTACGGTATTATCGGCGCGAACGGCGCGGGCAAGTCCACCTTTCTGCGGATCCTTTCCGGAGAATTGGAACCCACCACCGGTTCCGTTTCCTATCCGTCTACACTGCGTATGTCCACTCTGAAACAGGACCAGTTCAAGTATGATGAATTCCCCGTGATGGATACCGTCATTATGGGAAACCAGCGCCTGTACGATATCATGAAAGAAAAGGACGCACTGTACGCAAAGCCCGACTTTGACGAGACGGACGGCGAAAAGGCCGCTCTGCTGGAAGGCGAGTTTGCCGAAATGGACGGCTGGAACGCGGAAAGCGACGCTTCCGCTCTGCTGACCGGCCTCGGCCTCGGAACCGATTTGCATTATACCCTGATGGGCGACCTGAAGGCCGGTGACAAGTTCAAGGTCCTGCTGGCACAGGCCCTGTTCGGCAATCCGGATATCCTGCTGCTGGACGAACCGACCAACAATCTGGACAACCGCAGCGTTGCCTGGCTGGAGGACTTCCTGATGGAATTCAAGGGGACCCTGATCGTGGTCAGCCATGACCGTTGGTTCCTGAACAATATCTGTACCCATATCGTGGATATCGACTACAATCAGGTGAAGCTGTATGTCGGTAACTACGACTTCTGGTATGAATCCAGCAAGATGATGCAGAGCCTGATGAACGACCAGAAGAAACGCCGTGAGGACAAGATCAAGGAACTGCAGGCTTTCATCCAGCGCTTCTCCAGCAACAAGAGTAAGGCCAAACAGGCTACCAGCCGCCGTAAACTGCTGGATCAGCTGACCATTGAACAGATGCCTGCTTCCTCCCGCCGCTATCCCTGGGTGTGCTTCACGCCAGACCGCGAGGCCGGCAAGGACATCCTGCAGGTGACCGATCTGAACTATGAACAGGATGGCGTGACGCTGCTGAAGAATGTCAACTTCATCGTGACCAAGGGTCAAAAGATCGCGCTGGTTGGCAACGAACAGGCGCAGACCGCCCTGTTCCGCATCCTGGCGGAGGAACTGGAACCCTCCTCCGGCAACGTGAAGTGGGGCGTGACGATCTCCACCAGCTATTTCCCGAAGGACAACAGCAAGTATTTTGATGGCTGCGACATGACCATGATGCAATGGTTCGCACAGTACTCTCCGGAACAGCTGGAGACCTATATGCGCGGCTTCCTTGGACGGATGCTGTTCTCCGGCGATGATGTGTACAAACCTGTAAATGTCCTTTCCGGCGGTGAAAAGGTCCGCTGCATGCTGAGCCGGATGATGCTTTCCGGCGCGAACTTCCTGATGCTGGACCAGCCGACCAACCATCTGGATCTGGAATCCATCACCGCGGTGAATAACGCTCTGATCAATTTCCCCGGCAACGTGATCTTCACCAGCCAGGACCACCAGTTCATCTCTACCGTCGCGGACCGGATCATCGAGATCAAACCTGACGGAACCATCGCCGACTACTATTGCAACTATGAAGAATATCTGGAAAAGACGAAGTGACTTTAAAGGGATCCGAAAAGGTTTTCGGGTCCCTTTTCCGTACTGTTTACGAAACCGATGTAGTTTTCGATATTTTCGTGCTTTCAGGGTTCTTAAAAACGTTTACAGGGGCAATGTGGGTGTGTTATACTGAAAAAGCCGTGAAAACGGGATCGACGAATAATAGGGAGGATAAGTTCCGTGAAATTTGGGCATTTTGACGATAAGGCCAGAGAGTATGTGATCGAAACTCCGCGTACTCCTTATCCCTGGATCAACTATCTCGGTTGCGAAAAGTTCTTCGGTATCATCAGCAATACCGCCGGCGGCTATTGCTTCTACCGTGACGCCCGCCTGCGCCGTATTACCCGCTACCGTTATAACAATATGCCCGTGGATAACGGCGGCCGTTATTTCTATATCAACGACCAGGGTACGGTCTGGAATCCCGGCTGGAAGCCCGTGAAGACCGAACTGGATGAATATTCCTGCCGTCACGGTATGGGCTATACCATCATCATCGGCAAAAAGAACGGACTCAAGGCTTCCCAGAAGAGCTTCGTGCCGATGGGCTACGATGCTGAAGTGCATCAGGTGACCCTGACCAACGAAAGCGATGCCGCCAAGGATGTGATCCTGACCAGCTTTGTGGAGTTCTGCCTGTGGAACGCACAGGACGATATGCTGAACTTCCAGCGTAATTTCTCCACCGGCGAAGTGGAGATCGAGGATGGCGTGATCTATCACAAGACCGAATACCGTGAACGCCGCAATCACTACAGCTTCTATGCTGTCAATACGCCCATTGACGGCTTTGATACCGATATGGAGACCTTCCTGGGCCTGTATAACGGCTTTGAAGCGCCTCAGTCCGTTGTGACCGGCAAGATGGGCAACTCCAAGGCTTCCGGCTGGCAGCCCATGGCAGCCCACCAGATCAAGGTCCATCTTGAAAAGGGCGAAGAAAAGAAATTCAACTTCGTGCTCGGCTATGTTGAACTGCCGCAGGAAGAAAAATGGGCCGCGCCCGGTATCATCAACAAAGCGCCCGCGAAGAAACTGCTTTCCGGTCTGACCACCGATGAGCAGATCGATGCTGCTTTTGATGCCCTGAAGAAACACTGGGACAATCTGCTGAGCGCTTATACCCTGACCACGGACAACGAAAAACTGGGCCGTATGGTCAATATCTGGAATCCCTACCAGTGCATGGTCACCTTCAACATGAGCCGCTCCACCTCCATGTTTGAGAGCGGCATTGGCCGTGGTATGGGCTTCCGTGATTCCTCTCAGGACCTGCTGGGCTTTGTGCATCAGATCCCGGAACGTGCCCGCGAGCGCATCCTGGATATCGCGGCGACCCAGTTCCGTGACGGTGGCTGCTACCATCAGTATCAGCCCCTGACCAAGAAGGGCAACAACGATATCGGCGGCGGCTTCAACGACGATCCCCTGTGGCTGATTGCCGGCACCGCGGCTTATATCAAAGAAACCGGCGATTTCTCCATTCTGGATGAAAAGACGCCTTATGACTGCAATCCGGACGACTACGGCACCCTGATGGAGCATCTTGAAGCCAGCTTCTACCATGTTGTGAATAACAAGGGCCCGCACGGCCTGCCGCTGATCGGCCGCGCCGACTGGAACGACTGCCTGAACCTGAACTGCTATTCCGACACGCCGGACGAGAGCTTCCAGACTTTCTCCAACCCCAACGCGCCGGATGACCGTGTGGCTGAATCTGTGCTGATTGCCGGTATGTTCGTGTCCATCGGTCCCGAGCTGGTGGCTCTTGAAAAGCGCTTCGGCCAGACCGAAAAGGCTGCCAAGGCACAGGCTGAAATCGACGCTATGACCGCTGCCATTGAGAAGGACGGCTGGGATGGCGAATGGTTTGTCCGCGCGTATGACGCCATGGGTAACAAAGTCGGCAGCAAGGAATGCGAAGACGGCAAGATCTTCATCGAGAGCCAGGGCTATTGTGTCATGGCCGGTGTGGGTGTTGAAAACGGCAAGGCTGAAAAGGCCTTGGAATCTGTCCATAAATATCTGGAAACCGAGCACGGTGTTGTGCTGGTCCAGCCCGCCTACAAGGAATATCATGTCGAACTGGGCGAAGTCAGCTCCTATCCTCCGGGATACAAAGAAAACGCCGCTGTGTTCTGCCACAACAATCCTTGGATCATTGCCGCCGAGACGGTGGTGGGCCATGGCGACCGCGCCTTTGATCTGTACAGCCGCATTGCTCCCGCTTGGCGCGAGGAGATCTCCGACCGTCACAAGATGGAGCCCTACGTTTACAGCCAGATGATCGCCGGCAAGGACGCCGCGAACTTCGGCCAGGCCAAGAACAGCTGGTTGACCGGTACGGCTTCCTGGAACTTCTACGTCATCAGCAACTACATTCTGGGCATCAAGCCCGACTGGGACGGCCTGAAGATCGATCCCTGCGTACCCCATACCTGGGACGGCTACAAGGTCAACAGACGGTTCCGCGGTGCCAACTATGATGTCGAGATCAAGAATCCTGCCCATGTCTGCCGCGGTGTGAAGAAAGTGACCGTGGACGGCAAGGAGAACGAAGGCAACGTTCTACCGGTCTTTGGCGATGGCAAGACCCACAGCGTGGAAGTCATCCTCGGATAATCCCTATACGCATATAGCCGGTTTCCCATCAGGGAGACCGGTTTTTTTGCGCGCTTCTGATAAGCCTATGGACCTCAATGCCGCTTTATGGTATGATGGCAGCATGAAGTTCCGCCTGTCGGAACAGGACTATACGAAAACAAACATAAACGAAAGTTGGGAAAAGAAGAATGAGCGCATTTTTCAACACACCCGGAGTCCTTTCCTATGTTGTGCGGATCCTGCTGGCTTGCCTTTGCGGGGGAATCATTGGCCTTGAAAGGACAAAACGTCTGAAGGAGGCCGGTATCCGGACCCACTGCATCATCGCGGCTACCGCGGCGCTCTTGATGATT
>JAZUFB010000009.1:0-4763 GCA_045640475.1 Clostridia bacterium
TCTATCCATCGGTATACGCGTTAAAGAACGGCGCTGTTCTTGACTATGGAACGGTACGGGCGAAATGCTTTGACGCGATGTGTCCGGATGAGGGCAGAGTGCATATTCACGGGGAAGCGGTGGAGTGATCATGATCGAGAAAATCATTGGCGTTTTGATCATCGGAGGCATCGGCGCTGTCATTGCTGTTCTCGGCCGGCTCATCTGGAAAAAAGAAATGCTTTCTCTGATGCACGATTATCACGTTGACAAGGTTTCCGCGGAAAACCGTCCGGCCTTCTGCAGGCGCTCCGGGATCGGCCTTATCGTGATCGGAACAGGGTTACTGATCACAGCGGTGATCCTTGGTTTTACAGATTCCGCGTACAGTTTCCTCTGTTTTGCGATCTGCCTGATCATTGGCCTGTTCCTGCTGATCACTGCAGGAATGAAGTATAATCGGTAAGAACGTTTGGGGATTATGTTTATATACCGCAAAAGACCGCCCGAAACGGGGGTCTTCCATAAAACAGTATTAGGCAGAAATTCAGAAAAGGCATCTGCGTGCTGGATTGGTCAATACTGAATTATGGAGGAAAACACAATGAAATCTCTGTTTGAAGAGCTTGGTGGAACCTATACCCTGGGCAAAGACGGAATGTACTATCCGAACCTGACGATTGATGATAACGACCATAGGACCATCGGAAAATGGGGCAGGATGCACAGGACATACCTGGAGAAAGTGCATCCCGGTCTGTATGAAAGGCTGATTCTTAACGGCAGTCTGCACAGGCACTTGGCAGACGCGAATGAGAGAGCCGAGACCATGATGGAACTGCTGATAAATCAGATGAAGGACCGAGAGGAAATCACGGAACGCCTCAAGGCCGAGAAGCCCATGGTATGGGTGGGCAGGATGAACAGTATCAGAGCACGAGCCGAAGAAATCGTCATGGAAGAAGTCATCAACACTCTGTAAACAGAGTAGCCGCTGGCATGGTCAAAAACATGCCAGTGGTTTTCTGATTTGAGGAAAGATATTGCAAACGTAATCGGGATTTATCTACTTTACACGGCACCGACATGCTCAGAATGTGCTGTTTCTATTTGGGCGGATACTGTTCCAATTAGAACGAGGAATGGAACTATCAAATCGTATCATTAGACTATTAAATATCAATCTTCCAATTCTTGTGCTTGCTGAAAAGACAACGGAATGTCTGAAAGAGCAAAAGAACGAAGGTTTCTCTGAACATGATAATGAGCTATTCCAACAACTTTTGTTTGGGCTTTATCCGCAACGGTGTAATAGGTAATCGTATTATCATCGATTTTCATATCGGCAGACTTTACATAGTTTTTATAAAAGATCAGATTCCATGTATCCAAATCCACCCGTTGGAAAACGATATTTTGTTCAATGGAGCGTCCGTCTTCACTATATTGCAAGATAAGCAGAATCGGTCCGCGATAATACTGCCCATCTTTGCTTGTACTATCGTTAAAATCCCATGCTCCTTCTGAAAGATGAATCACAACCGCATTGTTTCCTTGAGGGATCGCATCGGTTGTATGGAAGCATTCAGCCCAAATACTGTTTTCGTGAATAAAGCAATATAAGGTATTGGTTCCATCTTCTTTATGGGTAAGCACAAAACAAGTATTTCTCGTATCTTCTTCCCAAAATGCGGTTGATGTAATCTCCGCTTGTGGAAGCAAAGCATAGATAGAAGATGGTATTTCTGCCTTTGCCATGGTAAAAAAACTATAGAAGAAAAGCAAAAGGAGCATCGTACAGGCAGACAATATCTTTTTCATGGTATCCTCCTCGACAAATCTTATTGTGTTTCGCTTACGTCAAACGTTTGCGTTTCAAACCTTTCTTTCGTCCATGCGTTATAAGGGCGGATCGTATATTGACGGCTAAGGGCATCCAATCCGATTGAATCGGTCTGGCAGTAAACCACGCCGACTTCATCCGGTAAGTCATGGAGATGATCCATTCTACCAACACTGCCGCCGCTGCTTAAGCCGCCTGACACCCTCTGGGCCACATATTCGGTTTCTGTACTGGATGGATCAATAAACTCAAACCATAAGCCACCATTTTGGGCCTGATATGCATTCAAATCAGTAATAACGTATTGAATTGAGGATCTGATTTCCAGCGGCGTCACGATCATTGAAATGTTCGTGATCTTCACCCCAACGCTGGCAAAATTCAAAGATTGGCTGATAGAAAAGCGCTTTCCTTTCACAGCGTAAAATGTCATGGGGATGGTGGTGCTTTCTCTGGCGGAAGCGTCATAAGCGCCAATTTTCTCCTCATTGAATGGGCTGGCAACCAGAAACGGCATATAGGTCAGCGTTAAGTCAATTTGCCGTTCGGGCAGTTCTTCTTCAAAATAACATTCTAGGTAGATTGTTGCCGATCCGTCAGCATGAGGGAAAAAATCATGAGACATATCTTCGGGAGCATTGAGGCTGATATCAGCAATCTGCCCGCCAAAGTGTATCAAAGCATATTCCGCAATACTCATGGCTTTGCTTTCTGGATCAGGAAAGAGATCCTCCACAGGATCGTTTGGAGAAACATCCCCGCTTATAATTAAAACTTTTTCTTTTGGGATGATATGTGCAGTCACGCGCAGGATTTTTCCATCATAATATGATTCCTGAATACTGCATATCACCCGTTCCGTATCGATGGTCAGGTCCTCCTTCGTTATACAGTCTTCATACCTGGGCGGAATATAGGTATCGTTGTATTTTCCTGAAAAATCAATGATCCCCCAAGCGTTCAGCACTGCCGCAAGCGCACCTGGCACAAGAATGCAAAGCAAAACAGCAATAAAAGCCGTGGTAAAAGTAGTTTTCTTGATGATAGGGACGCGTTTGTTTTCAGAAGCAGACATAATACGTTGGGCGAGTAAAGGATCGGGCTTCAAGCCGAATAGCTGACTTTCAATCGCGTTATGGAATTCTGATGCAGTAATTTTCTTATTCATCAAGCTCTCTCCCTTCCAGCATGTTTTTCAACCTTTCCCGCCCTCGTTTTAATCGTCCAGAAACAGCCGGTTGGGTAATATTCAACACCTCAGCAATATCATTGACTTTCATCCCTTGAAAGTAATACAGCAGAATGACTTCTCGTAATTTCAGCGGTAACATAGTAACGGCTATCGTCAATTCCCTACCGATCTCATTAGGCTGAGCTGTTTCGTCAGGCATCAAGTCCGGCGTTATTCTGCGGTTAAAGAATCGAAACCAGCTGGAATGATTGATGTCATAGCAAGTGTGCATAGCGATTTTCATGATCCATGTTCGCTCGC
The DNA here is from genome assembly GCA_045640475.1 of Clostridia bacterium. GTDB lineage: Bacteria > Bacillota > Clostridia > Christensenellales > Aristaeellaceae > Aristaeella. The sequence goes on from JAZUFB010000009.1 coordinate 3,315, forward strand.
TGCTCTCGCCCCGAAATGAATCCAACTTCTGGTACACCTTCAGAAAAGTTTCCTGGGTAGCATCCTCTGCCAATGTTTTATCGCATAAATAAAGATAACATATATGGAGCACCGACTTTTGATGCTGGGTAACGATCTGTTCAAATCTTTGATCGCGATTGGGAGCTTTGTCAAGCCCCTTGTCATTGCTCACGAGTTGTTCACCTCCTATACCCATATAGACGATTGAAAATAGGAAAATATCACATTCAAGAACAATACTTGTTGTCTGACAGTCATAAAATAGTAGCTCTCTCGACGCCACATCATTGTTATACACGATTTCCGGCTTCTATGCTACATCAATTTTGTCACGTGGTGCCATGGATATTCGTAACTTTGATCTTTTCAAATGGTTGCCGACATGTTATGATAACAAAGTTATTTCTTGTCAAAATTTGAAACACTGGCATGAACGGAGAATCAGAATGACAAAAGAGGATTCCGGCAACAGTTATTCCATGACGGATGATGAATACGCCCGGATGCGGAAAGCGGAAGATAGCTCATACGAATATCATGGCGATACCATAGGACATGTACCGGAATTTCGTCTGCCAGTCCATCTTCTGACGAATGATAAACAGCGCGACACCGCCGAGAATCAGAAGAAACGGAATATATCCCAGGAGGCTGCCATAGGCTCCGCGGACGTAGACACCGGCTGCATCGATTACATAAAAGTAACCGCCGATACAGTTCATCACTTCTGCCGTGATGCCGCTGATCATGACAGTACGCATGAAACCGCGCAGCCAGGGATACACATTGGCGTCTATGCCGCGTGACTTTTTGACAAACAGGAAATACAAATACGTGGCAATGAGAATGGTGCTGTTGCAGCCGATATTGCAGATATAGTTGAGAATACGATAAGGTGCCAGCGTATCGAACAGCCAGATGCCGACCTCGAAAAAAACGCACAAATACAAAACAAAGACCAGTGCACGTAACTCACGGGTATTGTTCAATTCACGGCCATGATAGCAGTTGCTGTAGATGATGGCCAGCACAAACATGGACATCAAGTCCAGCGCCACATTGATAATGCCCTGCGTGGTCATATGTGCCATGCCCACGCAGGAAATGGTAATCACTGCTCCCGCAAAAAGCAGCATTTGACCCGCTTGATACAGGTAGCGGAGCTTGGAATTATCAAGACTGTTTTTCTGGTTGCTGTTCATTATCTCTCACATCCCTCTCCTGCACACGCCATGATGAAGTGGTGCAGCTAAATCAAATAGGCAGGAATTATCGAACAGCTTCATTATAACATAGGAATGGGGACAATTCAGGTACAAAATTGAAAAAAGGAAAGTGATCCCTATTCATTAATGATAACGCTCTGGTTTCTCCTTCTTATTTTCTTTGATAAACTCCCGTTTCACAACCTCCATCCTGCGCACTTCC
>JAZUFB010000010.1:0-5612 GCA_045640475.1 Clostridia bacterium
TGCAACCCCTTGATTGCCCGCGAGCACAGGAGGAACGGCGTGTCAAGGATGCCGTAGGCACGGCGTAGCCGCTTGTCCTTGACTCGGTGTGACGACTGTGCTATCCCTGCTGACCGCCTTCTTTGGAGGAGGTCTTTTTGTCGTGCTCTTCTCCCTTCTTCTACGCCTGCAATTTATTTTGCTTCAGGGGCTTGACTTTTTATTTGCAGGCTTTCTTAAGCTCTCTACTATGTAGGTTTTTCACGGGCATTTTTTGAGGTATGTTTCAAATAATTTTTATTTTATGCACATAACTTTGCTTTTACTGCGGAAATGAGCCTTTCTTGCGTAATATCCTTTGCTTCAAGCGCAGCCATAACATCCTCGTCTACCGTATCTCTGCAAATGATATGATGTATGGTCACAATCTCTTCCTGGCCTTGTCGCCATAAGCGGGCATTCGTCTGCTGATATAACTCAAGGGACCAGGTCAGTCCGAACCAGATCAAAATATGTCCGCCCTTCTGAATGTTCAAACCGTGTCCCGCAGAAGCCGGGTGTATTAAACCCACCTGAATTTCTCCATCGTTCCAATCCTGAATATCCTTACTCTGACGTATGTCACGCGGGCTGTATCCTTTTCTTCGCAGATATCCGATAATTCTGTCTCGATCATGACGGAACCAATAAGCGATAAGAACATTTTGACCATTTGCAGATTCAATCAGGTCTTCCAGCATTTCCAGTTTTCGCTGATGAAGAAGCTGCGGTTCGCGTTGGTCATCATAAACCGCGCCGTTCGCCATCTGTAATAGTTTATTGCTCAGAGTCGCGGCATTCGCCGCGTTGATGTTCTTGTCTTTGATGTTTACACTCAGTTCTTCTCTCATTTGGTTATAGAGCTTTCTTTCAGCGGCGGACATTTGAACATCATGATTCACACAAACGCAATCCGGCATGTCCAGGTAATCCAGTGCGTCCATTGAGATCGTAATATCAGAGATATCCCTATATATTTCCACTTCCGCTCCATTTCTTGGCGAATATTCATAAACAGCGCCGGTGAACGGGTTGATCAGAGTCGGCTTATAGTACCATCTATAAAACTGATAGATGGTCGTACCCAGTCTTTTGCCTCCATCCAGAATACCGATTTCTGCCCAGAGGTCCGTTAAGCCATTGGAGCTCGGCGTCCCGGTCAATCCTACCCACTGCTTTACATATGGACGAACATCCTCAAGATATCGATATCTCTGTGATTTTGCGTTTTTGAATGAGGACAGTTCGTCAATCACAACCATATCGTAAGGCCATTGCAGATGATTCTTTTCATAATAGCGAACCAGGTTTTTTACATTTTCGCGATTGATCACATAAACCATCGCGTCATGTTCGATTGCCTGTATGCGTTTTTTCTCTGTCCCTACAACCAGAGAAACATCAAGATCCTTCAGATGATCCCACTTTGCAATTTCGGCAGGCCATGTATCTCTTGCAACCCTTAACGGCGCAATAACAAGTACACGGGACACTGCTTTCTGCTCAATCAGATCACGGATGGCTGTTAATGTTATGACTGTTTTTCCAAGCCCCATGGTCAAAAACAAAGCTGCTATCGGATGTGTCTTGATATATTCAATACAGTATTTCTGATAATCATACGGTGTAAATTTCACTTCAGCATCCTCACTTCCAGGCAGTATCTTGCAAACAAAAAACTCGCCGCGCATTGATCATCGTGACGAGTTATGCCAAACATTTTACGAGGAATATTTCGGCAGGTAACAATATTCGAATCATTCGTCTGTATCATTGTAATTCCGATTCGGTTCATATCCTTTCCAATGGATACACCAGATAACCGTTCCGTCCTTTTCTACACAGTCTTCTTTCCAAAATTGCCGTTCTGCTTCTTTCACATTCTCCAAATCATCTTCCGATGGGCCATATGCCGGACATTTTGTGTTTCGGCAGTTACCGCAGCACTGATCATATACATCCAGTTCATCTTCACATTTGTCCATTGAAAACACCTTGCTCATTTATTTTTTCCTCGTATTATATAAGAGTAGTATTTATAGACCGCTCTCCAGCGGTGTGCTACACTGTTTGGGATGCTGTGGATTGGTTCGCACCTCCTACCGCATGACGGTTTTTGAAAGGCTCCAACCACAGCCCCTTTGCAATTTGTTAATCAGTTAGATACCGCACGACGGTTTATGTAGAACGAGGTTACAAGCGCAAATGGTACCTGTGGTCCCAAGCAGCATCAATAACATCGTGGAGGTATCATCATGATCTGTGTTGGAATCGACGTAGCAAAAGATAAGCACGATTGCTACATTGCAAATTCTGACGCTGAAGTCCTTGCAGAGGTCTTTACCATTCAGAATAACGCCGAAGGTTTTGAGTCGCTTTACCTCAGAATCAAGTCAGTAGCACGTGATTTGAGCAAAGTAAAAGTAGGACTCGAGGCCACCGGACATTACAGCTACAATCTCCTTGGATTTCTCCTTGACAAAGGTTTGCCCACCTATGTCATTAATCCACTGCACACCAATCTGTTTCGTAAAAGTCTGAGCCTTCGCAAAACCAAGACCGATCGGGTTGATGCGCGTACCATTGCAACTATGATGCTATCCGGTGTAATCCTTGAGTCCTACACGGACACATCATACCACAATGAAGAGCTAAAGTCATTAACTAGATACAGGTTTGACAAAGTTCGGGAGCGTGCACAACTCAAACAATCAATCGCCAGGCTGGTTACGATTCTGTTCCCTGAACTTGAAAAGCTCGTTCCCACGCTCCATATGTCTTCTGTCTATGCTCTGCTTCAGGAGGCTCCCGGTGCTCGGCAGATTGCTTCCATGCATTTGACCCGTTTAACCAATTTGCTGGAAACCAGTTCCAAGGGTCACTATGGAAAAGACAAGGCAATTGAGATCAGGGAAGCAGCCCGTCATTCCATTGGCTCCGCTATGTCTGCCAAGTCTATGGAACTGAGTCATACCATTCGGCTCATTGAGGAACTTACCAATGAAATTGATGAGATTGAGGCTTCCGTAAAGCAGATTATGGACGAAATGGCTCCGCCAATCCTCACTATCCCCGGAATCAGTTACCGTATGGGGGCTATGATCCTGGCCGAAATCGGTGATTTCTCCCACTTTGATTCTCCTGACAAGATCCTGGCTTACGCTGGATTGTCGCCTTCGACTTACCAGTCAGGACAGTTGACCAAGTCGTACGCCCATATGGAGAAACGTGGTTCCAGGTATCTACGGTATGCTCTGTTTAATACGACCAAATTCGTCTGTAAGTGGGATCCTACCTTTGCTGCTTATCTGGACAAGAAACGTTCTGAAGGAAAACATTACAATGTTGCCATATCCCACGCCGCCAAGAAGCTAGTGCGATTGATCTTTGCTTTACAGAAATCTGGAGCAGCTTACCAACCAGCTGCATAGCACTATTCTCTTCAGAGCCTGAGCCCAAGCCACACTACAGGATAGCCGGCGCAGCGTACCCTTGATAAACCGAAGCAGGCAAATGCTATGCTTGTCGTGCGAGGGCGATGCTGGGTTTGTTTGCTATTCTCTCCTTCGCCCTCGCCGCAAGCATGGAAGCATTTGAATGCTGTTTATCAAGGGCGGCGGTGTGGCTCGGAGAAAATTTCTAATTTCACCTCCTGAAGGCTTGACTTTTAATAGTTAGTCTTTTTTTATGTTTAACCCGGTTACCCGCGTTACCATCGATACATTTTGATGGAGCCTACCAGGACTCCCTTTGTAAAGTACTTCTGCAGGAAGGGGTATACGCACATGATGGGCAGCATGGTAGCCACAACGGCCGCCATCTTCAGCCCGTGGGAGAACATCCGCTCCGCACTGTCGCTGGATGCGCTCACATCCTCCAGATGAGCCGCCGTATTGACCACGGAACGCAGTACCAATTGCAGGGGCATCAGGTGCTGCTTATTCAGCAGCAGGCTCGGCCAGTACCAGCTGTTCCAGTAACCGACAACCGTAAACAGGCTGAATGTTGCAATCAGCGGCAGCTGAAGGGGCAGCATCACATGGAAGAACGTTTGGAAATCGTTGGCACCGTCAATCGTCGCGGCCTCGCTCAGAGACGCGGGCACGCTTTCAAAGCCGCCCTTCATGATGATGATGTTGTAGGCTGAAACACCGCCCATCAGAATAATGCCCCACAGGGTATTGATCAGCTTCAGATTCTTCATCAGCAGGTACATGGGAACGAGCCCGCCGCCGAAGAACATGGTGAAGAGCATGTACAGGAAGAAAAACTTCTTTCCAGGGAATGCCGGACGGGAAAAAGCATACGCCATCAGGATCATGGTGACCATGGCATATACAAGACCGACACCGGATATAAACAGAGTATTGGCGTAGCCGGTGCCCAGGGCACCGGTGCCGAGCAAATACTTATAGTTTTCCAGCGTGAACTCGCCCGGCCACAGCGCGGCAGGGTTCAGCGCGTAAGCGCTGCCTGTCTCAAAGGAAATCACGATGGACAAATAAAAGGGAAGGGCAACGACGATGGCCAGAAGGGTCATGATAATGAAAATCACGTAGTCGCCGGTTGTCTTGCCTTTCAGTTTATGAATCCGTGCCATAGCAGCTTCCTCCCTTCTTTATGCAAACAGGCCCTGACCGCGCAGGCGTTTGGCGATATAGTTTGTGCTGAGCAGCAAAGCGAAATTGATAACCGATTTGAACAGCCCTACCGCCGTGGAGAAGCCGTAGCTGGGCGTGGCGTTGAACGTGATATCGTACACGTAGGTATCGATGATATCCACCATATCCTTGATGACGCTGTTGGAAAGGTTGAAAATCTGGTCAAAACCGGCATTCATCATGCCGCCTACGTCCAGAATCAACATGATTACGATGGTATTGGCAATGCTGGGCACTGTTATGTACCAAATCCTGCGCCAGCGGCCGGCACCGTCGATATATGCCGCTTCGTACATGGAAGGGTCAATGCCCGTAATGGCCGCCAGATAAATAATGGAGGACCAGCCCATGCCTTTCCAGTTTGCGGTAATGTAGAGCATGGGGCGGGCCAGCTCTTTGGAGCCCAGGAACGGAATTGCTTCACCGCCAAGCTGGGTAATAAGCCTGTTGACGGAGCCCGCATTGCTGAACAGGTTGACTACGATGGTACCCACAACGACCCAGGAGAGAAAATGGGGGAAGGTGTACACCGTCTGATAGACTTTCTTGAAGCCGCCCTGAGGCATTTCATCAATGAGGATTGCCAGAATGATGGGAACCGGAAACTGGAACAGCAGCCGTTCGAAGCTGATGACAAGCGTGTTGATGATGGCGCGCTTCGCGGCAGCAGTGATGAAGAGCCGGCGGAAGTTGTCCAGCCCGATCCACTGGCTGCCCATAATGCCTAAACGGGCGTTGTACTTTTTGAAGGCAAGCACAAGGCCGTACATGGGCGCGTAGTGAAAGATGGCGAAATACAGCACACCGGGGAGCAACATCAGATAGATGTACTTGCTATGCCAGATGCGCAGCGCCAGGGATTGCTTTCTGCCGGGATACAGTGTGTTTTTCATGTTGGCAATTCCTCCTGCCTTATATTTCCGCGGCATAGCC
>JAZUFB010000011.1:0-12778 GCA_045640475.1 Clostridia bacterium
ACTATGGGAATCCCGGACAGGAGACTGATCTTCCGTCATGTGCTGCCCAATACCGTCGGACCGCTGATCACGCGTGCCATGATCGCCATTCCGGGCGCGATCTTCTCCGAATCTTTCCTGGCGTATATCGGTCTGGGCATCGCGCCGCCCGAACCTTCCATCGGGATTCTGCTTTCCACCGGACAGGATGTACTGCTCCAGTACGGATATCAGACACTGTTCCCGGCGGTATTGATCTCTCTGCTGATGATCGCGTTCAATCTGTTCTCCAACGGACTTCGTGACGCGATGGATCCGACGAGACGCGGAGAGGGGGAATGACGATGAACAGCAAGGAAAATGTCATTCTCCGCGTGGAAGATCTGAAAGTCTCATTCCGTACATATGCCGGTACGGTGCAGGCAGTCCGCGGGGTCAGCTTTGAGCTGAATAAAGGCGAAACGATTGCCATCGTGGGTGAATCCGGTTCCGGAAAATCCGTTTCCACCAAAGCTGTCATGGGCATTCTGCCATCCAATGCCATTGTGGAGTCCGGTAGGATCCTCTATGACGGAAGCGACCTTTTAGAGGCTGACGAAGATGCCATGAAAGAGATCCGCGGCAAACGGATCGGACTTATTTTCCAGGATCCCATGAGTGCGCTGAACCCCATCATGAAGGTGGGAAAGCAGATCATGGAAGTCCTGAAGAAACGCGGACTGAACAAGCAACAAGCCCGTGAGGAAGCGCTGAAACTGATGAACGATGTGGGTATTCCGCAGGCGGAAGCCCGCTTCGAACAGTATCCCTTCCAGTTTTCCGGTGGCATGCGGCAGCGTATCGTGATCGCCATTGCCCTGGCGGGTGAACCGGAGATCCTGATCTGCGACGAACCCACCACCGCACTGGATGTGACCGTGCAGGCGCGCATCCTTGAAATGATCAACCGGATCAAGGAAGAACGCAATCTGTCCGTGATCTTTATCACCCATGATCTGGGGGTGGTAGCCAATATGGCTGACCGCGTGTATGTGATGTATGCCGGTAAGATCGTTGAGACCGGCACGGTACAGGAAGTGTTCCTGGAACCGGCGCATCCATATACCTGGGCCCTGCTGACTTCCATGCCGGATCTGGAAACCCACGGCCGTCTGCAGGCAATTCCCGGTGCACCGCCGAATATGCTGAATACGCCGAAGGGAGATGCCTTTGCGGCAAGGAATCAGTATGCCCTGCAGATCGATCTGGAAGAAGAACCTCCGTTCTTCAGACTCAGTGACACGCATATGGCAGCCACCTGGCTGCTGCATCCTGCCGCACCGAAGACGGAGATGCCGCAAGCCCTGCGTGAAAGGATCACCCGGATGAAGGAGGAAGCGCTGAATGCAGCAGAACAATAACGATATCCTCCTTGAAGTACGGGATCTTTGCCAGTATTTCACCGACGGTCACGGCAAACACGCGAAAACGACCAAGGCGGTCGATCATGTCAGCTTTAGCGTCTGTAAAGGGCTGACCTTCGGACTGGTGGGCGAGAGCGCCTGCGGAAAAACGACGACAGGACGCTCTATTATCCGCTTGTATGACCCGACGTCCGGAACTGTCCTCTTTGACGGAACAGAAGTCACCGGTCCCATGAACGCGCAAAAACGCCGCTTTCTGGCTGAACGGATCTCCATGATCTTTCAGGACCCGATCGAATCCCTGAATCCACGGATGACCATAGAGGAGATCGTCGGAGAGGCGCTGAGGGAACGCGGCCTGAAGGACAAGAAAGAACTGCATGAAAAAGTGGTTGCCATGCTGCAGAAAGTCGGGCTGAACGAAGAACATGCCACCCGGTATCCGCATGAGTTTTCGGGCGGCCAGCGGCAGCGCATCGGTATCGCACGTGCCATGATCGTGAATCCGCAGATGGTGATTGCCGATGAACCGGTTTCTGCCCTGGACGTGTCCATTCAGGCACAGGTGATCAACCTCCTTAATGACCTGAAGGATGAAATGGGACTGACGATCCTGTTTATCGCGCACAATTTGTCTGTGGTAAAGTATTTTTCAGACCGGATCGGCGTCATGTATTACGGTCATCTGGTGGAAATCGCGAAAAGTGAGGATCTGTACCGGAACCCGGTCCATCCTTATACGAAAGCACTGCTGTCCGCCATTCCGGAGCCGAATCCGCTGAAAGAAAAGAACAGAAAACGGATCGAGTATGATCCGGATACATACAGTACCGAGAACATGAACGAATGGACAATGACGGAGGTCGAACCGGAACATTTCGTTCTGCTGCCTCCATCCGAACCAAATCAATGATCCCAATGGAGGTAATGGTATGCGTACGCTGCTGAATGATCGGTGGGAATTTGTAAAACTGCATATCGACAGCACATCCGAAGAAGCACGGCAGGCGGAATGGATTCCGGTGGATCTTCCGCATGACTGGCTGATTGCCCAGACGGATGACCTTTATGAAACAGCGGATGCCTGGTACAGGCGTTCGCTGTTTGTTGAGAAGGCAGATGACGGCCTTTGCCGACGCCTGCGTTTTGACGGCGTTTATATGGACTGTGACGTGCTGGTGAATGGGAAGATCTCCTGCTCCCATGCTTACGGTTATACTGCCTTTGACGCGGAACTGACACCTTTTCTGCATGACGGGGACAATGAAATTCTCGTGCATATCCGTCACAGAAGCCCTAATACCCGCTGGTATTCCGGAAGCGGTATTTACCGCGATGTGGAACTGATCACCGTGCCTGAATGCCATTTCATTCCGGACAGCCTGTATGTTGTTTCACGGAAGGAAAACGCTGGTTGGAAAGTCACCGTATGTACAGAACTGACCGGTGATTTCTACGGGAAAGAACTGGAAATCACCCTGACAGATCTGCAGGGAGAACTCCTGTACACGCGGAAACAACCCGTCACATCAGCAAAACAGGAAACGACCTTTACTACGGATAAAGTCAAGGAATGGTCGTTGGAAGAACGCAATCTGTATCTTCTGACCTACGCGGTGGACGGGGAGAAAGAACAGTGCCGGATCGGTTTCAGAACCACAAGATTCGACCCGGACGAGGGCTTCTTCCTGAATGGAAAGCATGTCAAACTGAACGGTGTATGCCTGCATCACGATCTGGGCGCTCTGGGCGCCGCGTTCCATGAAAAGGCGGCTGCCAGACAGCTGCGGGTCATGCAGGAAATGGGCGTGAACGCACTGAGAACTTCACATAACCCGCCGGCTTCGAAACTCCTGGACCTTTGTGATGAAATGGGGATCCTGGTGATCGATGAAGCCTTCGATATGTGGGAACGTCCAAAGACAGAATTTGATTATGCCCGTTTCTTCCCGGAACATGAAGCGGAGGATGTGGCTTCCTGGGTTCGCCGTGACCGGAATCATACCTCTGTGATCATGTGGTCCGTGGGCAACGAAATCTATGATATGTTTGCGGACGAACGCGGCCGTGAAGTCCTCCGGATGCTGAAGGATCAGGTGCAGAGCCATGACCCGGAAGAAAACGCGAAAGTGACTTTTGGAAGCAACTATATGCCCTGGGAAGGCGCGCAGAAGGGCGCCGAGATCGTAAAAGTCCCAGGTTACAATTACGGAGAAAGATTATACGCGGAGCATCATGCCGCACATCCGGACTGGGTCATTTACGGCAGTGAGACCGCCAGTATCCTGGCCAGCCGCGGGATCTATCACTTCCCGGCGGATACACCCATCATGAGCGAAGAAGACCTGCAGTGCTCTGATCTGGGCAACAGCAATACCAGCTGGGGCGCCAAAGACATGCGGAACTGCATCGTCGAAGACATGAACATTCCGTATTCCATGGGTCAGTTCATCTGGTCCGGAATCGACTATATAGGCGAACCGACTCCCTATCATACCCGTAACTGCTATTTCGGTCAGGCAGATACCGCGTGCTTCCCGAAGGATGTTTATTATCTCTTCCAGTCATTATGGACAGAAGAAAAAATGTTGCACATCGGAATGCGCTGGGACTGGAATCCAGGGCAGATGATCGACGTGCGTGTCATGAGCAATTGCGCTTCCGTTGAGCTATTCCTGAATGGTGATTCGCTGGGAAGAAAACAGATCGTCCTGAATGATCCGGAAAACTGCTGCCCGATGTGGCAGGTACAATACGTACCAGGAACGCTGATGGCAATTGGTTATGACGAAAATGACAACAAGATCCTGGAAGACAGACGTGTGACGCCCGGGGACGCGAAAAAACTCAAACTGAAAAGTGAAGACATGACCCTGGCAGCGGACGGTCATGATATCACCTTTATTGAGATATCCGCGGAAGATGAGAATGGTAATCCCGTCGAAAATGCCAATAACCGAATCAGAATCACCGTGACAGGAGAGGGAAGACTGCTGGGACTGGATAACGGTGATTCAACCGATACCGATCCGTATCAGACGGACAGTCGTCAGCTGTTCTCCGGGAAACTGCTGGCTATCGTCGGTGCTGCTGAAAAAGAGGGTATCGTGAAGATTACGGCAGAATCTCAGAATCTGGAACCGACAGAACTGATCCTGAATGTGATCCCTGCTGAAAAACGTATGCCGTCCACCGGGAAAATCAACCTCACCACATCAAAACAGACAAACGAGATCCCGATCCGGAAGATCGAAATCATTCCACTGGATGGAATTGAGATGAATCCGGAGAAAAAAGAACTGAAATTTGCATGGAAGATCCTTCCGGAAGGAGTAAATGAGCAGAATGTGGTCTGGAAGATTGTAAACCGCAATGGTATTGTTTCACCGTGTGCAACAGTGGTTAATAGAACAGACCATATTCTTGTTCGGGCCGCCGGGGATGGTGAAATATGGCTCCGCGCAAGCTGCAACAACGGTCGCGAGCATCCTGTCATTCTGTCCCATATCGAATTGAAGGTACAAAATATCGGTCAGGCCGCATTGAATCCATATGAAGAATTTTCTGCCGGATTGTATACTTTTACTGAAGGTGACATCGGATCCGGAAATGAAAAGGGAATTGCTTTCGCCAGAGACGGAAGAAGCATGGTCGGTTACGAAAATATAGACTTTGGTCCAAACGGAACAGATCGACTGACTTTGCCCATTTTCGCACTGGACAGTGACTGCCATGAAATCGAAATGTACGCCGGACCGGACAAGGAACATATGACTTTGGTGGATACTTTAAAATACCATAAACCCAGCATATGGAACGTATATCAGGAGGAAACTTACACGTTATCCAAACGCCTGACAGGTATTCAGACCATTGCTTTTGCCATGAAGGAAAAAGTACATCTGAAGAGTATGCTTTTCGAGAAACAGAGCAGAGCCTGGCTGCCGCAAAATGCCGGCGAAGCGGATGAAATCTACGGCGATAATTACATTATTGAAGGTACTGCTGTAAAACAGATCGGCAATAACGTTTCGTTAACATGGAAGAATATGGATTTTGAAGACCACGATGAAGCCGAGCTGATGATCGACGCGCAGACTCCTCTGGATAACAATGCCATCACAATCCGGATGAAGAACATATTGGGAGAAACTGCGAACTCCATCGCTATATTTAGTGGAAAGCAACGACATACCCAGACCTTCCGTATTCAAACATGTAAAACGGTTACAGATGTAACCATTGTATTTTTGCCGGGGAGTAATATCGATCTGTACAGCATTCGATTTGAACCGCAAAAATGATCTGACAACATTGTTAAATAATCTACAAAAGCCTTGAAATTACAATTTCGAAGGCTTTTTTCAATTTTGGAACACAAAAAATACAAAAATACACACAAACATTTTTAAAATCGCCATATGTAACCGAACATATAACCGCCGTGAGTTATGATATATACAGAAAACTGGGTGGAGTATATCCATCCGCACATGAAAATCGTATAAACGACTGTATCAGAATGCTGATCAGAAATCCGATAAACTATGAACGGGGGAACTCAGAATGAAGAACACCATGAAGAAAACAATCGCCTTCGGCCTGACTGTTGCAATGCTGGCAACCAGCGGGATCCTGACCTTTGCTGAAGAGGCAGAGGAAGTGATTGCTGTGACCGAAGCGACAGCGTCTATAGAAATTCAGGAAGAGCAGGCAATACCGGTTCCGGAAGTAACGGAGGAACCGGTTGTAACCGATGTCGAAGAGCCGGCACCGGAAGCGGAAGAACCTGCTGCTCCCATAGAAGAAGTCCTCGTGGAATCGGAAGAAAACTCTAAGGCTCCGGAAGAAATGCCGGCAGTGATTGAATCCGAACCGATTACTGAACCCGAACAGGTTATCGAACCCGAACAGGTTGCAGAACCGGAACAGGTCACCGAACCCGAGCAGGTCGCAGAACCGGAACAGGTCACCGAAGCCGAACAGGTCATCGAACCCGAACAGGTCACCGAACCCGAGCAGGTCACCGAAGCCGAACAGGTCACCGAAGCCGAACTGGTCATCGAACCCGAACTGGTCATCGAAGCCGAACAGGTCACCGAAGCCGAACAGGTCACCGAACCTGAACATGTCGCTGAACCCGAGCAGACCATGGAACCCGAACAGGTCACCGAATCCGAACAGGTTTCCGAACCTGAACAGGTCGCTGAACCCGAGCAGATCACCGAAGCCGAGCAGGTCACCGAACCAGAACAGATCACAGAAGCTGAAAAGGTCACCGAATTTGAACAGATTAACGAGTCCGAACAGGTTACTGAACCCGAACAGAGTACTGAAGCCGAAATGGAAGAAACCACGGATGGTATCAAAGTTATCGAAGAAACCGAACCTCAGCAGGAAGAAACCGAATTGAACGAACTTCCCACAGAAGATATGGATAAGTGCTGCCTGATTCTTCGAGAGGGAGAAGAATTCGCCAACCTTTATTATGAACCGAATATCGACTCCAGGGTGATTTGTGAGATTCCCGCCAACGAATACGTTTACATGGTGAAGTATAGTAAGTATTGGTCCAATGTATATTATCAGGGTCAGTTGGGATATGTTGAAAATGAGAAACTGGCTATGTACAATCCGAAGCCGAAAGTAGTCATTGCAGAAGAAACTCCTGCAGAAGATATAATTAATGAAGAAACTCATTCCGAAGAAGTTATCATTGATGAAGTAAACGAACCGGATTCTGCAATTGCTGAAGTAATCGAAGAAAACCAAGAGGTTGATACTGAAGCGACAATTGCAGAGGAAAACAAAGAAGCAATTGAAAATGAAGAAAACATTGTAAAGACAGTCGCTGAAGAAGAACAGACCACAGTATGCGATGAAGAAAGCGAAAATTCCGAAACTGCAGAAGAAACAGAGGAGTCCGGGGAAGAAACAGAGAATATTGAAGATTACGAGTTCCGTAAGATGTATCTGACAACCAATGTAGATGGGGTGAAAGACTTCTATGTTGGACAGGAAATTATAATGTATGCAGAACTGGAAGGCTTCGATAATGTCGATTATACGATTCAATGGCAGTGCAGCAAAGATCGAGTCAATATGGAAGATATCCCAGGTGCAACTGAATCCACTTACTGCTTTATTATGGATGAAAATACTTTTTATTATAAATGGAGCTACAGAGTAATCATCAGATAAAGACCACTAAAGAAAAAGCCATCCATCATTTTTGCAGAGTATATAGCTGGAGGGACGAACATGAATGGTAGCATGTTAAAGAGAATAGTCGCATTGATCCTGGCATTCACCATGCTGATTGGCATGGTGCCTTCTGCTGTCGCAGAAGAAGGACCTGATTTTGATCCTTCCAGTGGAGGAAATCTCTATCATATTTACTATGCCAATCATTTACCTGAAATGCCTATAATTTTAAAACAAGGTGAGAGCTTTGTTTTTTATACATATTCTCAATCAGGTGCCAGAATTCACGATTGGGAGTCACCAGCTATAACAGTTGTCGCTGAAGATCAAAATAATAGCCATCAACATGAATGGGGATCAATGAATTATTATAAGGTTACTGTAACAGCATCAACTAATACCATAACCACGAACCCTAATGGAGATATATGTGAAATACCTAATGCATCTAATAGTAATTTTATTGGTGCAACAACTGTGAATATTTTATTTAGGGTAATTGAATCACAAGCACCATCGTATACCCTTACACTGCATTCACTTTCTTATGAAGAGCAAACCAAAGACATTAACGGTAGCACTATTCAATTACCCTCTTTTGTATCAGCAGGATTTACTAATGAACCGGACGATCAATACTTTGGAGGTTGGGCTGAAGACAAGTACGGTAACGGAACATTAAGGCAACCTGGTGAATCCATTACACTTACTAATGATACTGATCTATATGTAAAGTGGAATCAAGCGTACTGTGTTAAGTATTCGGAAAATAATGATGAAGGTTCTGAAAACCATTTCTATGGTCCTCTCTATATAAAAGACACCAAAGTCTCATCCTTGCCAACCATAAACACTTGTGAATTTGAAGCACCAACCGGGAAAATATTTGTTGGTTGGTCTTTGAGTAGTGATGCGACAGCAGCTAATGCTATAGCTGCCGGCCAAACGTTGGATCTGACTCAAAGCAACAAAAATGCCGGTGACACAAGTGAAATTAAGCCGTTGCTTATTTATGCAATATGGGGAGTTACGCATACGGTATCGTTTACTAGCGATGGCGGTAGCGGAAACATGAATCCGGTCACTGTGGCGGACGGAGAGGAATACGTATTACCTGCATGCGGGTTTATCAAAGACGGTTATTCCTTCGATGGTTGGATCGTGAATGGTGAAAAGAAATCAATCGGGGATAGGGTTGTAATAAACGATAATATTACAATCACAGCATCATGGGCGAGAAGTTCGACAATTTCGTTTGCTGGCGGATCTGATGCCAGCGGCTCCTGTGACAGTATCAACGCCCTCCCGAGTACTGATATTTCGCTCCCAGGCGCAGTATTTACAAGAGACGGATATGAGCAAGTTGGCTGGTCAACAAGTGAATCTTCTGATCTTGCGAGTGATGCAACATTTACCCCTGATTTATCGAATGGTACTTTTGCTTTGAACGGAACATATACTGTACCAACCAACAGTGAGACGGTAACCTTGTATGCGGTATGGAAAGAATGTGGTGCTGAGGAATTCTTTGTACATCAAAAAGATTATTATCTGCAAATAGGAGAAACTCTCAGCCTTTATATATACACAGATAAAAACAATACTCAAATAAGTAATTCAAATATAGCAAAGTTTGAATACGGAAGCACTGATTATAATGATAAAGGAATTAATGACCTGCCAAAACAACAGTTGCTTGTTACGGGTGCCGAAGTTGGCAACACAACACTGCACGTTTATTATGGATCAATTGATGGAAAAGAACCAGGAGGATATGAGTGCTATATTCATGTCGAACCCGCAGGGAATAAATTAATCTATAATGCAAATGGCGGTACTGGTTCGGTTGAAACACAATATGGTGAGGAAGGTATTACTTGCAGTTTCCAATCCGGAAGTTCATTGACGAAGGATGACGAATACTTTTATGGATGGTCTTTTGACAAGACTGAAAATTATACAAATGTAGATGCATACTTTAAGGCAGGAGATCAATATACGTTTACAGAAACAAACCAGACTGTTTATGCAGTTTGGGGAGATGCAAACGTATTAACTTATGATGTGGGCGATGGAAGCGGTGATGCGCCTGCAAAAGTACTGGGTTCTGCGTTAGAACCTTATAAGAAAGTCACTCTTCCTAAAGGTGCTAATATGATTGCACCTGACGGTGAGTATTTCTACGGATGGTCAGTAAATAATAATTCAGTTAATACAATTACCGCTGATCTGTTACAGCCAGGTGATGAATTTACTATCGATAGCGACATTACTTTGTATGCCATCTGGGATGAAAAGTATAAAGTAACATTTAATGCAAACAATGGCAGTTTCGAAGGCGTTGCACCCGCGGATCTTTATGGTACCAAGAATGAAAAACGCCATGAGAAGGTTCGTTTGCCGTATGATTCTGACTGGAAAGGCCCGAATGACAAGCCTACTTTGTATGGATGGTCTACAGATCCCAACGCAACGCCCAACAGCAGCAGTGTAATTCCGATCGGTTCAATGATGGAAGTTACAGGAAATACAACTCTGTACGCTGTATGGGGACCGAGCCAGAAAGTTGTTCAATTTGAAGGCGGCAAAGCAGGTCAGGAAGGCGCTTATGATGCTCCGTGTGAAGTGCCGCATATGCTTACCCAAATTGATACTGAAGGCAATACGTATATTATTCTGCCTTCCAACACTCCCAATACATTTACAACGGATGACGGCAAAGTATTTGAATTCCGTGGATGGTCAAAAAACAAAGATGTAGATACACTGAATGGTAATAACACCCTGTCTGAAGTATATCCCGCAGGCAATATCTTCAAAGTAACGGAAGATACTACGCTGTATGCTGTCTGGAGACAGATTGCCGGACCTGCCCCGGTGAAGATTGAAATCGCAATTCAAAAATCGAATACAATACCTTCTGAACCTGCTGTTTACGAAGCTAACTATTACTACACGCCAGATATTGATACCGATGACGCACTGAGTTATATCACCGCATGGGAAACTGTAACAAGTTATTCGGATGTATCCGACCATCTGACAGCAAAATTCTGGGATTATGTGAACAATTGTATCGGAAAAACTGACAGAGCCGGAACAAGCAAATGGCCGTCCCCTGATTATAATCCGGAAACAGATACTATCAGTTTCTATGTTATCAAGTATCAGTCCAGCGCAGGTAACGGCGGAGGTGCCCCTTCGTTCCATGTTGACGGTATTTTAGTCAAAGGCGGTAAACTGACCTGCGGTCTGGTTTATGAACGTAACGGCGGAACAGGCAAGGTACCTGAAGGTCTAAGCGGTCAGGAAATCGGCACGGTGGCTACTGTTGCAGCTCCTGTAGAGAAAGTCGGAGACAGAGAACTGGCTAATCTGACCCGTCAGGGTTACACCTTTACCGGATGGAATACCAGTGCTGACGGTAGTGGTGACTGGTATTATCCCGGTGACGATATTGAGCTGATTGAGAAAAATTTCAGAAATCAGAATGAACGAATTGTTTATTTGTTTGCTCAATGGAAGCCTAATACTTTTGCCATAACCGGTCATAAAACATGGGTTGATAATAATAACGCAGCCGGAACACGACCGGAAACATTGACAGTATTATTGACCGGTACAGTTGATGGTGAAGTTGTAGTAGAAGATATTCGTGAAGTCATGGGCCCTGCATGGAGCTGGGCGTTTATGCCGGATCAGTATAAAGATGACAAAACAATTGAATATACCATTACAGAACCTGATATGTCTGAATTGGGATATGATCCCACCTATGTTTATGATGCCGAAAATCAGACATACAATATTACAAATACATATTCTGTAAAATCCACAAAGGACATTGCTATTGAAAAATATTGGGATGACAACAGTAATCAGGACGATGTACGTCCGGAAACTGTCAGTTTCAATCTTTGGAAATATCCGGATGGAGACAGTGAAAATAAGGAACTGGTAACAACTGTCGAAGTAGGGCCAGGCACAGAAAACCTGACAGTGGATTCAACAGGAAATTCATGGACCTACATTTTCAAAGATCTGCCCAAGTATATTTCTGATGAAAGTTCAGTACTTTGGATCTATGATGTTACTGAAGTTGCATTTGAAAATGATGTTCCTTATGAACTGAAGTCTATTTCGAAAACTATTAACGGAACAATAAAGTTCACCAATAGTCATACACCCGCAACTACCAGCGTGACTGTGACGAAGGTGTGGGATGACGAAAATGACCAGGACGGCAAGCGTGCCGACTATACAGTCACTCTGTATGCCAACGGAGAAGAATACTCCGTAGTCACCCTGACCGCAGACAAGACCAGCTATACCTGGAATAACATTCCAGTCAACGCGGGCGGCAAGTCGATCACCTATACAGTGGATGAAACCGGAGTACCTGCGGACTACACAAAGAGCGTCAATGGCAACACCATCACGAACAGCCATACACCCGCAACAGTTAAAAAGACTGTCACAAAGATCTGGGACGACGCGGACAACCAGGATGGCATCCGTTCCGAAAAGATCAGCGTGCAGCTGTATCAGAACGGCGTAAACTACAGCGATGCAGTCGAACTGAGCGCAACCAACAGCTGGACCTACACCTGGAGCAAGCTGCCGGCGTATGTCGAAGGAGAAGTAGGTATCGAAGCAGTCTACAGCGTGGCTGAAATCGATGCTATCGAAGGCTATACCACGACCTACAGCACAGACACCTTCGAGATCACCAACACTCACACTCCTGAGACCACAACCTATACAATGACCAAGGTGTGGGATGACGCGGACAACCAGGACGGCAAGCGTGCTGACTACACAGTAAAACTGTACGCCGACGGACATGAATACTCTGTTGTCACACTGACTGCCGACGAAACCAGCTACACCTGGAGCGGAATTCCGACCAGAGCAGCCGGTAAGACCATTGAATACACTGTCGATGAGACCGGAGTACCGGCTGAATACGAGAAGAGTGTCAATGGTAATACGATCACCAACAGCTATACACCCAAGACGACCAGTGTGACCGTGAAGAAAGTCTGGGATGACAAGAGCAATCAGGATGGCATGCGTGATGAGTATACAGTGCAGTTGCTGGCAGACGGCGAAGAATACTCCGTTGTCACCCTGAGTGCTGATACCACCAGTTATACATGGAGTGAGATTCCGGTCAGAAAGAATGGCCAGAC
>JAZUFB010000012.1:0-5601 GCA_045640475.1 Clostridia bacterium
ATGAACTGGGGAGCCAATCACGGCGCTATCAGCTACGGCCACATCGGTGCCGATCTTATCACCCTGTGCTCCATGCTCCGTATTCCCGTATGCATGCACAACGTGCCTGAAGAGGACATCTTCCGTCCCGCAGCATGGAACCCCTTCGGCATGGACAAAGAGGGCGCTGACTACCGCGCCTGCGCCGCATACGGCCCCATGTACAAGAAATAAGCGAAAAGTATACTTGCGGCTGCCTCTTTCGCGGAGGCAGCCGTTAGGGAAAAGTCATACATAGAAAAAATAATTGCCATCATGTAAGTAATGGTTTATAATTAGTCAGGCATAATCGGCTAAGCAGAGATGACGGCGAAGGAGAACGGGATACATGAAAATTGATTTGCTCAAAGGGTGGAAGTTCTGCTATGGCGATGTGAAGCGCTGGGAACGCGTAGATCATCATGTATGCTATGCCGTAGCGAAAGCCGGCGGCGAAGTCGGTGACATGAAGGTATTTCTGGAGGAGAACGATTGGCAGGAAGTATGCCTTCCTCATGACTGGAATACGTATCAATCATCGCAGCCCGATGAGTATCCGTCCAATGGCTTCAAACCCAGAGGGACGGGTTGGTATTATAATGAATTCGAGCTCCCCGAATATGATGAAAACAGCTGTGTCCTCCTCGAATTTGAGGGGATCATGGGGGAGAGCGTCGTCTATGTAAACGGTGTGCTTGCGGCAAGAAACGAGAGCGGATACACCGGGTTCACGACGGACATTTCGGACTATTTGCTGTCCGGAGAAAAGAACATCATCGTTGTCTCGGTTGACAATACGCGCTGGGAGGGCTGGTGGTATGAAGGCGCCGGTATCTACCGTCCCGTGCACATTTATATCAAACCGGAAACCCATCTGGCGCATAGAAGAACATTCATCCGTCCCGTCCGGAATGAGAAAAACTGGGACATCAGCGTCGAGACCATGGTGGAAACCTGCGCGGGAGCATCGACGGAATATGAGATCAGCGCTGGGATCTATTCTCCGGACGGTGCGCTTGTCTGCTCGATGAAGGCAAATCAAAGCTGCACGACATTCGGTCAGAGCAAAGCGGTCCTCTCCGGCAGCGTAGATGAGCCGAAGCTCTGGTCACCCGATGATCCCGTGATGTATACTGCCGAAATCAGTCTCGCAATCGACGGAAAACAGGTAGAAAACGAAGTGATTTCCTTCGGCTTCCGCCATATCGAATGGACAGATCACGGGATGTATCTGAACGGGACAAAGACTCCCGTCAACGGCATCTGCTGCCATCAAGATCATGTCGGAGTCGGCATCGCGATCAATAAGTCACTGACCCGCTACAGGGTTAAAAAGCTCAAAGAGATGGGCTGCAATGCCTATCGCTGCGCCCATAACTGTCCGTCCGAGGATTTCCTGAACGCGTGTGATGAGCTCGGCATGCTGGTCATGGCCGAAAACCGTCATTACCGCACCTCGGACGAGGTCATGAAGCAGCTGGACGAAATGGTATTGCTTTGCCGCAATCATCCCTGCGTCTTCCTCTATAGTCTGTTCAATGAGGAACCCTGGCAGGCGGAAAAACGCGGGCTGCGAATGGCACAGAAGATGCTCCGCAGGGTCAAACTCAATGACAGCACCCGCGCGGTCACGGCCGCCATGAACGGAGGCGTGCTGACCCGCGAGAATGCTTCCGATGTGCTCGATGTCGCCGGCATGAACTATTTCGTAAATGACTACATGAAGTATGCCGAGAGACGTCCGGGGCATCCCATGGTGGGCACCGAAAACGGCCCTCTCTATGCAACGCGCGGAGTATATCGGGACGATCCGGAAAAGCAGGTGTACAATTCCTATGGCCTGACCACGGCAAGATTCGGTCAGCCGCTGCAGGAGACCATGGAAAAAGTGCGGGCTGCCGAACATGTGGCGGGTCTGTTCGTCTGGGGCGGATTCGATTACCGCGGCGAACCGCAGCCGTTTGAATGGCCCAGCGTCTTCTCGCACTGGGGGCTCACCGACAACTGCGGCTTCGAAAAAGACACGTTCTACATGCTGAGGAGTTACTACTCCGAAGAACCCATGCTGCACCTTCTGCCGCACTGGAACTGGAAGGCAGGGGAGACCGTCCGCGTTTGCGCGATGACCAACTGCGAACAGGTAACGCTGCTTGTGAACGGCAAATCCTGCGGCACCAAAGCGGTATACCGGAACAGAGCCGAATGGGAAGTTCCGTTTGAAGCTGGCGAGATTCAGGCAATCGCACAGATCCGCGGACAGAGGATCACCGAGACCATCACCACCGCAGGCCCTGTGACCCGGCTTGAAGTGACGGACGCCTCCGAAGAAAAAGAGTATGACTGCTCCATCCTGAACATCCGTCTCCTCGACGAAAATGGTCATGCTGCCGCGGGAGAAGGGATCGACCGCGAAGTTTGCATCACTGTACAGCAGGGCACTCTGATCGGCGCCGGAAACGGAAATCCCAATGGCATTCAGCCGGATGTCACCGATAAAATCTCCACCTTCGCCGGAAGATGCCAGTTCCTGATCCGTCCCGATAACGGTCACGTAAGCGTGAAGCTGGAATGCCCTGGACTGCCGGAAGTGAACTACTGCAGAGATTAATAGATACATATAAAGCAAGGTGATAATTATGAATTTTGAACTAATGCATCCGGCCGATCAGTTAGTTATGATCATGAACCGTATCTATCAATACGGAATGACCACGACTTCCGGTGGAAACCTTTCAATTCTCGATGAAAACAGTGATATTTGGATTACGCCCTCAGGCATTGACAAAGGAAGTCTGACGCGTGATGACATTAACTGCGTGAAGCCGGATGGTACGATTTTGGGGCCGCACAGGCCTTCGGTGGAACTTCCCTTCCATAAAGAAATCTACCGTATCCGTCCGGACCTGCACGGTATTGTGCATGCCCATCCGCCGACCCTCGTGGCGTTTTCTCTTGCGCGGAAGATTCCGAACATCTGCATGATTCCCAATGCCAAGCTGGTTTGCGGTTCCGTAGCCATGGCCAAATACGAGGTTCCCGGAAGCGAAGCGCTCGGTCGCAATATCGCGGAAAAATTCGCCGAGGGACATAACACGGTCATGCTGGAAAACCACGGTGTCGTCTGTGGCTCCAGCGATCTGTTCCATGCCTTTATGGCATTTGAAACGCTGGACTTCTGCGGCAGAATCGAGATCGACGCCAAGAAACTGGGTGTTCCGCGCACCCTGACGGATTCTCAGATTGCTCTGGAAAGCGAAAAGGGGCATCCTACGCTTGACGCATTCGTTGCGAATGTAGTTACCAGCGAGGAAAAGGCGGGACGCCGCGATATCTGCAAACTGGTACACCGTTCGTATGATCAGCGCTTGTTCAACAGCACACAGGGAACTTTCGCCATGCGGCTCAGCGACGGATCATTTCTTGTAACTCCGTACATGAAAGACCGCAAGTATCTGGAGCCTGAGGATATAGTCCGCATCAAAAACGGAATGTGTGAAGCCGGAAAGACACCAAGCCGCGCCGCGCTCCTGATCAAAGCCATTTTTGACGGCCATCCGGATATCAACTCGGTGATTATTGCGCATCCGTCCGCAATCATGGCGTTTGCCGTAACGGATGCGGAATTCGATTCCCGCACGATTCCAGAGAGCTATATTGCATTGCGTAATGTTAAGCGCGTTCCTTACGCTTCCTCGACATTGGACATTGCAGGAACAGCTGCGGCCTTCAACTCTTCTACACCTGTGCTGATTGTCGACAATAAGTGCGTTATTGTCGTGGGTAATACACTTCTGAATGCATTTGACAAACTGGAGGTGCTCGATTACAGCGCTCGTGCCATCATTGCTTCTAAAGACATTGGTGAGATTATCCATATTAGCCCTGAGGAAGTACACGATATCGAAACTGCATTTAAATTGAAGTAATCCGTGCTCAATCTTAGCTGACTTACACATGATAGGATGTAAACCATAAATTTCCTGTGTTGCTACAGTCTCAACGGTTGCAATAGGTAATTTGATGTTCCTGAAGAAGCTTCAATCATGTTTGCATCTAATATCCAAACTAGATAAAGATGGGAAACGCAGCGTGGTATAACGAAATGATCGGAGCATGAGGGTGGAAAAATGTTCAGATTGCTTGATGGAAGCGTCGATTCGCTTAACCGGCCTTCCAATATTGAATACCATAGAGTATTTGATACGGTAAAGGAAAGCGGCAGACCGAATTTTCTTCATGGGGTTGCGGTCGATTCTTGGAAAAAACGTATTGCAGTATGCTTTGCGTTCAATTCAAAGGATGAAAATTCAATCACGGAAGAGTTGCTTATCCGTTGGAGCGATGACCGGGGAAAATCGTGGACAGAGGCGGAGCACATTGCTCCGCCTTCTGGCCACGCGAACAGCCATAGCGTTTTCATATCGACCAATGATGCATTATGGTGCTTTGGACCGCGATTCAACGGGCTGGGAGAACCGCCTCTGTCGTCAAAGGGATTTCGCTCGATTCACTTTCTGAATCTGCAGATGGAAGCATGGCGTTATGACGGCTGTAGCTGGAAAGCCATGGGGATCGTCGGTGATGATTTCTGGCCGCTGGGAGCGCCGACAAGATTAGAGAATGGTAATTGGCTGATTGCGGGCTGCGATACTTACTGGTTTGCAGCCGCCGCAATCAGCAACGGTGATGACCTGACGCATTGGGAAGTGTTCAAACCCGATACGCATGGTGAGATATTCACCGAAGCGGCAGCATGGGCCAATGGAAATCGTGTGCTTATGGTAATGCGGAACCAGTCTGCGCTTACGGATGGTAAGTACAATGCCGCTGTCGCATTGAGCACCGATGGCGGCCGAACATTTGGTGAATGTGAGTTGAGCAATTTGCCAATGGCAACAACAAAACCATTCTGTGGTACCTACGACAACAGAGGTAACATCACCAGCGAGACCCGTAACGGCGTAACAACAACCTATGAATATGATGCTTTGGGACAGTTGACCCGCGTGAACGACCCGAACGATCCGACCGGCAGCACCTTTGGCACGACATGGATTTATACCTATGACCGCGGCAGCAATATCTTGAACAAGTCCGCCTATGTCTACACCACGAGCACAATCGGTACTATACCTATGACAAACTGAACCACATCACGAACCGACACAACCACCTCTAAAAATATATAAGTGAAACACACAGGAAGCAAGAGTTTCTTGCATCCCTGTGCGTAAAGTCAATTCCTGCGTCAGCCGAAGTATTGTTTCGTTTACTTGCTTATGACACTTCGCCTTTCGCTGAAGCGGGCTGTTTTTTGGATTAATGTATTCCAGCGTTTCTCGGCTTCCCCTCTCCGAGGGGAAGCTCCGCCGTCAGGCGGTGATGAGGAGCGCGTTCTCCCTTGGCTTCCCCTTTGGGGGCGCGAAGCGCTGGTTCGGTAGTGAATGAATGCCCGGTGGGCATTCAGAGCCGAATCTGACCGAGCCCGCAGGCGAGACGCTGTCAGCGTAGCTGACTGATGAGGATTTCGTCCTATTTAATCTCCTTCACCAGAAACAGTTCCATCGGCTGTTCATATCCCGG
>JAZUFB010000013.1:0-9852 GCA_045640475.1 Clostridia bacterium
CGACAGTATTGCTGGTTTATTCGGATTGCTCCCGCAAGTAAGAAAAAAGAATGAGATACGTAATATGATCCAGGCTGTCGGTGTTCTTGATAACAAGCATCGACAGCCTTGCGGCACTATAGAAACGGAGAGATAATGATTATGAAAGAAGGAAGAAAGCAAAATGTCCTGCACTTCAAGGTGTCAGATGCAGAACTCGGACAGATCCTTCAGATGCAACAGAAATCAGGCCTTGGAAATCTTTCTTCCTTCCTTCGTAAAATGGTGCTTGAAGGTTATGTGCTTCATCTGGACATTCCGGAAATACAAGAAATGATCCGACTGCTAAGTAATATGACAGCAAACATCAACCAGATCGCTAAACGAGAGAATACCGGCGGACACATTTACGAAACTGAACTGTATGAGATTCAGGAGAACCAACAGGAATTATGGAAAGTATTGCGGCAGATACTGAGCAAATTGGAATCCTGTATATGAAAGGATGATAAATATCATGAAGAAACTGCTTCGAATTGTACTGGCACCTATAATGATGATGCTGCGACTTATACTTGGATTAACTGCCTTTATAACATCAATCGCATCATCAGTTATCGGCTTCTGTACTTCCGTGTTTGCTATTTTGAGTGTGATCGAGTTCTGTATTGGATACTGGGAAAACGGAATCGCGTTTGCAGTTCTTACACTCTTGGCTAGCCCGATTGGATTGCCGATGATTTCAAACTTCCTTTTGAACAGGATTGATCATGTGCTATCTGTTTTTGAAGGACTATTATGCTGAGATTGAAGGAATGAAACGTATCATTAGATACTGCAGTCATGCCTTATGTGAGTTACTTTATTCGTTCGTTCCAAAGTGGAACGAACGGAACGAACGAAACAAAAAAGACAATGACGGAATCTGTAGCGACATAACTTTAGAACACATATACAGTTAGTTCCTTTTTCTGATTTCAGCTCGCATTTGCTTGTTTTGCAGTTTTGTTGCAAATTAAACGCTCCGTCTATTGTCAAATAGGTCATTTGAGCGTATAATATAATCGATTTGCAGATATTTTGCAAAATGAGGTGATTGATTATGCTGCTGGAATTTAGAACCAAGAATTACAAATCTTTTAGGGAAGAAACAGTGTTTTCAATGGTTCCTGCTCCCAAGCAAAAAGGATTGGATTATAGTGTATTTTCTAAAAAAGTTGGTAGAAATACATATAATTGTCTCTCGACCGCAGTAGTATATGGAGCTAACGCATCCGGAAAGACTAACTTGATTGGTGCTATGGACACTTTTCGTATGATTATGCTCAGAGGGAATATCAAGAACGCAGATAATGCCTTTAATCCTAATCAAGCATCTTTTTCATTAGAGCTGATTCCAAATACAAACGCGCATGACGAATCAACAGATTTTGCAATCAGATTTATCGATGGAAACCTTCTGGTTGATTATTCCATTTCAATGGATCTTGGTGCATTTATGGATAAGGATTATCCGAGAAAAATACTCTCGGAAAAACTTTACATAAATGAGAAAAGAGTGTTCGAACGCAGTGAAGAATTGATTATTGAGTTTCCAGATTGCATAAGGTTGTTTCTGAACAGCACCTCTAGCAAAAACGCAGAGGCAGCATATGAAATTGCACAAGGCAGTTTGAATACTACAGACTTATTCCTCACAAGTGGTTTTAAGACCATTTTCTCGCAGGCGCTTTCGTCTAGAATCATGAACTGGATAGATAATAAGTTTATGGTTATTTATCGAAGTGATGCCATTCACACGATTCGTACGTTTGTTGATCCCAAAGACGATACTGTTTATATAGAAAAAACGTTAACGGACGCTGCATCTGCATTTGGTATTCAATCCAATGCGCTGGGATATAAGAAAATAGAAAATGGTAAAGATTTAGTTCTTTGTTCCATTTTTGAAGACAAGAAAATTATCATCCCTGCAGATATCTTTGAGTCATACGGAACCATTCGTTTTGTTAATGAGTTTCCGCTTGTGATTGATGCTTTGCTAAATGGCAGTACACTTGTAATGGATGAGTTTGATGCTTCTATTCACCCTATGGCTCTGATGAACATCATTAATATTTTTCATAATGATGAAGTCAATAAGAACCATGCTCAACTTGTATTTAACACTCATAATCCGATTTTCCTTGATGCAAACCTGTTTAGAAGAGACGAGATTAAGTTTGTGGAACGTAATGATGAAACGCATGAGAGTACGCATTATTCGCTCTCAGATTTCAAAACATCTGGACCAAACGGTGTACGTAAGGGTGCGGATTATATGAAAAACTATTTTATCAGTCAGTATGGTGCAATCAAAGATATCGATTTTTCACCTATCATTGAAAAGCTCATCACCAGAAACGAGGTCACTGATCATGACTGAGAAAAATATCACGCGTAAATACATGTTCACGGTAGAAGGTGAGACAGAAAAGTGGTACTTCGAATGGCTGGAACATGCCATAAACGGTTCTGGTCAGTCGGAGTGCAATGTGTCTATCAAGGCCGTGGTGGAACAACGCCCGTTGAAATATGCCAAAGGTAGTAATCACCTGGCGACTCCGGTCATTACGCATATCTGTGATGTAGAAAGTAATGAACCTGTACATCAGCAGAAATTCAAAGATATCCTGGATCAGCTTAAGGAAGCAAAAAAGCAAAAGGGAATCCAATACAACCTTGGCTATAGCAATTTCACATTTGAATTATGGATGGTGCTTCACAAGCAAGCTTTGAATGGAACATTAACCCATCGTTCTCAGTATCTATCTCCGATCAACAAGGCTTTTGATGAGCACTTCGAAGATCTCGACAAGTACAAACACGAAGCAAACTTCAAACGGTGTTTGTCGAAATTAACAATTGCAGATGTTAAGGAAGCTGTAAAGCGTTCCAAATATATTATGGAAAGAAAAGAAAGTGCTGGACAGAAGCCGATAAAGTATAAAGGTTTTTCATATTATTCTGAAAATCCTTCGTTGTCCATTTGGGAAGCAGTAGGGAAAATCCTTCAGGAATGCGGTATATAATTATTGAAACCATATTGATGATAGCATTTGCTTAAGAGATTGATTTTTGTTATATGAGTGCATATAATGTGTGCAGATGACAACTGGATTGTCTAACGTAGCATTGAAGCAGATAGCTGTTTCAGGTCGCAGTTATTTGTGGAGCTTAACCGAGGGTTATGTGTTACCTCAACCTGAATAGGATTTATTCGAAAGAAAACACTAATTTCGAAGCTCTGCACAGTACGCAGGGCTTTTTGTGATAGTTGTAGTTGTTTTGAAGAATCATATGATCAAAGAAAATATACGGATATTAACAGCTCACAATGTCGTGGGCTTTTTTTATGAGGGCATCAATCGTGATACAGAAAAAAGAATATACAGACAAACGAGGTTATGTCTTCGCTCCGCGTGATGATGGAATGTGGGATGTCAGTATAGCCGGTTGGGCATTTAAGCCAATAGACAAAGAAAAACTTCCATCTGATCTAAAGGAAAGAAATGCAGTGATCCAAACTGCATGTGCTGTTGAGGATAGTCAATTATATACAAAACAGGATAATGCTATTCTGGGATACGGTTCAATGCAGCATTATAAGACCGTCATAGAAATGTCTCCTGGTACAGTTATCAAAGCTGGCCCGGAAACATATGTGAAGCGTTATGACGGAGATTGGAATAAGTATGATGACAGACTCGGAAGAAAGTTGCGGAGACCACAAGACAGTATTGACGTTTCTAGTAGTATCTCACACTTGTCACCACTGTTTATATATAAACCAATTGATCAGGATAGATTAGTTGACCTGTTTTGCAATCTGATTGCAACAAGGGACACTGATCAAATACGCAAGCAGGCACCACGAATGATTGATCTTATGCCGGTTGGAACCGTCTTAAGGGACAGCATGGAGCTTGATTATATCAAGCTAGAAGATGGTCAATGGAAGGTCCAACCCGAATATGATGAAATATGGTTTGGAAATGCAGAAGACATTGTGTATCAAATGACCGAGACCCAACGATGTGATGATCCGGAATATTCAATACGCAAGTTGAACAAAGCGAAACCAATTGAGCATACCAAAGACAGCGAAACACACAAAAGAAATGATATGTCACGATGACTTTGAATCAATTTGGATCTGCTAAGTAATAATTGAATACGAGGAGTGATGTTAGCCATAGCAACAACAAGACTGATAGCGATGCATATCAATAAAGGAAAATCCGCGGCTCAGTGCCTGAAGGATAGAATAGATTATGCTAAGAATCCGAAAAAGACAGAGAACGGAGAACTCATTTCAGCGTATGCCTGTTCGCCGGAAACTGTAGATCAGGAGTTCGTTCTTTCACGAAAAGAATACATGGCGAAGACGGGGCGGCATCATGATAATGAAGTTATTGCTTATCAGCTCCGACAATCATTTGCTCCAGGTGAAGTCACTCCGGAAGAGGCAAATCGGATAGGATACGAGACTGCCATGCGTTTCCTGAAAGGAAAACATGCATTTATCGTTGCCACTCATACGGACAAAGGACACATACATAATCATATTGAGCTGAATGCTGTAGACATAGACTGTGAACACAAGTTTCGGAATTTCCTTGGTTCAGGTAAAGCACTTGGCAGGCTTAGCGACCAGATATGTATGGAACACAGACTTTCTATCATAACGGAAAAGAAATTCAATGATGTTTCTTATGATAAGTGGCAGGGCCGAAGTGTTAAGCCAACATTGCGCGAGCAACTGTGTATGACAATTGATGAAGCATTACAGAAAAAGCCGGATGGGTTTGATGCTTTGATGAAACTAATTGAAGAAGCCGGCTGGAAGATTAAGCGCGGGAAGCAAATGAGTTTTCTGCCGCCTAATGGAAAAAAGTATATTCGTATCGACACTCTCGGAGAAACGTATTCAGAAGAGTCTTTGCGAACTGTACTCAATGGAGAACGAAAACATATTCCCCGTAAATATCGTGGATATATTGGCGAAGTTGGACTTATCATTGATATTGAAGCAAAGCTTCGGTCCGGAAAAGGCGCTGGTTATGAACGATGGGCACAGCGTTTCAATACAGAAGCCATGGCGAAAACAATGGTTTTCATCAAAAATCATAAGATAGAAAACCGTGCTGATCTTGAAAAACGTATGCGGGAAATGACAGCTAAGCGGAACAAACTACAAGCAAGGATTGTGGAAGCTGATACACGAATGAATGAATTGATATCACAGAGAAAAGTGATAACTGATTATCGCAGGACACGCGATATATATGTTCAGTATCATGATTCCGGCTGGTCAAAAGCTTTTTATAATGAACACAAAGAACAGATCGATATACATATCGCTGCAAAACATGCGTATGATTCTGCACATGGACAGATGCCGAAGCTCGCTGATATCTCAGCAGAATTTGAGAAATTGAAAACACAGAAACAGGCTGATCGTGCTGATTTAAAGAATTTGAATGGTGAATTGCGTGAAATAATGAATGTCAAATCAAACATCGTAGAACTGTTAGGCACTGATGAAGACACCCACGATATGCCGGGTAAGGATCTAGCGAATCATAGTAACAATCTGAAAATGAAAAACTAGCCGCATCGCAACGCGATGCTCCCAGGGGATTGGGGGCACGGCCACCAACAAGCAGAAAGAGCAATGGTAGCACCATTGCCCTGCTTGCTACTATTATTCCGTTACGATTGTTGTGATTCATCACAATTGGCAAAAAGCAACCTTTTTATATAGTGTTTACACAAGGTTGCCACAAAATAATCCAGGCAGGACTAATACCAAGATGATGGTTAGTCCCGCTTTTTGCTATAAACTTTCATTTTTTCTTACAATGAAACCAATGTCAAGTCTGTCAACGGATCCTTCGACAGACTACCGATACAGATATCCAATGAATATCATATTCATGAAACCGTGCTTTTCATCTATGATGAAAAGCATACGGAACTGAAAATGCTGAGGGATGATGAAAATGGAACAGGAAACAAAACCGTGCATTCGTGTTGCAGCCTATTGTAGAGTAAGTACAATGCTTGAGGAACAGGATGGCTCTTACGAAACCCAGATGGAATACTACAGGGCAAAGATTACTGCCGATCCGCAAATGATCCTGGTTGGGATATATGGTGACAAAGGGAAAAGCGGTCTGAAGACAAAGGGACGTAATGGACTTAATCGTTTGATGGCAGATTGCGAAGCTGGGAAGATTGATCTGATCCTGACTAAATCTGTATCACGCTTTACGCGGAATATGGCTGATTTTGTCGAGCTAGTTCACAGACTCCATTCTAAAGGTATCACGGTAGTTTTCGAAAGAGAAGGTATACGCACTGATGACTACAGGTGCGAACTGATACTGAACATATTTGCTGCATTAGCACAGGAAGAAAGTAACAGTATCAGTCAGAACGCGAGAAAGAGTCATGAAGAACACGCAGCGGAAGGTAAACCGCTGGGCAGAGCAACATATGGATATATATCTTCCGGACCTGATCGTTGGAAGATAAACATAGAAGAAGCCAAAAGAGTCCGAATCGCATTTAACATGATTGCGAAAGGAAGAAATTATCAGGATGTTCTTTATGCTCTGAACACTTTAGAAAGAAAACAGAATACGGGATTGATCTGGCAACAAAGACGAGTCAGACGTATGCTTCGCAATGTTGTATACATTGGTGATTTTTACTCACATGGGACTGTATGTATGACTCCCGGTCATCAAGTGGTCAATCGCGGTTACAGAGACAGGTACTATATAGAGGAACATCATCAACCGATAGTCAGCAGGAATGTTTTTGATCGGGTTCAATTTCTGATGGATCACAAGATACCGCAATCATATATCAATATGAGCCCGGAAAGAGAAAAAATTATTAATGATACAAGTTGGAAAGACAGATAATAGACGGAGGGAAAAATGTCTGAAGTTGCAGAAATGAATGTCCCATGTTCATCGAGACCGGTGCCGCCAGAAAAGTATGTAGAAATATATGCACCGGATGAAACAAAAGCAGAATACAAAAACCGTATTCGAGTTGCAGCCTACTGTCGAGTGAGTACAGACAGCGAAGAACAGCTTTATAGTCTGGATAATCAGATGAATGCATTCAGACATCAGATCGGATTGCATGACGACTGGAAGCTGGTTGAAATATATGTTGATGAAGGAATATCGGGAACAAGTGTAAAAAAGCGTCAGGGCTTTCAAAGACTGATTCATGATTGTGAAGCCGGCAAGATTGACTATATCATTACAAAAAGCATCAGCAGATTTGCGCGTAATACTGCAGACTGCTTAACTTATGTTCGTCTTCTTCAGAAGATGGGTGTACAGATCCTTTTTGAAAAAGAAGGTATCGACACTTCAGAATCATATTCTGAAATGTTGTTAACGATTATGGCCGCGTTTGCTCAAGAAGAAAGTCGAAGCATTAGTGAAAATGTAAAATGGGGAATGCGGAAAAGATTTGAAGCGGGACAGGAGATTGCTATTCCTATCTATGGTTATCGGCATACTGAAAAAGAAATGTATCAGATCGTTCCGCAAGAAGCAGATGTAGTACGAGGAATTTTCACCAGATTTGTTCACGGAGAATCAACGTCTATGATTGCAAAAGACCTGATATCACGGAAGGTTCCCGCTCCGTTTTCAGGGAAATGGGATACGAATCAGCTTAGCCGTATATTGAAAAACATAAAGTATACGGGTGATGTTATTCTTCAAAGGAACTATGTCACTGACCACCTTACACATAAAATGGTAAAGAACAACGGTGAATTACCTATATATCATGTCCACAATGCGCATCCAGCACTGATTGATAAACATCTATATGAACAAGCAGGGAAAATCTTCAAACTTCGTAACGTCAGGAATGGTAATTGCAGGTATCCATATGATGAAATGTTGAAGTGTCCGTATTGCGGAAAGACTTTGGTACATGGAAGTCTTGATGGTGTATATCTGGCAAAATCCCAAGA
Source organism: Clostridia bacterium (assembly GCA_045640475.1). GTDB lineage: Bacteria > Bacillota > Clostridia > Christensenellales > Aristaeellaceae > Aristaeella. The sequence goes on from JAZUFB010000013.1 coordinate 8,033, forward strand.
TAACAAAGGCGGTGCATGGGGGTGCTATGGTCCGGATGGTTGCAGAAAGTATCTGATTGTCCAAAGTATTCTCAATGAAACAATGTTATCGGCTTTGCATATGCAGTATAGTACAGATATTGAAACCGTTGAGTACTATTGGCTTGATGACCTTGTTGACACTATCACTTTGAACAGAAATGATACAGTCACGATAACGTGGAAAGATAAAAAAACGAACAAACTTCCGCTATGTATTCCTGATGATCATATGGAGCCAATGAATGTTGCGAGAAAATATAACCAGTTTATTGAGGCACTGGGAAAACGCGGAAAGGTAAAAAACAGATACAGAATGGGGCTTTCAGTAGTCAATTGTGACGATATTCCGGCCACCGATGAGAATCAGAAAACAGATAGTATGTAAGAAGGTATGCGTTTATGAAAGTCCGAAAGGTTGAAGCCACTTCTCATCAAAGAACAAAAAAGAAAAAAGTTGCTGCATATTGCCGTGTCAGTACAGGGCGCTGCGAACAGGAAGAAAGTTTGGAGATTCAACAGAGCTATTATACGGCATATATAAAAGGAAACTCTGAATGGGAATTCGTTGGGATATACTCTGATACAAGATCGGGACTGTCTGCAGATAAACGAGAAGGATTCATGCAAATGATGGAAGACGCATATGACGGAAAAATCGACATTATTCTTTGTAAAAGCATATCTCGTTTTTCCCGCAATATCATTGAATGCCAGCGTTACACTTCAGAGTTAAGCAGCCGGAATATAATCGTGATTTTTGAAAAGGAACACCTGCGTACAGACGAGCCGACCAGTAATCTGATTTTTTCACTAATGTGTGCTATTGCACAGGATGAAAGCAGGTCAATAAGTGAAAATCTCAAAACAGCCATTCGTCACAGAGTGGAAGTTGGCGACTATACTCCACATCAAAACCTGATCCTTGGTTATGACGTTCGCGATGGCAAATATGTACCGAACCAGGATGCGGAAGTGATCAGAATAATCTTTGATCTGTATGCTTCAGGCAAAGGAATTGTTGACATCTGTAATCAATTGAATTTGCAGGGAATCCATAGAAAAACAGTTGGTGAACCTTTTACACATCAGGTTATACAGAAAATACTCTCTAATGAAACATATGTTGGAGATAAAAAACTACAGAAAGATGCCCCTAAAGACTTTCTTACCAAGAAGCCCGACAAAGAAAAAGAATACATTACCAATTATGTGTCTGATGATCATGAAGCAATCATATCCAGAGATACATGGGACAAAGTTCAATTACGTCTTAAGGATGAAAAGATAGAAAGAGACTACCGTGTTCGCCACTGTAGCAGATCTCATGAATATTATGGTAAAGTATTTTGTGGTTGCTGCGGATCGCCATATCAAAGGCGTATGAAAAATACAAACTCACCCAATCCAGCTGTACCGAAGTATTCTTTTGTTTGGGAATGTAAAGAGCGTATCAAAGGACGCAAAGGGAATGGCTGTAAAAATGTAATAATAAAAGAAGAAACACTGGAATACTTCTTTGATCAATATCCGGACAAGGTTGTTCTGATCAAGAAACCGGTTTGATAGTGATCGCCCAACCATTGTAAAAAGTGGTTGGGTTTTTTTCTTTATGGTAAATTTCTATACTGTTTTGATAGAAAATACGATATGTTGATGGAAAATGACCTTTCCATTGTTTAGTATTTGTTGTAATATAAGGTGTTGTTACAGGAAATTGTTTAGTAATTCTAGAATTGTAAAAAACGAACTGATCGACTTCAATAAATTGATATATTAATCCAGATACCTGCCGGGAGGAT
>JAZUFB010000014.1:0-5305 GCA_045640475.1 Clostridia bacterium
GCTTGCCGGCTGAGGGGATATTTCCATCACATTTTCACTCTTGCAGTTTCCTATGCAGCTCTCAATCGTACAGAGCTGTTTTTTTGTCGCTCACAAAAAAATTTTTCTTTTCCGAAAAAAAATATCATTTTTATTTTGTACAAGATCATTAATACAAAATATTTGATAAAAATCTCAAAAATTATTGAATGTTTTCTTGACCCGCTCCTGTTAGTATGATATCAGCAAGTTCCTTCGGGAACCAATAAAACAAGGAGGAAATCCATTATGAAGAAGATCCTTAGTCTGGTAATCGCTCTGATCATGGTTCTCGCTCTGTGCGCGACCGTGAATGCCGAAACCGCCCCCATCAAGGTCGGCATCGTGAACAATCCCCCGTCTGAATCCGGCTATCGTGAAGCCAATGTTAAGGATTTCGAAACTGTTTTCAGCGCTGAAAACGGATACGAAACCAAGACCTTCTACAGCCTGAAGAATGACGAACAGCTGGCCGCCGCTCAGCAGTTCATCACCGACGGTGTTGACTACCTGCTGATCTCCGCCGCTGAAACCACCGGTTGGGACGAAGTGCTGCAGTCCGCTCAGGACAACGGCATCGGCGTTTTCCTCTTCGACCGTATGATCGACTGTGACGAAAGCCTCTACACTGCTGCTGTCGTTTCCGACATGGCCCAGGAAGGCGTTACCGCTGTGAACTGGCTGCTGAGCCTGAACCTCCCCGAATACAACATCATCCACATCCAGGGCGCCATGGGCAGTGATGCTCAGCTGGGCCGTACCGCTGCTTTGGACGAACAGGCTGCCGCCGGCACCATGAACATCGTGATGCAGCAGACCGCTACCTGGGACGAAGCTGAAGCCAAGAAGATCACCGAAACCGTTATCAACAGCGGTGAAAAGTTCAACATCATCTACGCTGAAAACGACGGCATGGCCAAGGGCGCTGTTGCTGCTCTGGACGAAGCTGCTATCACCCATGGTGTGAACGGCGATGTCATCGTAATGGGCTTCGACTGCAACAAGTGGGCTCTCCGCGAACTGCAGGCCGGTAACTGGAACTATGATGGTCAGTGCAGCCCCTTCCAGGCTCAGATCATCAGCGACATCATCAAGAGTGGTGAAGCTCCTGCCGAAAAGAAGATCATCAACGTTGAAAAGGGCTTCGATGCTACCACCATCACTGAAGAAGATGTTGCCACCTACGGCCTGGGCGAATAATTGCCTTCATCTTTGATTTGATCATGAATTAAGGCGCGGTGCGGAACTGTGGAGAATATCCGCGGTCTCCGCATCGCGCTTTTCCCGTAATCCCAGAGATTCGGGACCGGAAGGGAGAGACAGGGATGCAAGATAATCTGATTCTGACCATGGAGGGGATCTGCAAGATCTTCCCCGGGGTCCGGGCGCTGAACAACGTGAATTTCTATCTGCGTGCAGGTGAGATTCATGCCCTGATGGGAGAAAACGGCGCCGGCAAGTCCACCTTGATCAAAGTGCTGACCGGTGTCCATCCGAAGGACGGCGGTGAAATCTGCCTGAACGGCAAAAAAATCACCATCCGTTCTCCGCAGGATGCGCAGAATCATGGTATCAGTACCGTTTATCAGGAGATTACCCTCTGTCCGAACCTGACGGTTGCCGAAAACATGTTCATCGGCCGCGATAGGTCTTTCTTCCCCAACAAGCGCGCTATGGAGCAGAAAGCACAGAAGATCCTGGATGAATTGTCCATCCCCGCGCTCCCGCGTCAGGAGCTTGGCAGCTGTTCGCTGGCCATCCAGCAGATGATAGCCATCGGACGCGCCGTGGACATGCAGTGCAAGGTTCTCATTCTGGATGAACCGACTTCCTCCCTGGATGAACATGAGGTCCAGATGCTGTTCTCCCTCATGCGCAGTCTGAAGGAAAAGGGCGTAGGCATCATCTTTGTGACTCACTTCCTGGATCAGGTCTATGAGGTCTGCGACAGGATCACTGTCCTGCGGAACGGTGAACTGGTGGGCGAATACGAGATTGAAAACCTCCCCAGAATGGAACTTGTCGCGAAAATGATGGGTAAGGAGCTCGATGAGCTCAGCATCATCAAGTCAGGTGCCGTAAAGGCGGACGAAAGCACGACACCTGTCTATGAAGCCCACGGGCTGAAGAGCAATGCGACAGGCAAACCTTTTGATTTCTCTATTCAGAAAGGCGAAGTCAACGGGTTTACCGGTCTGCTCGGCTCCGGACGAAGCGAAAGCGTTCGAGCCATCTTCGGTGTGGACAAGATCCAGAGTGGAAAGATTTCCGTGGATGGAAAACCGGTCAGGATTACCCGCCCCGCGGACGCCATGAAGCAGGGTATCGGCTATCTGCCGGAAGACCGGAAGGCGGACGGCATCATTGCCGATCTGTCTGTCCGTGAAAACATCATCCTGGCCACGCAGGTCATGAGAGGTGTCCTCCGTCCGATCTCCCGCGCCCAGGCCGAAGCGTTCGCTGATGAATACATCAAGGCTCTGGATATCAAGACAGCGTCCACGGATACTCCGATTGGGAGCCTTTCCGGCGGCAACCAGCAGAAGGTGCTGATCGCGCGCTGGCTGCTCACCCATCCGAAGTATCTGATCCTGGATGAGCCAACCCGCGGTATCGACGTCGGAACAAAAACGGAGATCCAGCGTCTGGTACTCAAGCTGGCTGAAGACGGCGTCAGCTGCACCTTCATCTCCTCCGAGATTGAGGAAATGCTGCGCACCTGTTCCAGACTGATTGTCATGCGTGACAGGAATATCGTCGGAGAACTCCGGGACGAGGAACTGACTCAATACAATGTCATGCATACCATCGCGGGAGGTGAGGAATAATGGAAAAGAAGAAAACCGGTTTTTCCCTGTTCCTGAGCCGCAACGCGCAGCTCATTGTTCCCATTATAGCTATTGTGGTACTGGTCATCTTCAATGCCATCCGGGATATCTCATTCTTCTCAGTTGCCGTCATTAAGAACAACTCCGGTAACGATGTTCTTTCCGGTAACCTGATCAGTATCCTGAACGGCGCGTCCGAACTGGTCATCATTGCAATGGGCATGACCCTGGTGACCGCAGCCTCCGGCGGACAGGACATTTCTGTCGGTGCGCTGGCCGCGATCGGCGGAAGTGTATTCATCAAGATCCTCCGTTCCGGCGAGATCACAGGCGGCATCATGCTGATCGCTTTCCTGGCTGCCTGCGCGGTGGTCGCGATCTTCGGCTGCTTCAACGGACTGTTGGTCTCGGTCTTCCATATTCAGCCTATGATAGCGACACTGATCCTGTATACCTGCGGTCGTTCCATCGCCTATTGGATCAACGGCGGCGCGACCCCCACCGTGGAAAGCCCCCTGGTCAGTGCCATGGGCAGCTTCATTCCCGGTATTCCGATCCCGACTCCCATTCTGATCGTGATCGCGGTAGGCCTCCTGTTGGCCCTGCTTTTCCGTTTCACCAGCCTTGGTCTTTATATCCAGACAGTTGGTATCAATCAGAAAGCCGCCTATCAGAACGGTATCAACCCGATTGCCATGAAACTGGCTGCCTTTATCATCCTGGGTGTCTGCTGCGCCTTCTCTGGTTGCGTCAACACCTGCCGTCTGGGTCTTCTGAACCATGAGCAGGCGCTTCTGGATATTGAAATGGATGCCATCCTTGCGGTCGCCATCGGCGGTAACAACCTGGGCGGCGGAAAGTTCAAGCTCAGCGGTTCCATTCTCGGTGCCTATGCCATTCAGATGCTGACGATTACTCTGTATGCCATGAAGGTCCGTTCCACGGATGTCAAGGCATACAAAGCCATCGTAATCATTATTCTGGTCGTCCTCGGTTCACCCGTTGTCAAGCAGACATTGTCAAAGCTTTGGAAACGGATCCGCGCTGGCGGCATTGCGGATGCACCCGGAAAGGCGGTGAACTGAGATGTCAGAACGTGCTATGAATAAGGAAAAGCGGGTCCCGATGACCAACGCGCTCCTTCTGATGCTCATCACGATCGGTATCTTTGTCGCCATGTACGCGACCGCGATGCTGATCTGGGGCGGCGGTTTCCTGCGTGTCCAGCAGCTCTTTGATATGCTGAACAACAACGCGTCACTGATCATCATCTCCTGTGCTCTGACGGTCGTTATGATCGGCGGCGGAATTGATATTTCCGTCGGCGGCGTGATCGGTCTTGTCGTCATGGTGGATATCCTTTATCTGAATGGCGGCGGTTCCATTGCCGGCGCCGCCCTCATCGCGGTAGCGATCGGGCTCGGTTTCGGCGTTGTTCAGGGTGCGCTGATCTCCTTCCTGAAGATCCAGCCGTTTATCGTCACTCTGGCTGGCATGTTCTTTGCCCGCGGCATGACCACCATTGCCAGCGTGCAGCCTCAGAAAGTTGCCCATGAAGGCTTCAAAGCCTTCATGAAATCCAGGATCGAGATTCCCGCGCTGGGCTATACCGCGAAAAACGGCAATCTGATTCCTGCCCGTCTGGAATGGGGCGTCGTAATTGCTCTGGTGATCCTGGTGATCATCGCTGTCATGCTGAAACACACCCGCCGCGGTCGTGCTCTTTACGCGCTCGGCGGAAATAATACCAGTGCCCTGATGCTGGGCGTGAACGTAAACTGGACCCGTTTCTTCTCCTATCTGGTCAGCGGCTTGCTGGCCGGAATCGCTGGCTTCGTTTTCATGATGCATACCGGTGCCGGAAACGCCACCAACGCTGCAGGTGCTGAAATGAATGCCATCGCTTCTTCCATTATCGGCGGAACGCTCCTGACCGGCGGCGTTGGAAATGTCATCGGTACTTTCTTCGGTACCCTGACCCTCACCACGATCAAGGCAATCGTAACCACGTCCGGCCTAAGCAACCAGGGGCCCTGGTGGCAGAACATCACCACCGGCGCGATGCTTTGCTTCTTCATTGTTCTGCAGAGCGTGGTCCTCTCCGCACGGGAGAAGAAGAAAAAATGACCTTTTTCTGGCTCAGTTTCGTGGACAGACGATGCTGAGCCGGGGAAACCTCCTTGCCGCCCGTTGAGCACCGGGCGGTATTTTCATCCAAAAACGGGCTCCTGACATAAGTCAGGAGCCTGTCGTTTTCATTCCGGATATACTTTCCTTCGGTACAGAACGGAAAATGCTGTCTCTGTGAATTAATGATCCGGATCCCAGATCATGATCCGGCCGGATTCTGCTTCTTCAGTGCCTTCATTCCCAGATACCAGCTTCCGACCAGTCCGGATACCGGATAAAGCTGCGGCCGTACAATGTAGTTTTCCATATCCTTCTGGATCATGTCATGC
>JAZUFB010000015.1:0-2854 GCA_045640475.1 Clostridia bacterium
ATGATTGTTGACAGCCTTCTCCACCGCGGAGAGCAGAAGAGCGGAATCAATATCCGCCGTCAGTCTGATCGCGATGGGATTGTTGTACATCAGGGTCTCTGGACGGTCCGCGATCGCGAAGTAGATACCCAGCTGGGAGGAAGTGAGCGGATAGGCGTCCTTCTCCACCCGTTCAAAGGCAGGACCTTCCGTGCCGCCGTTTTCGATCAGGCGTACGATCCCGGCCGGCGTCCTTCCGTTAAAGAAGGTCTCGATATCCAGCGGCAGCGCGTCCAGCAGGTTGATTGCCTCGATGACCTTGACAGAATCTCCGCCCAGGAGGAAGAAATCATCGTTTCTTCCGATCCGCCCGCAACCGAGCACAGATTCCATCGCGTCCGCGACTGCGGCTTCCGTCGGGCCTTCCGGCGCGGCGTACTCCCGTTTGAAGGCCGAGATATCCGGTTCAGGCAGACCGTTGCGGTCCAGTTTTCCGTTCGGATTGAGCGGCAGGGAATCCATGCGGATATAGAAGGACGGAACCATATAGGAAGTCAGATTGGTCTTGCAGTGCTGGCGGATCTTCTCCTCCGTCAGGTCGTCCCCGCAAACATAATAAGCCGCAAGATAGGTAATGCCGTTTGGGGCGGTGAAATCCCGGATCGCGACCGCTTCGATCCCCGGAAGCCTGCGGATGGTCTTTTCTACCTCCAGCGGTTCGACCCGCTGGCCGTTGATCTTGATCATCCAGTCCTTACGTTCGATAAAGACCAGGTTCCCGTCGGGAAGGCGCTGAACCAGGTCGCCCGTTTTGAACATACGGTCAAAACCGTCCTGATCCCGGAACGGGTTCCGGATAAACGACCGTTTCGTTTCTTTTTCCCGGTTCAGGTATCCTTTGGCCACATGGCCGGCGATACACAGCTCGCCGAAATCGGCTTCGTTGCCGTTTTCATCCAGCACATAGGCCTTTTCATCTCCGATCGGTTTCCCGATCGGGGTATTCTCATATTTCTGATCGATTTTGAACGCGAGGGTGCCACCGAAGATCTCCGTGCATCCATAGCCGTTCACGACCACGGGATGGTCATCAAAATACAGATTGGTGATGCGTTCCGATCCGACCGAGATCATCTTCAGGGATTTGTTATGCTTCAGCATGAAATCCACCAGGCGCGGCGGCACATAGGAGGATTCAATGTTGTTTTCGTCATAGTATGCCGCCAGCTTGAAAGGATCACGCCGGATCTCATCCGGCACGATCACAAGATGCTTTTGCAGCGCCAGAGCGGCCAGCAGATGGCTCATGCCCACGACAAAAGTGAACGGGGCAATCAGGCCGGCTGTATTGTTCCTCTCCGTTTTTTCAGATTTGTCGTGCAGAACGTTTCGGAACGCCACCGCGCTCATGCCGGCAAAATCATGCACCACGCCCTTGGGATTTCCGGTCGATCCGGAGGTATAGATCACAACGCCTTCATCCTCCGGATCGGGAATCACGGGATCCGTCCGCAAGGAAAGATCCATGGCGTTTACAAAGGCTTCGTCGATGCTCAGCTCGTACCGCGAATCCTTCTTGATATAGGCCAGGCGATCCTCCGGGTAATCATCCGACAGCGGAATGGTCACCGCACCGATCAGCCAGCACCCGATCAGGCAGGCCGCGTACCCCTTGCTTCTCGGGATCTCCACGATGACCCTGCTGCCATGCCCGACGCCATTTTTTCTCAGGTTAGCGGCAACCGCGATGCTGTAATCATACAGTTGCGCATAGGTAAAAGTACCGTTCGTATCCGAAATGGCGGATTCACCACCACACTCGGCGACAGTATCCAAAAATACCTGAATAATGTTTTCCATGTATCCTCCTTTGGACCATCCCGATCCGTTTATATGAAAAAACCGGTAACCGCACTCAATTGTTACCATATTGCAGGCAATATTCTACGTTTTGTGCATTTCGACACAGCTATTCTATCATAAAGAAAAACGACCGTAAAGGCAGAGCACCCACAGTACATTTACATTTCCCTCCGCACATAACCCGATCCGGATCCTGCAGCAAAAGGACGAAACCCCTTCTTTACAACCGGCACAGTTCCTGCCATACTGTCAGAGTGGAGGCGATGCACGATGAAAAAAGAAATCAATGTATTTGAATATGCGGACAGGATCCTGAAAGGGCTACAGCAGGGAGCCCTGCTTACAACAAAGAACGGAGAAAAGGTCAATACCATGACGATCTCCTGGGGAACCCTTGGAATCGAATGGGGCAAGCCGATCTTTATCACTTTTGTGCGCGAAAACCGGCTGACACGGGAAATGCTGGACATGCATCCGGAGTTTACGGTCAGCGTGCCTGTGGAACACTCCGACAAAAAGATCGGCGGATTCTGCGGGATGAATTCCGGCCGCGATGTGGACAAGATCGCGGCCATGGATCTGACACTGATCCCGTCGGATACCGTGGAAGTGCCCGGGATCGGAGAGTATCCCATCATTTTGGAGTGTAAACTGTTATACCGCCAGAAGCAGGATCCGAACGCAATTCCCGAAGAGATCCGGAAACGCGATTATCCGGCGGATGTCCCTTCCAATGGACCGCTGGCCAACCGGGACTATCATACGGCCTACTACGGCGAGATCACCAAAGCATATATCATTGAAACATAATCACAGACAAAAGGCTGAGGGAAAACGATGAAGCAAAAACACCTGAATCGGGACAAGTGGGGATTCTCCCATTTCCCGTATTATCAGGACAGACTGGATAACGACGATTTCCATGTGTGACAGGGGACGGCATTTACAGGATCCGGTACTGTTCCAGTTCGATCTCTCGAATGACCTCTTCCGGCGTTTTTCCAGTGTTGTT
>JAZUFB010000016.1:0-8757 GCA_045640475.1 Clostridia bacterium
ACTGACATTCAATGATTTCAAACTTGTACACTCGTTAAACATATAGCCCATATCTGTGACCCGGCTTGTATCAAAGTTGGTCAAATCCAACATTTCTAGGCTCCAACATTCGTAGAACATGCGGGACATGTCTGTTGCTAATATTGACGGAAGGCCGTTCGAACAGTGCCCGCCGTTATTAGCAGAATAATGTAACTGCGATTTCAATACGCGCTTGTTTTGAGGCTTACGGTTATCAACGATAACATGAGATAACTTGGGAAAAAGTTTACCTCGTGTTATCTTTTCGATCGAGAACGTAAGCTGCAAGGGATGGCTGATGCCGGAAGCAAAAAAGGAATGGAAGCGTCTGGCTCCATCCCTGATTGCCATGGGCATCCTGACAGAACACGACATGGAAGCCTTCGCCGGTTACTGTCAGGCTTATGCCCGCTGGCGTGAAGCCCGGGCGATCTTCCTGAAGCAGCTTCCTCTCTGTGCTTTCTGTCAGGCGGAGGGAAAGATTGTCCCGGCGACTGTCGTGGATCATATCATCCCGAACCGGGGTGACCAGCGGCTGTTCTGGGATCAGACCAACTGGGAATCGCTCTGCAAAGAGTGCCATGATAAGAAAACCGGAAGTGGGCTGTGATGCTGCTTCCGGTATGACTTTTTACGCCGTTAACTTCCGGTTTTATGAATCATCCGATTTCCCTCATTCCGATTGCCCTGGCGGCTGCACGCATGGGGATGTTTGTTCGCTCTGTTGTCAGGACGGCAGCTTTTCCATTGTTCAGTATCCTGAAGGCTATTTCTGAGATGAGCGCTTTACAGAAGCCTTTGTTCCGCTGCTCAGGAAGGGTCGCGACACCGCCTATTTCCGTTTCACCTTCGTGAAAAGAAAACGGTATTGCGAAACAGACAATTTCGTTTCCGTTCATGATCGCCAGCGGAGCCCCGACCGTCTGAGCCAGTTCGTCAGGATTGATCGGCATTTCGGTAAATCCGTCATAAAAATTTTGAATAGCAGACAGATCTTTATGCCAATCCAGGTCGCAAACAGCACAGACAGTGCTATGTTTCAGATCTTAATGGAATCAAGACGGTAATAAACAAAGGGATTGCTCATTTTCCTTTATGCATCAATCACACGGGTATTTCAGCAGCTCCTGAATACTGACCTTTGTGTCTTCGCTGACGATTACATTCATATTTTTATCATACAGGTACATCATCTGCCTGCAGTTTCCGCAAGGAGGAAGTATTTTTCCGGTCTCGCCGCCCAGGACGGCCACAATCGTGTCAAATTCACGCTCCCCTGCAGTAACAGCGCTGCCAATTGCAATCACTTCCGCACAGGCTCCGTGGCTCACGCTGTCACAGTTCACCCCTGCGTATACTTTTCCGTTCCCGGTTCTGACTGCAGCGCCTACAGTGTGCCACCAATTGACGTTATCATAGTTTCCCTGATAACATTTGCAGCGAATTCAATCAGCTCCTTATCCGCCTGATTCAATGCCATATACATACCCTCCATGAAACGTAAAATTCAAAGCCGGAACTGATTCATTTTGCTTTTTCCCACTCTTCCCGGGTAATCATGCAGGTATACTCGCCCGACGTCTTCCCGGTTCTCGGATATGTGCGGGTTCCCTTATCATTAATGCACTTCATCCCGATCCTGCGCATCACTCCGTATGAAGCCGGATTATTGATGTCGCACTGGGCGTACACTTTGCTGATATTCAGGTTTTCAAACGCAAAATCCAGAATCGCGGAAGCGGCTTCCGAAGCATATCCCCGGTTCCTGTAATTCCTGTTGATGATCCATCCCAGCGTAGCATAGGATCTGTCTTCGCTGTGTCCAAGGTCACAGTCACATCCGCCGATGATCCTTCCATCCAAAAGAATAACAAATTCGAAATTGGTCTGATCCGCCGATTTCCACTCGTCAGCGTTTTTCTTTACGAACTCCGCTGTTTCCTCAAATGTTTCATTCGGGAGAAAGTACATCATGGTCAGGTTCTTATCGCCCGCATATTCGTGGACCTCTTTTTCATCGCCTGTCCGGATAGGCCTTATCGTCAGTCGCTTTGTCATCATTTCCATTTTTTTTACCTCAGCAAATCCAGATCCGTTACACCGCTAAATTCAAAGTTTCAATGCTTTAAAAGCAATCTCCAGCAGGCATTTTCCCCTAGCAGGTTTGTAGACTCAATAATTCATCAGAAGATCCTTCATGATACTTTCCGCATGTGACGGATTGCGGACAGTGGGATTCAGTATAATCAGGTACAGATTACCGTATCTCTTTGTCTGGCAGTACAGGTTATGGGACATATAGGACGGTGTTCCGCCACTGTGCAGATAAGCTTGTTCTCGACGTCCGACTTTCATCCATCCGCATCCGTATCCATCCTCCGTGTTGAACATCTCATCCAGTGATTCCTGGCTTAACAGCTTTCCGCTTGTCAGGGCTCTGTCAAAGGAAAGCAAGTCCGCCGCGCAGGAACAGATATCGCCGGCCCCTCGCGCAGTCCGAAGATCCGACATATATCCAGTTGGAAACACATCTTCAAAATCAAAGGAATATGTCCCTTCCGGAACCGATTCAGGAACGCTTGTCAGTTTGCCGGGTTCCATACAGTATGAATGTTCCATTTCGCAAACGGAAAAGATATGCTCCCGAATATACACTCCATAGTTTTCACCTGTAACCTTCTCAATGATCATAGCCAGCAGTGTATAGTTGACATTACTGTATTCATACTTTGTTCCTGGAACGAATCCAAGCTCCGCCTCGAACAGAGCCGCAAGCAATTCCTCATCGGAAAAACCGTCTGTATAGTATTTCTTCATAAGAACAGGATCTTTCTCCAACGCTTCATCCGGAAAGAATTCCCGCCTGAGTCCGGATTGCATGTGCAGCAGCTGGCGAATTGTAATTCCTGCGCCTTTTTCATATTCCGGGTAATATTTTCCAAGCGGATCGTCAAGATCCAGTTTTCCCTGTTCACAAAGCTGCAGGATAGCTGTCGCCGTAAATGTTTTCGTAATCGATCCGATCTCAAAGACAGTATATGCGTTTACACGGGTTTCCCCATCCGTTTCAACGGAATTGACGCCGCACAAAAAGATTACATGATCATCTGTAGCAAGCAGGTATACTCCGCTTGCTGTATCAGGATACGCACACTCCTGCCGCATGATTTTTACCAGTTTCTCAAAAGATTCTTCTTCCGTTGTCCAGGTATGAGCCGTCTCATCATATGCGAGGCCTTCCATGAACAGCGAGTTGCTTTCTCCGGCTGCACATCCGGTCAACATCACCGCAGCAACAACCAAAATCAGGAAAAACCGGATTTCACACCACAAAGCCTGTCGTTTCAAAGCAAAATCACCCATTTCCCGTTGATATCAGAACCTTCCCTGTGTATGATTCCTCGTTCTTTCAGTTTCTCGATAGCCGTTCGCGCCTGAGAATCAGATATCTGCATTCTTGCGGATATTTCAGCGCGGGAAACAGAAGGATCGGCATTAATCATCTCAAGAACAGCGCCGATACTTTTTTCCATTATTTCAGAGTGCTTTAGCGGTTTCTCTGGCGATTTCTCTGGTTGTTTTTCAAAAATCGCCAGAGTGGAGCCTTTTAACACCAGAGGCAGAGTGACAATTGTTCTGATGATTCCGTCACGACCGCTTGTTTCCTCAACCTTTGGCTCTTCGAAATTCTCTTCTTTCCAGATTTTGTAGATGTTCGGGACACCGCTTCCGGCGCGCTCTCCGACTCCTATGTAATTGAGCATATTCAGGATCAGTTTGTTACGCGGCTGTGATTCTCCGCCCCGAAGCATCTGTTTTTTCTCCAGACGAATCGTACCGGGATTTGATAAACTATTTTATCCGGGTATTTACGGATAACCACACTTCCAGACAGGAGAAAGTCAGCATTTGACAGACAGTTTGCCAGGGCTTCCCTTACTCCGAGAATGATGCAGCCGCCGTTTGAGTTGGCAAAAGCAGATTAGGTCTCCCACAAATCATCGGGCAATCCGTTTCTGGCTTTTTTGACTTCAAGACGGTTGTCCTCCCTGTATTCATCGAATTTGGCAAGATCAAATTCTCCATCCATGGCTGCCACCTCCTCTGAAAGAATTCATTATATTATACGGTATTGATATTGATCCATCAAGCATTGAAGAGTTAGTGCAATAACATGAACTACCCGATATACTTTTTATGCGACATCTTCACGTTATTCTGCTTGACCATGGCGTAATGCAGCGTGGTGTCAATTTTCTCATGGCCTAAAAGTCGCTGCACCTGTTCGATCGGCATCCCCTTGTCGATCGCTGCAGTTGCCATGGTTCGGCGAAACTTGTGCGGATGCACATGATTGACGTTGGATTGGGATCAGACTAAGCTTACTTTCAAACGATAAAGGGAAAATAAGCCGGATAGCTACTAATGCCCACAACGCACAGGTGATCCACTTGGGTGCTTTTTCAGCAGCAAACAGATCAGTACAACGGCAAGGATCAGCCAGCCGGCGGTAATACTCATGTTAAGCAGGGTCAGAAAAACACCGCTCATACGTTGTTCTCCTTTCTGAAGGTATTGATCATTGCTTGAATCTCGTCAGCTTCCTGAGCAGTCAGATTCTTTCGTGACATGAAAGCGGCGATAAATGCCGGGAGTGAGCCATCAAACTTGTCATGAACAAACTGCTCACTATTTGCGGAATAAAACGATTCGCGTGAAATAACCGAAGTGACTATCCCGTTGACATTCTGCAATAAGCCCTTTTCACAGAGCTTGCGAAGTACAGTGTAGGTTGTGGGTTTCTTCCAGTTCAGTTCTTTCTCACAAACCTTCACCAGTTCACCGGAAGAAATCGGTTCGTGCTCCCAAACGATATGTGCAAAAGCTTCTTGTATCTCACCTAACTCAATTTGCATTTTGTTATCCTCCTTTGGTTTATCTTGAATAAACCGCCTTTGGTTTACTCCCAATAAACCAATGCGTCAAGTTGTTGCCTGTTTCAAGAAAACTTGTTCCTGGATTGCAGAAGAACTCAAATAAAAAACTTTCGTTTCAGCAAATCTCTCAGAGGTGGCAGAAGACCGGCTATGGTCATAAAAAGGCCAAATAACGAAAAGACAACGACACAGTAGAGTGACCACTTGAACATGGGTACTGAAAAAGTGATATGAGCAAAAAACTCTACAAGCATGAAACTGCATCCGAAAACAACCGTATAAATACCGAACAGCAGAAGCCTTCCGGATTCGATCCTGCGGAACAAAATCAAAAAGCTGACAGTTATGATCATATAGATCATTGTGACCGGGAACGCAAAGCTCAGGTACCAATTCCCGTGAAGCTTCTGACAAAGATACAGAAGATAGGCTGAAACGGAGAGAAAATCAATTGGAATAAAGATAAAAGGCATCCACTTTGGAAACCATGCGGGAAGCACAAAAAGAATGTAGCTAAGAGCTATACCAAGCATCACGATCCCACCCCAGGCCAGTTGGCTATATGTGCTGAGACAGAATATCATACATGATATTACAAGCCCGCTCAAAAGAAAGGTGATCAAGCTCAGCGCCAATAACCGTTCATGATTGTTTTCCCGTGGGTAACAATCGGAATATGTTTTCTTTATTTGCTGCTCACTTTCTGAAGTAATCAGTACCGGTGTTTCACAAAGCGGACATTGCTTTACTCCGTCCTGCAGTTTAACGCCACATTTGATGCAATACATAAATACCTTCCTTTCACATCGGACTTCAAACTCTGTCGTTACTTTCGATTTCTACCGGTATACCTAAATCAACCAGTCTGGAGAAAAAGACTTGTTCAAGCTCCGCTTGCTTTGTATTCCGGATCATATTGACATATGTTTTTCCACCATAACTGACTACAGAACAGTTGTTTGGATATGAATACTGGACACCAATGATGAACTCAAACCGCTTGATATATGGTTCCATTATGCCCGGAACCTTTGCTACACCGAGGTTTGATATATTCAGACAGCCAAGGCTTTCGCCGCGTTGTTTGTAAACAAGTCCCATAAAAAAATGTTTGACAGGTAACGGCATGATTTTCAGAATGCCAAGCTGAGCAGGCTTAACATTTGCAGCAATACGCGCTGACATTTTTTGCGGAACAACTTCGACGGCCAATTGACTGGTCACCTGATCACACAATTCTTTCAGGGTATATGCTCCGCTTCTTGGATCTACACCGACATTGACGGCAAGAACAAAATTTCGGTATGTTTGCTTGTTGTATAAGCGTCTCAGGTCAATCGGTACAGATATTTTTACAGGCTTTTGCTTCTTTTCTTTCACATTATGAGCTTGTATGTTGATGATTGATTCAATCATAACAGCCGAAAGAAAAGAAGTTATGGTAGCATTATACGAATGTGCTTTTTCCAGTAATACTGATGTATCGATAATGCCGGATACCAGATGCTGAAATCTGTCATATTCCGGTTCTCCATATAACTTATAAACGACTTCGGTAACTTCTCTCGATGCATATTTGGCGGAGCACTCCGGAAATACATCGGCAATTTCTTCGGCCCTGGGTTTTTCCTTGACAGATACTATTCCGTTTTCCTGCGGTACATTGATACCATATCGATTCCGGATATAACAGGCAGCCAAATTTTTTACAAATGCCATGCCGCCGGTTCCATCTGTTACAGAATGAAAAAACTCAACAGCCACTCTGTTTTCGTAGTACAACACTCGAATACAGCATCGACGCAAGTTTTTTCTGCTCATATGAGTCAGAGGATAGGCGTAGTCAGGATCAATGACAACATCATCATCAATTTCTTCAAGGTAGTTCCAGAAGAAGCCGGTCCTGAGCCTGACAAAAAATGTTGGAAAACGGTGTCGCAGATCTCTCAGAGTCTGTTTCAAAACAACCAGATCTACCGGGTCGGAAAAAGTGACAGAAACGCGAAAAGCATTATTCCAATGCCGATGCATGATGGCAGGAAATATTAGAGCGGCATTATCAAGCCGATACCATTGTTTTTTCAAAATGGTCACCTGTCTTTATGATCTTATCTTTGTAGAAACTCAGTTAATTTCCAATACTTTTTGGATCAGTTCAATGGCTTTTTCGATTCGTTCTTCGCTTTGACTGTTGAACAGGAGTCTGGCGGCACCGCAGATAGCAAACTGAAATTCCATTTTTCTGTTCTCCGATTCAATATTGTATAAACGTGTTTCCAGAATATAATGCTCTACTGCGTTGATCTCCTGAAGCTTATCACGGTTAAACAGGGTATCCAGGTATTCTTTGTTATTCTGAAGCGTAGTTACAATCGAAACAACGAATTTACGTGTATCTGTGAATAACAACTCATTACCGGGAGCTTCAGTCAGCATTTCAGATATAGCCTGGCGACACACCTGCCTATGAAGTTCATCCATTGTCTCATAGTGAGCGTAAAATGTGGATTTGTTGATCAGCGCAGCAGTACAGAGATCGCTGACTTTGATAGGATCTTGATTTTGCTTTTTGAGCGCAATATATGTACTGATAATTAACCGTTCGGTTTTAATAAACCGTAAATCCTGCTTGTTTGACATGATAAGCACCTCGTTTCCGATTTGGTTGGATAAACGATAAATACTAAAATACGTTGGTTGTTTAGACAACCATAGTATAATAATATTATATTGTACGCTAATTTTCAAGTTGGTGTATGTGCAAAAGGCGGTTTTGCAAGTATTATTCCATACAGGAACGAAGATTTTTATGATGGCTGAAGGAGGCGATATCTTGTTTGATTTGTTTCTGCTGACCGGCGCTACCGGATTCCTGGGAAGAACGATCATGAAGAACCTTGTCGAAAACAAGCAAAAAGTGCGTGTCCTTGCTGTCCCGAACGATCCCTTGATGAGCAGTATACCGGATGAAGTTGAAATACACACAGGGTTTGTTGATCAAATCAATACGATAGAAAGCTTTTTCGCTGAATTACCTGAGAAAGTATGCCTGATTCATTGTGCGGGTATTGTAAGCATTTATTCGAAAAATGATATCGTTTCATAAGTGGATAAACATTGGACATAAGGAAAGTATTGGAGTATTATAAACCTATTCTAGAAGCTTTTATGAGAGAACTAAAGCGTATTGCCAGCGAACCTAAAGGTACACCGGAAGGGCTTATTCGATATCTTCTTGGAAGAAATGATTTTTATAAGGTTATTACAGAGGATAAGAGCAGAACAACGAGGGTTGAGGCTATAAACATTGCCGCAACACTTAATAGCAATTCCGGTATAGAAAAGCCAATTACGAAGGTTCCGGTTCTAAAGATGCCGACTCAGTTTATCATATTGGGTTAAGCCTGATTCTGATAATACTGTGGAGGTAGTATGCGATGAGGGGTGGCAGATTTCAATGCGTATTCATAACGCAAGTTCAAGAGTTGAACCGTGGGATAGTGAAGAAGAGAGAATGACCAAGCGTGTTATGGCGTATGCAGACAAACTGAGAAAGTAAGACAAATTGTGTTACAAGTTAATGCATAATGAAGATTATCTTTCAAGATAACGGAGGATGGCAATATGGATAAAGAAACAGTGGTTTCCACGATTAATTCAAAATACGAAGAATTAAAAAGTGCACTCGAAGGTGATGATTTGATTAAGATACGGGAGTTGACCCTGGATTTGCATGCATTGGTGCATCCTGCAGAAATATCCGGAAGAACTGAAAAAACCATCGCAGATTTTGTTTTGG
>JAZUFB010000017.1:0-14319 GCA_045640475.1 Clostridia bacterium
CGCGAGTCCGAGCCTCGTCTACCGCTCCATTTTTTTGGTGCCATAGCCAAGTGGTAAGGCAATGGTCTGCAAAACCATCATTCTCCAGTTCGAATCTGGATGGCACCTCTCATATCGAATGCAAGCCGACGATCCCGCCGGTTTTTTTATTTTTCAAAATACAGTCCCCTATTCCTCGTCTCCCCTTGGCCCTCGTTCTCCTTCACCCTCCACCCTGTACCCTCCCTTGACCCTTGACCCTTGGCCCTTGGCCCTCGTCCTCCCTCCACCCTGTACCCTCCCCTGGCCCTTGGCCCTTGGCCCTCATCTCCTATAATAAATACAAACAATCTGTTTACAAAACCCGCGGTATCTGTTAAAATATCCTGCGGGTTTTTGTGAACCGTCCTCCCGGGTTGCCGAGTCTCCAACGGCATCCTGAGCCGACGGCGATTTGAGACCCGTCGGCCATTGGCCGATCAATAACCGCCACCGGCGGAAATAATGGAGGGTATACCCATGACTAAGTCGGAAATCATCGCCGCCTACGCCCAGCACGAAGGTGACACCGGTTCCCCCGAGGTGCAGATCGCTCTGCTCACCGAACGCATCAATCACCTCAACGAGCATCTGAAGGCCAACAAGAACGACCACCATTCCAA
This sequence comes from Clostridia bacterium, assembly GCA_045640475.1. Classification (GTDB taxonomy): domain Bacteria; phylum Bacillota; class Clostridia; order Christensenellales; family Aristaeellaceae; genus Aristaeella. The sequence continues at coordinate 642 of JAZUFB010000017.1, forward strand.
TCGCGGTCTGCTCCTGATGGTCGGCCGTCGTCGCGGCATGCTCGAATATCTGAAGAAGACCGACATCGAGCGCTATCGTGCTCTGATCGCCAAGCTGAATCTGCGTAAGTAATTCAGCCCTTCTTCCGGTAAATGGGTTGCTTCGTAAAGCCGTCGGAAGGGGCTTCCCTCCCGGCGGCTTTTTGAAGCCCGCCCTGTACGGATGTTATCCCTTGAAAATCCCCGGCGGGGTTTTCATATGATAGCATCCGTACAAGCGTTTCCGCCCTTTCGGGTGGAAAACGGCATGTGAGTGAAAAGAAGAATGAGGAGGAGAGAAAGAAAATGGATTACAAGTCTTTTACCATGGATCTTGCCGGACGTCCCCTGACGCTTGAATTCGGCAAGTATTGTGAACAGGCCAACGGCAGTGTATGGGTCCGTCTGGGCGATACCGTTGTCATGGTCAACGCGACGATGGCTCCCGAACCCCGTGATGGCGTAGATTTCTTCCCTTTGGCCGTTGATGTTGAAGAAAAGCAGTATTCCGTCGGCAAGATCCCCGGCGGTTTCATCAAGCGTGAAGGCCGTCCCACCGAAAAGGCGACCCTGACCTGCCGTCTGATCGACCGTCCCCTGCGTCCCCTGTTTGACAAGGGTATGCGCAACGATGTCCAGGTCGTCGTCACTGTTCTGTCTGTGGAACAGGATGTGCCCCCGGAAATCCCCGCCATGATCGGTTCTTCCATCGCCATCGCCGTCAGCGACATCCCGTGGGGTGGCCCCACCGGTGCTGTGCTGGTTGGCCGTGTGGATGGCAAGTTTGTCATCTGCCCCGATGAGGAACAGCGCCAGAAGAGCGATCTGAGCCTCTATGTCGCCGGCACCAAGGATGCCATCATGATGGTCGAAGCCGGTGCTCACGAGCTGAGCGAAGATACCATGCTGGACGCGATCCTCTTCGGTCACGAAGAGATCAAAAAGCTGGTTGCCTTCCAGGAGCAGATCGTTGCCGAAATCGGCAAGGAAAAGAAAGTCGTTCCGCTGATCACCACCGGTGACGATGTCAAGGCTGCTGTCCGTGAATTCGCCTATGACAAGTGCGTTTGGGTCTTCGAGACCTTCGAACGTTCCGAGCGTCAGGCCCGTGAAGCCCAGGTGAAGGAAGAGACCGTCTCCACCCTCGCCGAGCGTTTCCCCGGCCGCGAAGCCGAAATCGCCGATGCCCTGTACTACCTCAACAAAGAGGTCATGCGCAAAAAGATCCTTGAAGAAGGCATCCGTCCTGACGGCCGTAAGGTCACCGAGATCCGCCCCATCTGGTGCGAAGTCGGCGTTCTTCCCCGTGTTCACGGTTCCGCCATTTTCACCCGCGGCCAGACACAGGCTCTGACGGTCACCACCCTGGGTTCCACCAGTGAGGGCCAGATTCTGGACGGTCTGTCCAACGAGGATTACAAGCGTTATATCCACCACTATAATATGCCCCCGTACGCCACCGGTGAAGCCGGCCGTCTCAAGAGCCCCGGCCGCCGCGAGATCGGTCACGGTGCTCTGGCCGAGCGTGCTCTGCTGCCCGTGATCCCCTCTGAAGAAGAATTCCCCTACGCGCTGCGTCTGGTCAGCGAGATCCTGTCCTCCAACGGTTCCTCCTCCATGGCTTCTGTCTGCGGCTCAACCCTGAGCCTGATGGATGCCGGTGTTCCGATCCACGCCCCCGTTGCCGGTGTGGCCATGGGTCTGATCACGGATAAGGAATCCGGAAAGCTGGCTGTTCTGACCGATATTCAGGGTCTGGAAGACTTCCTGGGCGATATGGACTTCAAGGTTGCCGGTTCCATGAACGGTATCACCGCTCTCCAGATGGACATCAAGATTGCCGGTATCAACCGTGCGATCCTGCAGCAGGCGCTGTCTCAGGCTCTGCAGGGACGTCTGCATATCCTCAAGATCATGCTCGACACTCTGCCCCAGCCCCGTGAAGAACTGAGCAAGTTTGCTCCCAAGATCATCCGCTTCACCATCAATCCCGAAAAGATCCGCGAAGTCATCGGACCTGGCGGAAAGATGATCAACAAGATCATTGCCGAAACCGGCGTGAAGATCGACATCGAAGATGATGGCCGTGTCTTCATCTCCACTCCCGATCAGGAAGCTGCCGACAAGGCCCGCAAGATCATCGAAGGCATCGCCAAGGATATCGAAGTCGGCGATGTGTACACCGGCAAAGTCGTTCGCATCATGAACTTCGGCGCCTTCGTGGAACTGCTGCCCGGTAAGGATGGCATGATCCACATTTCCAAGCTCGACACCAAGCGTGTTGAAAAGGTGGAAGACATCGTCAACATCGGTGATGAACTGCAAGTCCGCGTCAGCGAGATCGATGCGCAGGGCCGTGTCAATCTGGTTCGCAACGATATCGTGTACGAGAACAACGCTCCCGCCCGTCATGACGGTCCCCGTCAGCGTCCTCCCCGTCGCGACAGCAACAACTAATTCATTCAGTTTTTCAAAAACCGCAAAAGCCCCGTGCTTTTGCGGTTTTTTCTCAGGAGGCCGACACCCGTATGAACGAACGCATTCTCGCGCTGGATATCGGAGACCGCCGCATCGGCATCGCGGTGACTGACCCAACACGCACCATTGCCTCCCCTGTTGAGGTGCTGACCCGTGTTGGATGGGGACCGGATGTCCGCCATATTGCCGACCTCTGCCGTCAGTATGAAACCACGGAGGTCCTCAGCGGTCTTCCGCTCAACATGGACGGATCTGAAGGGTTTCAGGCCGCCAAGGTACGCGAATTCTGCGCCCAACTTGAAAAAGCCGGTCTGAAGGTGTATTATCAGGATGAGCGGCTGACTACCGTCACCGCCGAAGAAGCCCTGTTGGAAGACAATATGAGCCGGCAGGATCGAAAAGGCCACGTGGACAAGGTCGCCGCGGCGGTCATTCTCCGCCAGTGGCTGGATGAACAACAGGTCTGACAAAGAAAGGCAGGTAACCCCCATGAGTGAAAAGAACGGAGATATGAATCAGGAAGAAAAAATGATCGAGCTGATTGCCGATGATGGTTCGACCGTTTCCTTTGAACATCTTGCGACCCTCGAATACGAAGGCGAGAACTACCTTGTCCTCGGCACCCCGGATGACGGCAGTGACGATGAAGACAGCGAAGTCTATATCCTCCGGATCGAGCAGGATGACGACGGCAACGATATCTACGTGGATCCCGAAGATGAAGAGCTTTCCGAGAAGATTTTCGAGTATTTTCTCCAGTTGCTCGAAGAAACCGTTGAAGATGACGGCGAAGAGGATGACTGATACCCATTGACCTTTACCTATGCGGAATGATATAATTCATTCCGTTACGCGGCTGTGGTGGAATGGCAGACACCGGGGACTTAAAATCCCCTGCCTTCAAAAGCGTGCGGGTTCGAGTCCCGCCAGCCGCACCAGATCAAATGATCCGGATCGATTTCCCTCCATTGAGGATCGGTCCGGATCATTTCTTTGTTGATTTCACGATTTCTCTAATGATAAAGCAATAAAAATACCGTTTGTCTATTGTAATCCATGGCTGTTCGTTGTATTCTATCTTTTGTGGTTTTTTCGCCACAGGCAATGCTTCCATTCTGAATTTGAAAGGAAAATGCTTTTATGGAAAACAACACCCGCAGAGTAGGAACCGTGTCCCGTGGAATCCGCTGCCCCATCATCCGTCAGGGGGACGATCTCGCCACCATCGTGACCGAGAGCGTTCTCGAAGCCGCGCAGGCCGAAGGCTTTGCTCTCCGTGATCGGGATGTCATCTCCATCACCGAGTCCATTGTCGCCCGCGCTCAGGGCAACTATGCCTCCGTCAGCGATATCGCCGCGGATGTGAAGGCTAAGTTTGGCGGAGATACCGTCGGCGTCATTTTCCCGATCCTGTCCCGCAACCGCTTTGCCGTCTGTCTGAAGGGCATCGCCGCGGGCGCGAAAAAGATCGTGCTGATGCTTTCCTATCCTTCCGATGAGGTCGGAAACGAGCTGGTCAGCCTTGACAAGATCGATGCGGCGGGTGTCAATCCTTATTCCGATGTCCTCTCTCTGGAGCAGTACCGTGCCCTCTTCGGCGAAAACAAGCATGAGTTCACCGGCGTCGACTATGTCCAGTACTACGGCGATCTCATTCGTGAAGCCGGTGCCGAGGTCGAGATCATCTTTGCCAATCAGGCCAAGGCGATCCTGAACTATACCGACTGCGTCCTCAATTGCGACATCCATACCCGTGCCCGCACCAAGCGTATCCTGAAGGCCGCCGGTGCCCGCATCGTCTACGGTCTGGACGAGATCCTCAATGCCCCTGTGAATGGCAGCGGCTGCAACGAGAAATACGGCCTCCTGGGCTCCAATAAGAGCACTGAAGAGACTGTCAAGCTCTTCCCCCGCGAGTGCACCGCTCTCGTGCAGGATATCCAGAAGCGCGTTCTGGAAGCAACCGGCAAGCATGTCGAAGTCATGGTCTACGGCGACGGCGCTTTCAAAGATCCCCAGGGCAAGATCTGGGAGCTGGCGGACCCGGTGGTCTCCCCTGCTTTCACTTCCGGCCTGGTCGGCACCCCGAACGAGCTGAAGCTGAAGTACCTTGCCGATAACGATTTTGCCGGCCTCAAGGGCGACGAGCTCAAAGCCGCGATCGAAGCCAGCATCCGCGCCAAGGATGGCAACCTGAAGGGCCAGATGGCCTCCGAAGGCACCACGCCCCGTCAGCTGACCGATCTGATCGGTTCCCTCTGCGACCTGACCAGCGGTTCCGGCGACAAAGGAACTCCCGTGGTCCTCGTCCAGGGCTACTTCGACAACTACACCAACGCCTGATCATAGAGAGCCTATAGGAGCGCCAAACGGCGCTCCTTTTTTGTTGTCTGCCCATCACACGGCTCCCTCATCGCTTCAAAAAGGTATTAAAAAATCTCCCCGCGTTAAGCGGGGAGATCAACTCCGTTACCGGAGAATAACTCAGGCCTCAGTGTTCTCGGCGGGAGCTTCTTCAACATCGGTGGCAACCAGTTCGACTTCGTCAGTCTCGGTCGCTTCGTAGTCAAAAGCTTCGTCTTCCAGCACCTGGCGGATGCTCAGGCTGATGCGCTTCTTTTCGGAGTCAACGCTCAGGACCTTCACGCGAACGATCTGGCCAACCTGCACAGCGTCTTCAACCTTCTGCACGCGGTTCAGGGCGCACTGGCTGATGTGGACCAGGCCATCCAGACCGGTTTCCAGTTCAACGAAAGCACCGAATTCGGTCAGGCGGACAACCTTGCCCTCAACGATGGATCCTTCGGGATACTTTTCAGCAGCATTGTCCCAGGGACGGGGCTGCAGCTGCTTGTAACCCAGCTGGATGCGTTCGCGTTCGGTGTCCAGGCTCAGGATCTTCACGTCGATTTCCTGTCCGGGCTTCACCACTTCACTGGGATGCTTCACGCGGCCCCAGCTCAGATCGGTCACGTGGATCAGACCATCCACGCCACCCAGGTCAACAAAGGCGCCGAAGTCGGTCAGACGGCGGACGATACCGTGGATCACGATACCTTCTTCCAGCTTCTCCCAGGCTTCCTTCTTCTTCGTGGCGGCTTCTTCGGCCACAACGACCTTACGGCTGGCCACGATGCGCTTCTTCTGCTTGTCCACTTCGATGATCTTCAGCTTCATGTCTTTGCCGACGAATTCGCCGATCTTTTCGACATAGCGCTGGCTCAGCTGGCTGGCGGGCACAAAGGCACGCACGCCGCCGCAATCCGCGATCAGGCCGCCCTTAACAGCTTCCTTACCCACGGCTTCGACGTATTCGCCGGCTTCGTATTTTTCCATGAGGCTATCCCAAGCCTTGCGATTGACGATGTTGCGCTGGCTCAGCAGAACGTTACCGTCGCCGTCGTTGACTTTAACGACTTCGACTTCGATCTCGTCGCCCATCTTCACATCCTGGTCAACCAGGTCCGTGCGCTTGATCAATCCATCGGACTTATAACCGATGTTGACGCAAACTTCGTCTTCCGTAATCTGCACAACCGTGCCGGTTACGGTCTGTCCGGGCCGGATCCGCACCATGGTGGCTTCGACTGCGGCCATTGTTAATTCTTCCGTGGTAGGGGTCAGGTCCTTGTTCTCCATCTCGCTCATGCGTGTGACAACCTCCTTAAGTGAATCCGTCGGCGTCGAGGCGCCAGCGGTAATTCCTACAATTTCATGATGGATATTTGCGAAGCCCGACGGAATATCCGCCGCGCTTTCAGCCAAAATGGTTCGTCCGCAGTGTCTTCTGCAGACATCGCAGAGCTTCTGTGTGTTGGCGCTGTTCTTTCCGCCAATCACGATCATCGCGTCCGCCCGTGAAGCCAGCTCTGCAGCCTCACTTTGCCGGACCTCGGTGGCGGAGCAGATCGTGCTGTGCGCCTCCAGATGATCGACTCTGCTTTCAAGCACCCGCAGGATCGCGTTCCACTTTCCCGGAGGAAATGTGGTCTGCACAGCGGCGAGCGCTTTTTCCATCCGGGGCAAAGCCTCTGCCTCTTCAGGACTTGCGACAGTAATTACTGTCCCATGTGCCCATCCAGCGGTCCCGCGGACCTCGGGGTGTTCTTTTTCCCCAACGAGAATGACCGGCGTACCGTCCGCCGTCCCCTCGGAAACGATCCGATGAAGCTTGTCCACAAACGGACAGGTCAGATCCAGGATCTCGTTTCCGTTGCGGCGAAGCGCTTCCAATATATCGGGACTGACACCGTGGCTCCGGATCAGCACCCGGCGGAACCCGGTCTCCTCTGTGGTTTTCACCGCGGGAAGGCCCCGTTCAGCCAAATGTTTCACAACACCGGGATTGTGGATCAGTTCACCGAGCGTACAGGATGGGATTCCATCCCCAGCCGCCCGTTCGGCGGCTTCAACCGCCCGACGGACACCCATACAAAACCCGGCATGGGCAGCAATTTCGACAGGCATAAAAGCATCCTTTCGACAAAAATGCTCTATTGGAAACTAATTCTCCATGCTCCCCGTAATTCCTCTTTTTTTCTGAAAAAAATTTTTATTTTTTTCGGAAAGGATGCTCGCTCTGCATTTTACGGTAGGTTTCGCGGATCCGTTCATTCAGTTTCTCACAGGTTTCGGTGTTGATCCCGTCCTGTAGCAGATCCTCATAAGGAATGGGAGCACCGATCCAGCAATGATTTGTGCGGAAGAAACCGACCTTCTGTCCGAAGTACACAGGCACCAGCGGCACCTTGGCACGCATGGTCAGCAACGCGGTTCCGGCTTCGATCTGCTCCATCTGCCCTTCATGGTGGCGCGTTCCTTCCGGGAAGATCCCCAGGATATGGCCTTCCCGAAGGACACGGGTGGAGTTGCGCATCGCTTCCATATCGCTGTTGTGGCGATCGACAAGGATGCAGTGGAACCGTACCAGGAACCATTTGGCCACAGGATTCTTCGCCAGTTCCTTCTTGGCCATGAAACACACCTGATGTTTTTTCACCGCTACGCACATAAACACGGGATCCAGTGCGTGATTGTGGTTGCCGATCATCACATAGGGAGCCTCGGCAGGCAGATTTTCCCGTCCGTGCCAGGTGGTCGGCATCAGTGTATGGGTCAGTGCGTTGGCCAGACCCCAAACCACCCGGTACAGCATATTCTTTTCGATCTTGACCTGTTCCGAGCTCATTTGTTTGCTTCCTCCACGATCTTCAGGATCGCTTCGACTGTTTCATCAAAGGAAAGATGGGTGGTATCCACGGTGATCGCGTCCGGAGCACAACGGAGCGGATCCACCGCACGGTTCATGTCCTGTTCATCGCGTTTCTTCAGGTCGGCCAATACCTGTTCAAAGGAATCCGGAGCGCCCTTTGCCTGCAGTTCGCGCCAGCGTCTCATGGCCCGTTCCTCGGCCGAGGCGGTCAGAAAGATCTTGGCGGTCGCGTTTGGCAGGACCACTGTTCCGATATCCCGTCCGTCCACCAGCATATCCGTTTTGCGCGCCAGCTTCTGCTGGATCGCGACCATTGCTTTTCTTACGCCCGCATAACGGGAAACTGCCGACGCGGCCATGCTCACCTGTTCGGTGCGCAGTTCACCGGTCACATCCTCGCCGTCCACCAGCGTGATCTGGCCGTTTCCGCCATATCGGACCGAAATATCCGTCTGCCCGCAAAGCGCGGTCACATCCGCCTCGTTTTGCAGGTCGATGCCACGGCGCAGTGCCGTAAGGCCAACAGCACGATACATAGCCCCCGTGTCCAGGTGCAGGATCCCCAGCCGCGCGGCGACCGCGTCAGCAATGGTGGATTTTCCCGCTCCCACGGGGCCGTCCATAGCGATACTCAAAGGCATATCCAGTATCTCCTGTCATTTTTTTCATACCCTTTATTTATACCAAATTCTCCTGTATAATTCAAGTATCGCCCGAGCCGAAAAGAGCGATTTTTTCAGTCATGACAAGCATTTCACGTCTATGGTGAAGGAGGGACCTCCTGTGTTGTATCTGTCCTCATTTTCATTCCCGGGAGAAGTAGCCGAATACTCCTTCCGTCTCCATTCCCCCATCGCCAAGATGACCTGTTTCCAGAGCATGTATCCCTTTGGCGTTCTTCCTCAAAGGGAGCTGGAGGGGATCGATTTCCGTCCCGTCACCATCCTGTATGGCGGAAACGGTTGTGGGAAAAGCACCGTGCTCAATGTCATCGCAGAGCGTTTGGGTCTTCAGCGGGACAGTGCCTTCAACCGTTCCTCCTTCTACGATGATTTCGTTTCCTTGTGTTCTTACCGGGAGGAAGAGCCCATTCCCGAGGGCAGCCGGATCATTACCAGCGACGATGTCTTCGATTTCATGCTGGATCTCCGCGCTGTCAACGAGGGCATCGACAACAACCGGAAACAGCTGGCGGACCAGTATTGGAATCTGCAGCACGAGAAATTCCAGCTACGCTCCATGGAGGATTACGATCATCTGAAGGAAATGAACGACGCGCGCCGCAAGACGCCCAGCCGTTTTCTGGCCGCACGGACCCAGCCTAATGTCCGGGAACGCTCCAACGGAGAGAGTGCCTTGGATTTCTTCCGTCAGCGTATCGAATGTGACACGCTGTGTCTGCTGGATGAACCTGAAAACAGTCTCAGTGCCGAGAATCAGGTCGTCCTCGCCGATTTCCTTGCGGAGTCGGTCCGCTACTGCGGAAATCAGCTGGTCATCAGCACGCACTCTCCTTTCCTGCTGGCGCTCCCCGGCGCGCGGATCATTGACATGGACAATCACGCCCGCATCGCCGACAGTTGGACCGAGCTTAACAACGTCCGCGTTTTCCGGGATTTTTTCCGCAAGCACGAAAGTGAATTCCGGGATGACTGAACCAGCCATGTTTTGCCCGTTGTTGACGGGTGGACAAAAAAGCTTATAATGTCTCTTTGGGCGTTGCCCCTGATCTGTTTATTGATAAAGGATGAGCCATCTATGAGAAACGATACCAATCAACGTTTATATAAAATGATCCTTTCCGCGATGTTCCTGGCTATCGCGTTGATTCTGCCTTTTCTGACCGGGCAGATCCGCGAGATCGGAAATCAGCTTTGTCCCATGCATATCCCCGTCCTGCTCTGCGGCTTCTTCTGCGGCCCCTGGTATGGATTGGCAATCGGGTTCATCGCGCCCCTGCTCCGTTTCCTTTGCTTCGGCATGCCTGTCATCATTCCGGCCGGGATCGCCATGAGTTTTGAATTGGCGGCCTACGGTCTGGTCTCCGGCCTGCTATACCATTGTCTGCCGAAAAAGAAAGGCTACATCTGGGTCGCCCTGATCGTTGCCATGATTGCCGGCCGCGTCGTCTGGGGGCTCGTTCGCTGGTTGCTCTTCGGTCTCGCCGGTTCCGCCTTCAGCTGGCAGGCATTTGTCAGCGGCGCTTTCCTCAATGCCATCCCCGGCATCATCCTCCAGTTGATCCTGATTCCCATTCTGGTCCTCGCCGTCCAACGGATCCTCCATACTTCCCGTCGAGTCTGACCGTCGTCACAGACGACATTTTCTGTGAAGCACCATTCGTTTGCCATTACCAAGTTCCTGCTGAATGGTTTGGATACCAATGCTTCTGTCAATTAACGTTATCAATTCAGGCCAACATAAGTGTCGTGTCAGAAGAAGATAATAAACGGCATCATCCTATTCCCTGAACTGTTGATATTTGTTGAGTTATTTGATATGATAGGTTTTAGAAGCTTTCAGCAAAACCTCATTGAGGTATGAGAAAAGGAGAAAATTCAAAATGCAAAAAGCTATATCTCTCCTCCTGATCCTGGCACTTTTGTGTGGTCTTCTGCCCGCATATGCGGAAGGAACGCTGACGGAAAAGACGCTGCCCCTTTATCTGGATAACATCGACGATGTCGATGAGATCCATCTGGTTTTTCCGGATGGAAATGAAGAGATCCCGTATGTGGCAGCAGACGAGATGTGCCGCCTGATGAATCTGGTCTACGGTACCCTCACCAAGGACGAAGGTTATCAGCTCACACTGAACCCGCAGGGTGTAAATGCCTTGCTGATCCGTGAAAACGGAGCAGACATGTATATCGATTTTGAAAACGGCATTCTGAGTGCCGGCCAATTCGTCCTTTTCACCAACTCATCCAACGCGTCCGGCATTCTGGACCTCGTGTATACCGGCAAACCCTCAACCGGCAACGAAGATCAGGTTATTGACCTGATCTGCCACGATGCCGCGTTCACGTGCAACGGCAACATTACCGCTCTGGATCTGAAGGAATACGGGATCCCGTCTCCGGTGATCAACGGTACGGGCTATCTGCCTTTACAGACTTTCAGCGACATTCTGATTTCTCCAAGCGGAGCAGTCCTGTGCTGGAACGGACAGACCGCTGCGGTCTTGACCTCCACTTCGCTCACCGATAAAGATATGAAGCTGACCCCTCTGGGTGAACTGTACTATTCCGTGCCGGTCCGGGAACGCAGTGAAGCACTTGTGCAATTCAACCTGAATGAGCTGTGCCTCGCATTGGACTTTCATTACGGTCTGAAGGAAGAACACGGCATTGATGATTTTCTGGATTACTTTATCCGTTCCGGTCTGCTGAAGGATCTGATGAACCCTGATGCCCAGGTCAGCAGCGCGGCGCTGAAAAAACTGTGTATGGCATATTTTGAGGATGGGCACAGCAGCTTAGTCAATGTTTCGCCATATTCAGACTACCACGCCGATACCTTGGAGCCAGACAGTATGTCCACTGACATCGTAACAAGACTCGTAAACGTACTTGAATATCTCGCGGCTCGTATGACCGCCTATCCGAATGGTATGCCGGCCTACGAAGAAATTGGCAACACTGCTTACGTGACATTCGATTCTTTCATTCTGGACACAGAAAAGGATTACTATACGCAGGAGATTCCCGAAAACATGACTTCTGACACTGCGGATACCATGGAACTCCTGGCTTATGCCGGACAGCAGATCAACCGAGAAAACAGCCCCATTGAGAACGTGGTGATCGATCTGAGCAACAATGGCGGCGGAATGCTCGATGTAGCCGTATGTGTATGCTCCTGGGCACTCGGCAGCAGCACTCTTCATATCGCGGAAACGAACAGCGGCGCCCAGTCAACCACTTTATATACTTATGATGGAAATCTGAACCACGTTTACGGCGAAAAGGAAGATTCCGTCAACGACAAAAATATCTTCTGCCTGATCTCTCCCAACAGTTTTTCCTGCGGCAATCTGGTACCTGCTACCTTCCGTTCTTCCGGAAAAGTTACCCTTTTGGGCAAAGCCAGCAGCGGAGGCGCCTGTGCAGTACAGCTGCTGAGCACGGCAGATGGCACACTTTTCTGCATCAGCGGGCGCTACCGCATCAACACCAGCAATAACGGAATCCTGTACAGTGTCGATGCCGGAGTGGAGCCGCACTATTATCTGCCCAAGGCTTCCATGTTCTATGACCGGCAGAAACTGACCGACTATATCAACAGCCTGATCTGGTAATGATCCGATTGATTTAAATGGACCCGCCCGCTGACTCATTTCACTGAGCCAACAGGCGGGTTTTCTATAGGTGCTTTTTCAATGGCACAGGGATGATGCTTCAGTCTTGTCAGCTTAACTCAAAATCATGAATTGATAAGCATACATGCGCCGAGTACAGTAAGCCATGCGCTTATGAATAATGAAACAGTCGAAATCGGAGTGCTTGTGCACCTTCGGTTCCGACTGTTTTGACAAAGTGAACTATTCTATCCGTTAGCTGCCAGTTTCCCGGTCTCTGTTGATATATGGACCGGTTCCCGGGGCCACTGGACGGATAATCACTTCTGATACTCCAGGCTGAAAGAATAAGCTTTGGTAAAATCTTCCTGAACACAAATATTCAGTGTTTTCTCCTGAAGATCATATACACTGGAATCAATACTGATCCAAGCCCAGTTGGCGGGATCATCGGGATCATCTCCCTCCTCGAGAATCTGCAGATATGTATCTTTATCCTGCAGGCCATAATGGATGGCATCCAGATATCCCATGGCTTCTTCCTTGGTAGGATGCGGATTCTCTTTCAATTTGTTGCAAAGCGTTTCATATCTCCAGTAGCCGTTATCGCCCAGAATTGCAGGATCCTGCGCCCCTTCTGTTACATAAAAGTTCGTAGAGAGAATGTAGTCTGTGGATTCTTTCAGCCAAACGACATCGCTTGCACCGGTTTTCTCATCAAAATGAACATCCAGAGGGCATTCATTAACGATCAGTTCATTATTGACATATTCCAGCACAACTCTGCGTCCGGTCAGATCCGCAACACACCAGTGGAAACTGACGTCGTGATCATAAGATCCGGAAATCACATCATACTGCTTCATCACTTCAATAGCCTCATCCACGGTGGCCGCCCTGTCAAGAATAACACAGATGACCATACTGGAAACAAGTTGCTGTTTACCGGTATCCTGACACATCGGATTGCCATGCAGCATCATTAAACCGGCGCTCAGTCCTTTTTCATTCACACCCTCCAGAATGCAGAAGGGAGTATAAAGTAAATTCTCGCGAATCTCATCTGACAAATCTTCGCCAAGGTGCATCCCATAATAAGAAGGGTCGGATACACCAAGCACCCGGTAGCCGTCGGATGGTGCGGTGTGGATCACAATGCTGGCACTGTTGCCGGTGAACCAGTCATAATTCCTGCCAAGAATCGGATGCCCTTCTGCTGAAACCGCGGCAAAGGAGCTGCATCCACCCAAGGAAACATTGTGCGGCACAGGATTTGTTGTGTTAGGCAAAATCACTTTCTGAATGTTTGAAAAAGAAACATCATTCGGATACGTTCCGGCAGCAATTACTTCGTCCAGATGATAATCCCCCACATAATTGATTTCATAAAGCAAGCCTTTATCGTCGATCATGCGGATGGATTCTGCGGTTTCGCGTTGTTCCGCGGTCCAGTATTCCGGGGAAGCCATACCTTATTCACCTCATTTCATTTGTAAAACGGAGCACTGCGTTGGCCGCATCAAACACACATACCGCTCCTGTCAGCGTTATTTCATGCTGATTTCGTACACCAGGTCTTCTTTCTCCCAGAACTTGACAAGCATGGTCTTCTGCGCGCAGTTGACAGCATAGGAGACACCGGTGGTAAAGATGCTGCGTGATTCACGCAG
>JAZUFB010000018.1:0-6980 GCA_045640475.1 Clostridia bacterium
CAGGTTGCCTTTTTTGCCGCCCAGGAGCGCGGCGGAGATGATAACGGCAAAGTAGGCCAGCGTGACGGTGGAGAGCCAGCTGATGAGCGTGTAGAGGCAGAAGGTCAGGATCGAATAGGTATCGAACCGGATGTTCTTGGAGAAGGATTCCAGCACATCCTGGAACATTTCCATCAGTTGGTCCAAAGCCTGATGATGCTCCATCAGGAGGGTCAGATCCAGCACACCGAGGGCGCAGAAGAAGACACCGCCGAGCAGCACGGAGGCCGCGTTTTCGAGCACTTTGGCACCCAGGATCTTGTAGGAGCTGTTGGGCGTCATAAAGAGCATGTAGCTCTGGCGGGTATTCATGTCCTTGTGCAGGGTGAGGATGCTCTGGAGACCGAGCCAAAGGATGCTGACCGTGGCGAAGAGGACGAGCAGCAATACGCAGATGGCCTGGAGCTCGTCATCGTTCTTGAGCAGACTGGCCGCGAAGGCGATCTCCAGCACGAGGGTGATGCCGAGGATGATCAGTTTGGACAGGCGGGTCTTCATAAATTCATATTTAAAAAGCTTCAGCATTTTGTATTACACCTCCTGATGGGCGAAGATCTCGCGATAACGGTCGGCCATGGAGCAACCGTCGGTCGCGCGCATTTCTTCCAGATCGCGAACTTCGATCAGCTTGCCTTTACGGATGAAGACGGCGGTATCGGCAATGGTCTCCATCTCCTCGACCAGATGGCTTGAGATGAGGAGCAGTTTATCCGGGTCGTAACGCTCCAGAATGCAGGCGCGGATCTCGTCACGGGCGAGCAGGTCGATGCCGTTGAAGGGTTCGTCGAGCATCCAGACGCGGGCGTCACGCGACATGGTGACGGCGATCTTCATCTTTGCGGTCATACCGGAGGAAAGGGTGGAGATCTTCTGGGCGGGATCCAGCTCCATCCGCTGGAGGAGGGATTCATAGGCCGCCATGGAGAAATCCGGGAAGAAATCGGCATAATAGGTTCCGGCATCGCGGATGCGCATCCAGTTGTAGAAATAAGGCTCGGTCGACATATAGGCGATATCGGCGCGGCTTTCGATACTGATGGGCTGGCCGTCGTAGAAGATCTGGCCGCTGGTGGGCTTGACGAGGCCTGCGGCCATCTTCATCCAGGTCGTTTTGCCGCTGCCGTTCGGGCCCAGCATAGCGACGACATGGCCTTTGTCCAGACTGAGGCTGACCGCGTCCACAGCGGTGACGGAACCGAATTTCCGGGTCAGATCTTTACTTTCAAGAATCATGATATTCACTCTCCTTTGGTGATCATATCGCGGGCTTCCTGCTCGGAATAGCCCAGGGAGGTCAACTGGTGCAGACACAGGGTAATGATCCTGCTTGCGGCTTCGCGGCGGGCCGCGGCGATCCGGTCCAGATCGGTGGTGGCGAAGGTGCCCAGACCGCGGCGGGTTTCACACATGCCTTCTTTTTCCAGCTCCTGGTAGACGTGGGCGGCTGTGTTGGGGTTGACGGAATATTGCAGGGCCAGGTCCCTTGAACCGGGGAGCTTTTCGCCCGGGGCGATCTTTCCGGAAACGATCTCCCCGCGGAGACGGTTTGCAATCTGCATCCAGATCGGGACCGCATTGCTGAAATCCATGATGTGAGTCGCCTCCTTTGAACTCCGGTGTACGAGCTACATAGTACACTATAACAGTAGGACTGTCAAGAACAAAAAAAATTATGGCACATTTTGCCATAATTTTTTTTGAGGGTACAGGTCGCTTCGCGCAAGGGCGAAGCGCTATGAGCGCTTCGCTTTCTTTTTCAGGTCGCGGACGAATTTTTCCATCTTTCCGGCCAGAGTGCCGGAGTGGCGGATAGCGATGACGGCATCGAGGTCTGCGGCGCGGTAGGTGTTGTTGTCCGGATTGCGGTTGATGGCTTCGCGGAAGGCGACATGAGCATTTTCAAATTGCTCGAGCACCATGTAGACCTGACCGCGGGTGAAGTACCAGGCGGCGTCCCGCTCGGTGGAGCGGTCGAGCTGGCGGAGGGCGCTTTCGGCATGGTTACGCTCCAGCATGCGATTGGCGAGCTGGACCGCCTCGTCCTTGGGAAGCTGCTGCTGATAGGCGGCATGCTGACGCGGCGTCGCAAGCTTCAGCGCTTCTTCATAGGCGAGATTCAGACGGATCATTTCCTCCTGGGCTGACTTGCGGCGCTCCGCATCCTGAAACTGATCGGGATGGCAAAGCTTTGCTTTGGCACGGTAGGCGGCGCGGATCTCATCCGGGTCGGCCCATGCCTTCAGGCCAAGCGTTTCGAAGGGATTTGGCAAAGGCCCACCTCCCCGCGCTTACAGTCCGGACTCCCGGCTGATGACGGCACCCAAAGAACGAAGCTTTTGTTCGATATGTTCGTATCCACGGTCGATAAACTCGGGGTGATAGATCTCAGTGACGCCTTTGGCCATGAGGCCCGCCACAACAAGAGCAGCGCCGGCGCGCAGGTCGGTCGCCGTGATGGGCGCACCGTAGAGCTCGGTGACGCCGGTGATGATGGCGGTCCGGTCCATGATGCGGATATTGGCGCCCATGTTACTGATCTCGGTCAGATGGTGGAAACGCTGTTCAAAAAGGGTCTCCTGGACGATACTGGTGCCGCGCGCGGTGGTCAGCAGGGCACTCATGGGCTGCTGAAGATCGGTCGGGAAACCGGGATAGACCTGGGTCTTGACGTTGACAGCACGGTGATTGCCGATAGAACGGACACGGATGGATTCATCGTAGTCTGTGACGCGGACGCCCATCTCGAGCAGCTTGGCGCTGAGGGAATCCATATGCGTCGGGATGCAGCCATCGATGACGACATCGCCGTGGGTCGCGGCGGCAGCAATCATCAGAGTGCCGGTCTCGATCTGATCCGGGATGACGGCGTAGGTCGCGGCATGAAGACTTTGGACACCGCGGACACGGATGATATCTGTGCCGGCGCCTTTCACTTTGGCGCCCATACTGTTGAGGAAATTGGCGAGGTCAACGATATGAGGCTCTTTGGCGGCATTGTAGATGGTCGTGCTGCCGTGCGCGCGAACGGCGGCAAGCATGACATTGACCGTTGCACCGACGGAAACGAGGTCGAAAAAAACATCCCCGCCCATGAGCTGATCACATTCGGCACGGATGACGCCCCCGATGACGCCGGCTTCGGCTCCCAAAGCCTGGAAGCCCTTGAGATGCTGGTCCACAGGACGGGCACCGATCTCACAACCGCCGGGCATGGGCACTTCGGCCCGGCCGAAACGGCCCAGCAGGGCACCGACCAGATAGTAACTGGCGCGAAGACGCTGCGCGTTGCGGTAGGAGACCTGATAGCCTTCCACCGGACGCGGGTCCACTGTCATGAACTTACCGGGCTCATAATCCACTTTGGCGCCCAGCTCACGCAGGATATCGGCCAGAGCATGGACATCTTCGATATCGGGAAGGTTTTCTATGGTACAGGGTTCGTTGCTGAGAAGGGTTGCGGGGATCAACGCGACAGCGGTGTTTTTGCCGCCACTGACACGGACTCTGCCTTCCAGACGGTTGCCGCCTGTGATGAGCATGCGATCCTTTTCTTCCACAACGACACCTCCTTAATACAACAAAAATGCAAGAGGGTAAACAAACGCTACAATATTATACACGGACCAAAAGGGAATAGCAAGTGTTTGAAAGGGAAAGGCGGGTATGGTATACTGGGGAAGGTTTTTGGACCGAAAGACTTTTCCCTTTTGTTACAAGCAGCAACGGAACTTTTTCGCCGCTGCAACGTCAACAGAACTGTAACGGTACGGGATTTCCTTTGGAACGGAGGTCGAACGATGAAGAAGTTTTTGTGTCTGCTGCTGATCGCTGTCTGCTTGCTGGGCGGGACCGTGTGCGCGGGCGGAGAAGAAGCGTACGAGATCTTCCCTCCGGCGGAATACAGCTTTGTGGCCCCGAAGCTCATTACGGAATATGACTCCGAAACCCTGAAATACACTGTGGAAAAACTGGCGATCAATGAGACCCGCTGCTATCTTTGCAAGGTATGGGTCCAGGACCCGTACCGGCAGATCAGCAAGGAGACCGCGCCCTGGGGCGAGGAACTGGAGCTGCCTCTCACCATGACGCAACGGCATCCCGAAGCAGCGCTGGCGGTGAACGGAAGCGGATATGTGAGCCCTGTGTTCCCCTGGATCCCGGAGAACTATCCGGGGACCAATCCGGACTATTACTATACGCCGCTTGGGTCTCTGACCGTTACGAACGGAGAAGTGTTCCGCAATCTGGAGGGCGTGCCTTACTACGGACTGACGCTGGAAAAGGAAGGCCTGCAGATGTATGTCGAGGCGGACAACGAGGCCGTTCTGGCGCGGGAACCGTTACAGACCTGGTCGTTTTATATCGAATGCCCGCTGATCCGTGATCACGAGGATATCCTGCCGGAAGTATGGGATTTTGCGGAAAGGCACGCGATGCGGACCGTGATCGCCCGGACGGACCGGAACAACTATCTGCTGCTGACTGTGACCAAAGAAGGACGCTACGGACTCACCCTGCGGGATGTAAACGCCTTCCTGCTGGATAACTTTGACCGGATCGAATGGGCCTACGACCTGGATGGCGGACCGTCCTCGGCACTGATCTACCGGAAGAAGGATGCCAAGAAATTTCGCCTCCTGTGGGGAGGAGAATCCAAGGATACCGATATCCTGTTCTTCCGGGAACTGCCGGCGGAATAAGGTGACAATATTCAGAATGGAGAACAAACAAAACGATGAACTGCAAGTATTGCGGAAGTGAACTGACGGACGGTGCCGCGTTCTGCACGGAATGCGGCAAGAAGACCGGAAACACGGGCATCCGGCTGAGCTGTACCGAATGCGGCGCGGCGCTGACACGGGAAGGTAAAAGCCAGACGCTGGTCTGTCCTTATTGCGGCAGCAAAAGGATCCTGAAGGAAAACGACAGCCTGATCCGGAGCCAGCTGCGGGCGAAACGG
Source organism: Clostridia bacterium (assembly GCA_045640475.1). Lineage (GTDB taxonomy): Bacteria > Bacillota > Clostridia > Christensenellales > Aristaeellaceae > Aristaeella. Next base: position 5,000 of record JAZUFB010000018.1, read on the forward strand.
GCGCGCGACCTGCTGAAAAAGCAGGGAAAGGAAGAAAAAAGGGCTGAAGCTGAGCGCCGCAGAATTGCATACAGTCATAGCTGGGGGAAACGATTTACCATTTTGGGATTGCTCGTGTGCCTCCTGATGGTGGTTGTGAGCTTTTCCGATGAAAGACCTGACGCCGCGGTCATTGCCATTGTGCAGTCCTGTTTGCTGTTTGTCAGCTGGATGATGGGCATGCAGATCATCCCGACGAAGAATGACTCCATCAAAGTGATCCCCAGAACGCTTGCAATCCTGCTGATCCTGCCGTTCCTGCTCCTTTGGGATACGCATGTTGATCTTCCGAAACATGACCCGTGGCCGACGGACGGGATCGCCGCGCAGCTGCCCGTGCCGGAGAATCTGGGGACCTCCTGCGAGGTACGCTCGCACTCTTCCAGCAATGTCAACGTGAGCCTGAAAGGCATCCAGGATGCTGACGCGCTGAAGTATATCGAGCAGTGCAAGGAAGCGGGGTTCAACCTGGATCCCTTCAACCGGGATTCCATGTACAAAGCCTTTAACGAAGACCAATACGAGCTTGAGATCCGGAACTACGATTCGATCGAGAAAATGTACATCACGCTGAAGGCTCCCATTGAACTGACGGCGTTTACCTGGCCGGAATACGCGCCTTACAACCTGTTGCCGACCCCTGAATGCAACAGGGCCAAGGTCGCAACGGAAAGGGAAAACTGCTTTGAGGTGATCCTGGGCGACTTTGACCGGGACGCCTTCAACGCTTATGTGAGCCGGTGCATCGAAAGCGGATTCAGCAAAGATTACAGACGGGGAGAAGATGACTTTATCGGCTTCAACGAAAACGGCGTTGAGCTGATGGTCGAATATGTGGGACTGGATCGGATGAAGATCTACGTATACGACCGGGTAGAGACAACAGAACAATAAACGCAACGGGGCCTGAAAGATCGTTTTCGGGCTCCGCTTTTTATTTGGCATCAAAAAAACTCCGGACAGTGCCGGAGTTTTGATATCAGCCTTTATGGCGGTTGACACGCTGGACGGGTTTGCCGGTGACGGCGGAACGCGCGCTTCCGTCCCGGGAGATAACGATCTTCTGACGGAGCGGGGCGGAATGGGGACGGGACTTGACCCCCGTATTTTTCGCTTGGGCGGGTCGGGAAACAGGAGGTGTTTTGCCGCGGGAGGCGGGCTGGGCGGGAGTTGCTTTCCCACCTGGAACATGCTGCGGGCGGGGCTGGACCGCGTTTCCGTTTTTATCCACCTTGGCGGGACGGGGTTCACGGACCTTAGGTTCGCTGGGAGTCAGGACCTCCATAGGCCATTCGCTTTCTTCCTCGCGAAGGCGTTTGCCGATCAGCTTTTCCACCTGGCCCAGCTGCTTGACCTCATCGATGCAGCAGAAGGAGATGGCTTTTCCGGCTTTTCCGGCCCGGCCTGTTCTGCCGATGCGGTGGATATAGGCTTCCGGCTCCATGGGCATATCGTAGTTGATGACATGACTGAGGCCGGCAATGTCGATGCCGCGGGCAGCGATGTCCGTGGCGATGAGGACTTTGACTTTACCGGACTTAAAATCGTTCAGCGCCGTCTGGCGGGCCATCTGGCTTTTGTCCCCGTGAATGCCGGCGGCAGGAATGCCGGCTTTGGTCAGATCCTTGATGATCTTGTCCACGCCGTGACGCGTGCGGGAGAAGACCAGCGCGTTTTCCACATCCTCGGAGCGGAGGAGGGAAGCCAACAGGTGCTTTTTGTTGACCTTGTCGACATAATACAGGCATTGGTCGATGGCTTCCACCGTGGAGGTAACGGGATCGACCTTGACGTTGGCGGGATCGACCAGGATATCCATGGCCAGCTTTTCGACTTCGGGGGGCATGGTGGCGGAGAAAAGCAGATTCTGACGCTTGGCGGGCAGACAACGGAGCACACGGCGCACATCGTGGATGAAGCCCATGTCCAGCATGCGGTCCGC
>JAZUFB010000019.1:0-1537 GCA_045640475.1 Clostridia bacterium
ATACCTTCCGCAGCACTATCAAAAGAAAGTTGGATGCTACCGGTTGCTGTTGCGGGGGCTTTGTCAGCCATGAAAAGTACCAAAGAAAGGACCAATCCAATGACAACGCAAGCGGCCAGGATAATGATCACTTTACGCGTCAGCGCTTTGTTCCCGTTCTTGCTCATCAGACATTCGCCTCCGTTTCAATGTCATCAAAGTGTTTGCCACGTTTCATTTCGGTAATCAAGCCGGACATGAACCAGCATCCACAGGCCAGCACAGCACCGACAACCAAGCCGATGAGTACATACTTGAAGTTCTGCTGGATGAAGCCTGGAGTCTTACCATAGGCAGTGGAATGGATGGCATACATGTTGCTGGCGCTGCCACTGAAGATTTCCGTCATATAGTCGCGAATCATCTGATAGATCTGCTTGCAACGTTCAAGGGTGTTGGTCAGTTCGTCGCCGACCTCGATGTCTGCCTGGGTGTTTGTGGACCCAGTTAGGTTCGCTATCTTTCCATTGATATCGGTGATTTGAACTTCGATTTCCGCAAGTTTGTCGTAGTTCTCGGCCTGTGCAAGTACCAATTCGTTATAGTAATCCGTTGTGGTCTGGGTAGAACGGCTGGTATCGCTGTCCTGCATGGAAACATAGATCTCATCGTTCTTGTATGTATCCAGAATTGCCTGCGTAGTAGCGATATTGTCTTCAATTTGATTCCGATTGTTAGTCGCAAGACGAAGCTGATAGAGATAATTGGTGAGAATGGTGGCACTGTCGCGGGTCAGACTGTTGGTATAAACATAAGAATAAAGGTAGTCGACATTAACACTGCGAACTGTGTTCAACGTTTGCATAAGGTCTTCCAAAGATAGACCTGTTTTGACAGAGCGCTGGGTACGGATGTTTTCAGGTTGAGTCTCACAATATTCATACAGGTTATCCACGGCGGTACGCATCATATCCAGGCTTTCGAGGTAGTCCATGGATTCCGTATCAATCACGGAGAAGGCGTCATCCGGTAGTTTCTTGTCCGCGTAGGTCAGAACCATGAAATCGTTATAGGCGTTAAGGATATTGTTAAGCAACGCTTTGAGTTCGTCATCCGGCAATACGGTCTTGCTAATGCTCTCTTCGTCGGTGCTAAATCCATTGGTGAGGGAAACGACTACTTTGTTTTCGTATTCCAGTTCCAGGCCCTGTACAGTGGTATAAGCGGCGTTGTTTTTGTCAGTCACCATCTGTGCCGCGACTTCCTGTTGGCGTTTGGATTCTTCCGTCAGATTCCGTTGGATCTGGATATTCCGGCGTAGGGCTTCCACTGTAAGGGATTCAGACAGGGGCGTCATATCAATGGCCTGCTGAAGGACATAAGCAGAGGTGATCTGCTCCAGATCCAGCGGTTTGCCATCCGGGGCAGTCAAATTGGAAACCGGATAGGGTTCCACCTTTTTATTCTGCTCCGTTTCCTCTTCAATCACTTCATAATCATAGGTTACCAGAGAAGATACGGTCGCCATGGGCTTGGTGAACTGGGACACCAATAACAT
>JAZUFB010000020.1:0-3789 GCA_045640475.1 Clostridia bacterium
GTCACACTGAAAACCGTTGGCTTGTTTACCCTGATGGCACAGGCTGGTCTGCAGGTTCCTGCTGATCTGGGTACGGAGCTGGCTGTGTTTGAGCAGGTGTTTGCTGATATTGGTGACGAGCAGAGCATTGAACAGAGCCTGTCCACCTTCTCCGGACACATGACCAATATCGTGACGATCATGCGTGACGTGACCCCGCGTGATCTGGTCCTGTTTGACGAACTGGGCGCGGGCACGGATCCGACCGAAGGCGCGGCGCTGGCGCAAAGCATCCTGACAAGACTGTTGAATATCCACGTGCGTACACTGGCAACGACCCACTACAGCGAGCTGAAGGTCTTTGCCCTGACCACACCCGGGGTGGAGAACGCCTCGGTCGAGTTCAGCGTGGAAACGTTGCGGCCGACTTATCGCCTGTCCATCGGTGTACCCGGAAAGAGCAACGCCTTTGAGATCAGCCGCAGACTGGGATTGCCGGAGAACCTGATCGAAAGTGCCAAGCAACTGCTGAGCAGCGATTCCGTCCGCTTTGAGGATGTCATCGCCAACGCGGAATACCACCGGCAGGTGGCGGAACGGGAACGTGAGATCGCGCAGGAAGCCCGGGAAGAAACCGTGAGACTGCGGGATGCCGCCGAGCGCCTGCGTAAAGAAATGGAGGAAAAACGGGAACAGACCCTGCGGAAGACACGCGATGAAGCCAAACGGATCCTTGAAAACGCCCGGCGGGAAAGCGAGAGTGTGATCGCGGACCTGAAGCGGATGAAGAAGGACGCCTCGGCAGCCGGAGGGGACGCTTCCGTGAACGCGTTGCGTAAGCGCCTGGAAAACGGGATCGATGACCTTTCCGAAGGTCTGAAAGAAAAACAGGATACCTCCGAAGCGCCGAAGACCGTCAACCCCGGCGACCGGGTGGAGATCCTGACCCTGGGGACGGAAGGCATGGTACTGGCCAAGCCGGATGACAAGGGCGAAGTGCAGCTCCAGGCCGGGATCATGAAGTTCAAGGCGCACATCAGTCAGCTGAGACTGAAGCAACCGGAGAAAAAGCCTGCCGCTTCCGTGGTGAGAAACAAGACCGGCGGGGCGGCCAAAACGGTGTCGATGGAATGTGATGTGCGCGGCATGGCGCTGGATGAAGCGCTGGATGTGGTGGACCGTTATCTGGATGACGCGGTGCTGGCGGGACTGAACGAGGTGAGCATCATTCACGGAAAGGGTACAGGCATCCTGCGGACCGGGATCCAGCAGGATCTTCGGAAACACCGTCATGTGAAGAGCTTCCGGAACGGCGTCTACGGGGAAGGCGAAATGGGCGTCACCGTGGTGACCTTGAAATGACCGGGACCGCCTCGGGTAAGATGAACGAAGATCAAACTGAAAACGGAGAGTAAAGGTATGAAGGAGAAACCTTATATCCTGCTGGCGGATGACGATCCGAACATCGCCACGCTGGTACGCCTGTATCTGGAACGCGAAAACTTTGAAGTGCGGACCGTGGAACGCGGGGACGATGTGGTGACCGAGTTCCACCGTATGCCGCCGGATCTGATGCTGCTGGATGTGATGCTGCCGGGTCTGGACGGTTTCCAGGTGCTGAAGACGGTACGCAAGGGAAGCAATATTCCCGTGATCATGCTCACAGCCCGGGATGAGACCTTTGATAAGGTGCTTGGCCTGGAACTGGGCGCGGATGATTATATCACCAAACCCTTTGATACCAAGGAGCTGGTGGCGCGGGTGAAGGCTGTTTTGCGCCGTACCCAGGGAAACGAAGAAGACATCCCTGCCGGAGATATCGCTTTTCCGGGACTGACGGTGAGCATACGGGATTACGAGGTGCACTACAGCGGGAGCCGTGTGGAGATGCCGCCGAAGGAGCTGGAGGTGCTCCATTTCCTGGCCTCCTGCCCCAACCAGGTCTTTACCCGGGAGCAACTGCTGAAACAGGTCTGGGACTTTGATTTCTACGGGGACAGCCGCACGGTGGATGTGCATATCAAACGTCTGCGGGAAAAACTGCAGGACAGTGAACGCTTCGGATGGTGCATCCGGACGGTTCGGGGTGTCGGGTACAAGTTTGAGGTAAACTGAGTTCGGAGGACCGGCAAGTATGTTTACACGCGTTATGTGCATGGTATTGGCCATCATCGTTGTGATCACCGTGGGACTGACGGTGGTCTGTGGCATCGCCATGCGCAACCAGCAGATCGACAGCCGGCTCGAGGGCCTGATCGGGGACGCGGAGGAAATCGCCTGGCTGGCCGCGCAGACCTCGGACCGTCTGATGTCCTTTGCCGGTTTCGGGGAGGACACCGCACGGCAGTTGCTGAACCGGAAAGCGTCGGAAGTCCATCAGGAATATGGAGCCTATGTCGCTGTGGTAGACCGGCGTGGCAATGTGATGGACAATATGCGTACGACCTACGAGGATGACCCGGCGTTTGCCGCGACTCTGCAGGGAAACGAGATCCGGAACGGATTGAGCCGGATCCTGAACGGAGAGAGCATTTCGGTCCGTTCCGCGGTGGACGGGGACCCGACTTTTACGGTCGGCGTTCCGTTTGTTCGCAGAAAAGTGGTAGAAGGCGCCGTTTTTATCCAAACAAAAGCGCAAACGGTGGAATCGGACTTCTTTGAATTGATCAAAAAAATGGTTCCGGTGGCAATTGGCGTTTTGATCCTCAGCGGGATCGTGGTATTCCTGTATGTGCGGAGCGTGATGAAGCCCCTGCGGGCGTTGACGGAAGCTTCCCGGACCATGGCGGACGGAAAATTCGGCGCGCGGGTGCCGGAGGATGTCGCGGCCCCGGAGATACGGGATGTGGCCAAGACATTCAACGGAATGGCGGAACGGCTGGAGGATGTGGAACGAAGCCGGCGTGAGTTTGTGGCGAATGTCAGCCATGAGCTGCGCACCCCTATAACGAGTATCAGGGGCTTTGCCGAGGGAATGGCGGACGGTGTGATCCCCGCGGAGGATCATCCGCAGTATCTGCGCCTGGTAGCCGGCGAAAGCAAACGTCTGTCAGAACTGATCGACGCTTTGCTGGCGTTGTCCAGACTGGAAAGGGAAGACGCGAAACCGGATCTTTCGGATTTTGATATCAATGAATTGCTGCGGGTCACTGTGATCAGACGCATGAATGAACTGGATGCGAAAGAACTGGATGTTGAGTGCGCGTTCGCTCAGGATCCCTGCCGGGTCTGCGCGGATCGGGCCAGGATCGAGCAGGTGGCCGTGAATCTGCTTGACAATGCCATCCGATTTACGCCAAAGGGTGGGAAGATCACCCTGGAAACCGACTACCGCAACGGAAAGGCGGAGGTGACCGTCCGTGACAACGGCACCGGTGTATTGCCGGAGGACCGGCCGCATCTGTTTGAACGCTTCTTTACAGCGGATCGGGCCCATACTGCCGGAAAAGGATACGGACTGGGGCTCAGCATCTGCAAACTGATCATGGACCTGCACGGCGAGACGATCGAACTGCTGGACACGGAGGAAGGGGCTGCCTTCCGGTTTACCCTGGCCCCGGGGAAAGCGGAGGAGGATGAAAAAGATGGAGAGAGCACGGATGAGCCGGAAAGTGAGCGTCCGGAAACAGAAACATCAAGTGACGGTCATGGACCCAAGCAGGGAAATGGAGATCCTGCGGCGAATCAGTGACAGGGTCCCTGATCCGGGGATCACAGAAGCGATCAAAACCGTCTATGAGGCGATCTTCACCGCGAGCAAGCAGTTACAGGAGGCGGAGGATCATGCTTGAGAGGCACTTGTTTATCATT
>JAZUFB010000021.1:0-3217 GCA_045640475.1 Clostridia bacterium
CGTCAGTAGTATAATAAATTGATACAATCCAGCCATATTCCATCGGAGGTGCAGACACCGTGTCGATCCCCGCTTCTGTTCTTTCCTCCGTTTTCAGTGATGAAACCGAAGTCTTCCGTTCTCCGGCCGAACCGAATCCGGGCGATTCCGTCGCCATCCGCATCCGCCTCGCGCGTGATGCCGCTTCCCGTGTCATTCTCTACACCGGCCAGAACGAAGTATCCCAACTCATGCTCAAAGACCATACCGACGCCTATTTCGATTGGTATGTTGCCCATATCGTCTGCAACCGGACCATGGTGTCCTACCGTTTTGTGATCGAATACGCCGGTGGTGGCTATTTCCTTTACGACAAAGGGGGCCCTGCCGAGTTGCCTTCCGGTCCTTTCACGGACGCCTTCAATCCTTCCTGGTCGTTCCGCTTTATGCCCGGCTTCCATGTTCCGTCCTGGTCTGTTGGCGCCGTTCAGTATCAGATCTTTACCGACCGTTTCTGCAACGGTGATCCCACCAACGATGTCACCGACAATGAGTATTACTACGTTGTCGGCCACGCGAAACATGTCCAGGATTGGTACGCCGTTCCCGGCGACACCGACATTCGCTGCTTCTACGGGGGCGATCTTCAGGGCATCCTGAACAAATTGGATTATCTCCAGGATCTTGGCATCGAAGTCCTGTATCTGAATCCGATCTTCGTTTCCCCCTCCAGTCATAAATATGACACGCAGGATTACGAACACATCGACCCGCACTTTGGCGTCATCTCCAACGATACCGATCATGCCATGGAAATGTGGGAAAAACATAATGGCTACGCGCAGCGCTATATCAGCCGCGTTGCCTCGCCCGAGAACCTTTCCCAAAGTGACGATCTCTTTGCCCATCTTTGCAGTGAGCTTCACCGCCGCGGCATGAAGATCATTTTGGACGGAGTGTTTAACCATTGCGGTTCGTTCAATAAGTGGATGGACTACGAAGGCATCTATTTCAACAAAGAGGGTTTCGAGCCCGGTGCCTGGCAGTCCCCGGAAAGTCCTTACCGTTCTTTCTTCCGCTTTCAGGATTCCGGCAGCGGCCGCGGCCCGGCCTACGAGGGCTGGTGGGGCTATTCGACCCTGCCCAAGCTCAATTATGAGGATTCCCCCGCCCTTGTCGAGGAGATCCTGAAGGTTGCCGAAAAGTGGGCTTCCCCGCCCTACTCGATCGATGGCTGGCGTCTGGATGTAGCCGCCGACCTGGGCCACAGTCCCGAGTTCAACCATTCCTTCTGGCGGGAATTCCGCAAGCGTGTCAAAGCCGCCAACCCTGATCTGATCATCATCGCCGAGCATTACGGCGATCCTTCCACTTGGCTCGAAGGCGATCAGTGGGATACCATCATGAACTACGATGCCTTTATGGAGCCTGTCACCTGGTTTATGACCGGTATGGAAAAGCACAGTGATTCCCGCCGGGACGATCTGTACCGCAACGGTGCCGCTTTCTTTGATATCATGCGTAACAGTATGGCCCGTTTCGAGTTTCCGTCTCTCCTGTGCGCGATGAACGAACTTTCGAATCACGATCATTCCCGTTTTCTGACCCGGACCAACCGGATGGTCGGCCGTGCCGGCACCGTCGGTCCCCAGGCTGCGGGCGAGAATCTGAACCACGGTGTGTTCCGTGCCGCCGTCGCTCTCCAGATGACGTGGCCCGGTGCCCCCACCGTCTATTACGCCGATGAAGCCGGTCAGGTCGGCTGGACCGATCCGGACAATCGCCGCACCTATCCCTGGGGCCGGGAAGATGCTTCCCTGATCGAACTCCACCGTGACCTGATTGTCTTGCGCACCGAGCATCCCGTCCTGAAGTTCGGCTCTCTCAAGCCTCTGCTCGGGGATTACGGCCGCATCGCCTACGGCAGGTTTGATACGGATCACCGGATGATCACCGCCATCAATAACACTGAGAACAGTTCCGATCTTTCCCTGTTCGTCCGCGATATCGGCGCGCCGGATGGCGAAGTCTGGTCCTGCCTCTTCATGACGACTCCTTCCGGCCACAATGCCGAAAAAACATATTGGGGAAAGGTCGATTCCGGTGTTTTGGCCTTCACCCTGCCCCCATTTTCTTCCGTTATTCTCTGTAATGAAACATCCTGTTAAGATGCCTTTTCAAAAGTATCCAACAAGTAAAGGAGGTCATTCCCGTGATTGGTGGAAAGCGCAAAACGATTGGAGTCTTCATCAACAAGTCTGACAGCTACTTTGATGAAACCGTATTTCATGCGCTGCAGGATTACGCGAAAGCCCTGAACTTTGACCTGTTGATTTTTTTCACGGTCGGATACAGAAACAGTATCAACTACTATGATACCCAGGAATGTAACATGTTCGATCTCGCGCCCATCGAGAAGCTGGATGGCATCATCGCGATCCCGGACAGTTACGAAATGCTGGATTTCCGTCCCCGTCTCGCGACCGCGCTCCAGCGGGCCACCTGCCCGATCGTCAACATCCGCTACCACGAAGGGAAGGATGATTGCGTTTTCACGGATGAAAACAAAGCGATCCGACCGCTTCTGCGTCATTTGATCCATGACCACGGGCTGACAAAGGTCGCGTTCCTCGCCGGTTATCACGGCCATCCGGACAGTGAACTGCGTCTGCAGTCCTACCGTGAGGAAATGGCGGCCAACGGTCTTCCCATTCCGGAGGACGGCATCTTTTACGGCACCATGTGGTATTCCGACAGCGATCTGGCTTATCAGCACTTCTTTTCCGATCCGGAAAAGGTCCCCGAAGCCATCGTCTGCGCCAACGACTATATGGCCCACGGACTGATCCGCGAAGTGATCGAGCATGGCTGGCGGATCCCGCAGGATGTCATTATCACCGGGTTTGACAACATTCAGGATATCTCTCCCTATTCCCTCTCGCTGACCACCATCAGTCAGGATTACCGGGAAATGGTCAAGCGCGCTTTGGAACAACTGGCAGCCCGGATTCAGGAACGGGACGATGGAGCCGCGCCAGCCCCGCAAGCCAAGATCGGTCTTCACGGGAATCTGATCCTCGGCGACACCTGCGGTTGCAAGCGTCAATCCACCGAGGATATGCTGGAAAAAGCACGGGGCAACGTGATCTTCACCCAAAACCTGAAGAACCGCGAAATCAGCCAGACTTATTTTTCCATCGAGCTCAACGACTGCAATAAGCTTTCCGAGCTGCACGAT
>JAZUFB010000022.1:0-11936 GCA_045640475.1 Clostridia bacterium
TGTGGCAAATACCGCTTCTGTTGTGTTATTATATCCATGCGATTGAGTCCTTTCGTTAGTTTGGGTTGTGGTGACTTTATTCTAACTGACTCAATCGTTTTTTTCTATCCCTCCAGTCTCACATCAATTGTAAACCTACACGGCCTGTAACAGATATCATATGTGTATTCTTGCCTGAAGCTCCGAAAGATGATAAAATAATCTGAAATGAGCTTTCAGAGGTGCAAAAATGAAGGATAAGCTGGTAGTCATTGTCGGAACCAACGCTTCCGGGAAAAGCAGCCTGGGCGTGGAACTGGCAGCCAGATTCAACGGTGAAATCGTTTCGGCTGATTCCAGACAGGTTTATGAACGCCTGGATCTGGGAAGCGGAAAAATCACGCGTGAGGAAATGAAAGGTGTTCCGCATCATCTGCTGGATGTACGCAAGCCGGGTGAATTCTTTTCCATGGCTGATTTTCAGGAACTTGCCTATGAAGCCATCGACGGGATCATCGCCAGGGGTCATGTACCGTTCTTGGTTGGCGGCACTGGTCTTTACGTGGATGCTGTCGCGGATGGCTATGTTCTTTCAGATATGGCACCGGACGCCGAACTGCGGGAGAAACTTGAAAAATACTCCACTCCGGAATTGTATGAGATGCTGAAGGAACAGGATCCGGATACCGACATAGAACCGAAAAACCGGCACAGGGTCATGAGAATGCTGGAAAAACTGGCTGCCGGAGATACAGAACCGGCCGGTAAACAGCCGCGTTACGAGATCCTGAAGCTGGGCGTCACCTGGGACCGGGAAACCCTGAAAAACAGGATCGATGAACGTCTGGATAAACGTCTTGAACAGGGAATGACACAGGAAACAGAGACGCTTCTGAAGGAAGGCATTTCCGAAGAGTTCATGCTGAAACTGGGACTGGAGTATAAATATCTGACCCGTTATCTGAAGGGCGAGCTTACCTTTGACCAGATGAAGGAAGAACTCGGGAACGCTATCAAAAAGTTTGCCAAAAGACAGATGACCTGGTTCCGTAAGGACCCGAGGATCATCTGGCTGAACATGCGGGGAGACCCTGCCGCACAGGCGGAGAAATACATCCGGGATTTTTTGGAGGGAAATGACATGCAGTCTGAACAGATTCAGTCTCTTTATGAAGCCTATGCCGATGAATTCCGGATCGGTGAAGCTGCCGGGACACACTGGCTTTTCGCTGAGCCCTATACAGACCTTGTTCTGAAACACTTCAACTCGCTGACTGCCGAGAACGACATGAAGCCCTGGAGCATCCTTGACCGCAAAGCTACTCTTGAACAAAATGATCCGATACACGCGGCAACCGATTTTTCACGCTGTGACCGGATCCTTGACTTTGCCCGGGACCATCAGGTGCCTGTACGGTTCCACACCCTTGTCTGGCACAATCAGACCCCGCGCTGGTTCTTCGCGGAAAACTGGTCCGAGCGCGACGATGCTCCTTTTGTGACCGCTGAGATACTGGAACAGCGCCTGAATAACTATATCCGGGATGTCATGACACATGTCAATACCGCTTACCCGGGAGTCGTTTACTGCTGGGATGTAGTCAATGAAGCAATCGAACCGGAGCACGGCGCGCCCGGCATGTACCGCTGCAAAAACAGCCTCTGGTATCAGATCATGGGCGAATCCTTCATTCGGATCGCTTTTACTGCTGCCAGAAAATACGCAGCAGAAGGACAAAAACTCTTCTATAACGATTACAACAGTTTTCAGGCTCCGAAACAAGATGCAATTATTGAACTTCTGAAAGGGTTGCTGAGGGAGAATCTTGTGGATGGCATGGGAATGCAGGCACACCTGACTATGGAATGGCCCTCCATACCCGAATTTGCTGAAGCTTTAATGAAATATGCCTCCCTGGGACTGGCCGTTCAGTTGACAGAACTGGATATCCATTGTCCATCCGATTCCGACGTAGCACAGGAGAAACTTGCAAGCCGGTACGGCGAACTTTTCACCGCCTTGCTGGAAATGAAACGCGCAGGGATCAAAATCGAATGTGTTACCTTCTGGGGTGTCTCCGACAAGGACAGCTGGTTGACGGGTTTCCGTAAGGAGGGAAGCTGGCCGCTTCTGTTCAATGAACGTCTTCAGCCCAAGAAATCCTTCTTCTCTGTAATCAAGGCAGCTGAAGTCAGGTAATGACTTGATTCCTGACGGATACCGGATCTTTATGCCGGTATCCGTTTTTTATATACTTTCGGAGAATTATCATGTAATTTCCCTGAGAGGGAGAAGGAGTTAACGGACAAAGAGCGAAATGATATTATGACATTAATTCGAATACAATATTATGGTTGCATTTTCGGTGACAAATTATTGCAAACATCCTTGCATTCGTATAACTTTTGTGCTAAAATCTGCTTAGATAAAAACAATGCAAACATCACCTGGCTGGCTATAGAAACAGCATCCCGGCTTCAACCGGAATCCGAATAGATTATAAAAAGTATTTATACAAGGTAAAGGAGGAAACGTTATGCTTAGCAGGACAAGCAGACGACACGTGATCATCACGTTGGTTTCGTTTGTCCTTCTTTTGATGTTCAGCGTTTCTGCCGTTGCTGATGTCTTGCTTCCGGAAGCCTCCGGAACCAAAGTGAAGAGAGACGGATCACTGACTGTTGACTGCAGTCACATGGATGAGGGCTATATTATGGTGAAGGGCCCTGTATCCAAGAAAAGGCTGAAAGTCAGGATCAAGACTGCAAGTGTGACGCTCAACTATGATTTGAATACCACCGGTGAGTATGAAGTTTATCCTCTGCAGTTCGGGAGCGGGAAGTATCAGATAGCTCTGTACAAGAACGCATCCGGAAATAAGTACTCCGAGGAAGGCAAAGTAACCATCAATGTCGACATGGACGATGAACTGAGCTGCTTCCTTTATCCGAATCAGTATGTCAACTACGGCGCGGATTCAATAGCTGTGAAGAATGCTGCTGAAATATGCAAAGGCATGACGAACGACACAGAAAAATACGAAGCTGTATGCGGTTACATGAAAACAAACTTCCAGTATGATTTTATCAAATCAGTAACAGTTGCACAGGGAACCATGCCGGATATTGACGGAACTATCCAGAAACGGATGGGAATCTGTCAGGATCTGGCGGCAGTCATGGTTTGCATGCTGAGAAGCCAGGGAATACCGGCACGCCTCATGATCGGTACCGTCGGCTCCAGTAATTATCATGCCTGGGTAACGGCGGTCGTGGATGGCAAAGATGTGTTCTTTGACCCGACAGCCGAACTCAACGCCAGTCCGCGGGACCAGCAGTATACTACTGAACGCTATTATTGATGATTGACAGATGTACCGTACAGGAACCATGACCACGATGGAGGTTGGCAAATATGGAGAAAGTAACGCAGACCACAACAAATTACGGAAAGGGCATGTCGTCTGAAGAACTGAGCAGCTTTTGCGATCAAGTCGCGTTGATGCTGGATTCCGGCATGACTTTGCGGGACGGAATGGAAATGCTGGCTGAAGATGAGCCTGCAGACGGTCTCCATCCTTATTCTGATCTGCTGGAAGTCGTGGAAGAAACGGGTTCTCTCTATGAGGCTCTGAAAACAACCGGCGGAGACTGGCCGCAGTATATGGTTGAGATGGTAGGAATCGGTGAAGAGACCGGCCGTCTGGAAGACATCATGCGCAACCTGAGCAACTATTACCAACGCGAGGGACGTATCCGCAGCGCGGCTGTGAGTGCAGTCACATATCCTTTGGTCCTCGGTATCATGCTGGTTGTTATTATTCTTGTCCTGCTGTGGCGTGTCCTTCCTGTCTTCAGACGGGTGCTTGATTCCATGGGCGTCGGCTCTACCGAATCGGGATCCGTACTGATGAATATTGGCGCGACTGCCGGCTGGGTCGTTCTGGCCATTATCGGTGTTCTGGTTTTGGCCGGTCTGGTCTGTCTCATCCTGATGAAGACAAAGATGAGGGATAAAGTCAAAAACTTCCTGATCAACCTTTTCCCGCCGCTCAGGCAGATCAATGAAAAGCTGTCCGCAGCGCGCGTAGCCAGTATGCTGAGCCTGATGCTTGCCAGCGGTTTCCCCATGGAGAACGCGCTTGAGATGGCTCCGGCCGCTTTGACGGATGAGGATTCCATCAAAAAGGTCGAGGGAATCAGAAAACAGATGCAGGACGGAGCGACTTTCTCCGATGCGTTGAACAACAGCGGTCTGTTTGCAGATTTCCATAACAGAATGATCAAAGTCGCGGCTGCTTCCGGGCATGAACCGCAGGTTATGGGAAAAGTTGCAGAATTATATGAAGAACAGGTCGAAGACGGACTGGATCGTCTGGTAGCCATTATTGAACCTACACTGGTAGCCTTGCTGTGCGTCGTGATTGGCGCCGTGCTGCTGAGCGTGATGCTGCCTATGGCAGGTGTCCTCGGAAGCATCTGATGATTCATTCTGAAACTATGAGAAAGGAGCGACAAGGATGAAACTGAGCAGAAAAGATATTATCGCGCTGGCAGTCTTTGCCGCCCTGATCGTGATCTTCTGTATCCTTGTCATGTCCATTACCAACAAGGGCGATGACCGTGAGATCGATCTGGTACACGATGCTGTCAAGAACGCGGCTCTGACCTGTTATTCGGTTGAAGGCGTTTATCCTGACAATATTGATTATCTGCGCGCGTACTACGGACTGGCATATAACGAAGACCGGTATATTGTGTTCTACGATGCGTTCGCGTCGAATTTGATGCCCAGCATCAGGGTCGTGGAGAAGGGGGCTGACACGCCATGAGCAAACGTGATGTCACACCGCCACGCATGATTCAGAATGTCTTTGTCCTGCTTCTGCTCGCGGTTTTTGCCGGATTGAGTACGCTCCTGGTCACCATGGGTGCTCAGATATACCGTGATACTGTGGAGACTTTTGATAATCATTCTACAGCACGTGTACTGAATTCCGTTGTGCGCAGTTCTGTATGGACAGAAGACGGAAACGGCGAGATCTACGTAGAAAATTTTGACGAACTGGGAATCACTTCTCTGACAGTAGTCAATGACTATGACGGAGAACGTTATTTCAAACGACTGTATTGCAAGGATGGCTGGCTTTATGAAAGCTTCATCTCCGAGGAACGCGAGTTTGACGGGGATACCGGAGAATCAATGTGTGAAGCTACCAAATTTGAGCCGTCCATTGACGGACAGATGATCCGGATCGATGTGGCCGATGCAGAGGGTAATCCGGATACGATATGTATTGCTTTGCGCACGGGAGGTGCTGATAAATGAAAGACAGTCACCGTGCCAATACGTTATTGCTCGAACTTCTGATCGTATTACTCTTCTTCATGCTGGCTGCCACCACGATCATTGAACTGTTTGCGACTGCCAGACAGAAGAGCCATACGGCGACGATCCGAACCAACGCGATCGTTGTGGCGCAGAACATGGCGGATGAATTATATCTTTCCGAAGATCCAGTTACTGTTCTGAATGCTTATGAGCTGACTGCCAACGAAACCGGTTGGGCAGGTGAACGGGATGGATATCAGATCAATGTAACAAGTGAAGATATCGCTAAGGCCGGCGGAACACTCCGTAAGATGGAAATCAGTGTAGTCGCAGATGAGAAGGTTTTGTTCACGCTGCCTTGTGACAAATACATAGCAGGGGAGGCGACACCGTGAAGAAACGTAAGATAGCTTTGGGTCCCGGTGCTGCGTCCCTGATTTTGATCGTTGTCGTGCTCAGTATGTGTATGTTAGCAGTGCTGACGATCCTTTCCGCCAGGAATGATGAGAATCTGAGTCTGCGCAGTACGGCCATGGTGAGCAATTACTATCGTATGTCATCTGCGGGTGAGGAAAAGTTGGCTGAACTGGATGCGGTTCTGGTTGAGTGCGCTGCAGAAGCATCCGACGATACGGCATACTATGAAGCTGTCGCCGAAAAGCTTCCGGAAGACATGATTTTTGACGGCGAGACTGAAGAAAATCATGTTTATGTGACATGGTATGAAAAAAACGTGTCACAGTATCCGAAACTTACCGAACTGGAAGAAGTCCTTGATACCTGCGCCGAAGATGCCATGAATGAAGAGGATTATATCAATCAGGTCACGAAGTATCTTCCTGATGGCATGACGATCGACGCGGATAAGAAAACCGTCACCTGGACCGAAGTTGTTGATGAGCAGGAAGTGCCTTGTACAATACAGATCCAGAATTATGTGGAGCCTCAACGTTATCTGTGGATCAGCACACCTTTCATGGTCAATGAAGATAAACGGATCCTTGAATGTACTGTAGAGGTCTGCCCGCTGTCCGAATCTGAACGCTTTGTCTGGAAGGCCCATCGCATCACGGTGGAAGAAGAGGCTGAAGAGGAGGAGAATTGGGATTGGTAATGGATCTGTGTGAATTGCTGAAAAAAGCATTGCAATATGACGGATCAGATGTATTCATCATACCAGGGTCCGCGATTATCACAAAATCGCATGGAAAGATGATCGAACTGACCGAAGAACGTGTTATGCCGTCTGATGTGGAAGTACTTGTCAGACAGGCATACGCTCTCGCGGGAAGATCCATCGAAATCATTGACCAGGCCGGAGATGATGACTTCTCTTTTGCTGTCAAGGATGTCAGCCGTTTCCGTTGCAACACCTACCGTCAGCGCGGTACACTGGCCGCCACGATGCGTACGGTTGCTTTCGGTCTCCCTGACTCCCAAACGCTTCATATTCCGGAAACTGTCATGAAGCTATCCGAACTCAGAAGCGGCATGGTTCTGGTTACAGGACCTGCCGGAAACGGAAAGTCGACGACACTGGCGTGCCTGGTCGACAGGATTAATCAGACACGGAGCGGACATATCATCACGATTGAAGATCCGATCGAGTATTTGCATCCGCATAAAAAAAGCCTTGTCAGCCAGCGTGAGGTTCCGGGCGATGCCGCTACATTTGCCCGCGCCCTGCGCGCGGCCCTGAGACAGGCGCCGGATGTTATCATGCTTGGTGAAATGCGTGATACCGAGACGATTTCCACCGCTATTACTGCGGCGGAAACCGGTCATCTTCTGCTGTCCTCACTGCATACGATCGGTGCGGCCAAGACCATTGACCGTGTAGTCGATGCTTTCCCGGCCAGCCAGCAGAATCAGATACGGGCACAGCTGAGTATGGTGCTGAAGGCGGTCATCAGCCAACGCCTGCTTCTGACCAATGACGGGGAACAGATCCCGGTGTTTGAGGTTATGTGCGTGAACCCCGCTATCCAGAACCTGATCCGTGAAGGAAAAACACATCAGATCGATAACGCGATTTATGGCGGCGGTGCCGATATGATCAGCATGGATGCAGAACTTGCCAGACTGGTAAAAGAAGGCAAGATCAGTTCCGAAACCGCTCATCTGTACGCAATCCATCCGGAAACTCTGGATCGTCCGGGAATTGACAGACCGGTACGAACTTTCAGATAACAGACAAATACAAACTTTGGTCTGATCGCAACATGATCAGACCGTTTTTTTGTCCAAAATGGCAGAAAATATCCCGTAATGGTTACATGATGACGCTGCAATGTTACTGTATCAAAAAAGAAAGGCAGTGAGGACGAAATTTGCAATGATAAAGTGATATTGATGAAATTATCAACAACATGGCAAATTTTGACTATAATCTGTGCGCCTTTTGAACAAAAAACAAAAAAGTTTTGCTTTTTGTTCAAATGTAACCGTTCACGTATCTGTTTTCTGATATTATTTATAGCGTAGAGGTATCTCTACTTATATATAGGAATCCGAAAATGATGGATTCAAGCAGGAGGTTTGCATATGAAAAAGAATCTGAACAGAACGGTCGCACTGGCCCTGGCTGTTATGCTGGTGGCCTGCTTCCCCTTTGCCGTCAACGGCGAGGAAGCGGCAGCGGAAACTCCCGTACAGACCGAAGAAGTGATCGAAGTGTCTGAAACGGTTGAACCCGCTGCCGAAGAGAGCGTTCCGCAGCCGGTTAGTATCCGGATCATCACCCTCAATCTGGGCAGTACCGAGTTTTACTATGATGACCTGATGTTGGGCGCCAATATTGACAATGCCACTTCCACCGGTATCCGCTGGCAGATCTGTAAGGCCTATGTCAGGGATGGTGCCAATGAGTGGGTCGACTACAAATATGACGAAGTTATTCATGTAACCGTGGAACCCGGTATTGAAAACTGGGCTTTCCGCTGCATCCTCCCTTCCGGAGATATGTCACAGGAATTTGTTGTTAACAAGACCTTTGGTTACAGACCAGCCGAAGAAGAAGTAACGGAAGAGACCGAAGAAGTCATCGTTGAGACTGAAGAAACTGAAGAAGTTGTCATCGAGACTGAGGTAACCGAAGAAGTCATCGTAGAAACTGAAGCGGCCGAAGATGAAACTGACGAAGATGACTTCGTTGAGTTTGATGATGATGAGCTGGTTGAATTCAATGATGACGACTGGGGCACTACCGAAGGCAGCGACTTCTCCGAACTGGACAATCTGGCCAACGGCGTTGTAGAAAACGCAGTTGAAGTTGAAACCGAAGAAGTCATTGCAGAAACTGAAACCGAAGAAGAAATCATCGAAGAAGTGACCGAAGAAGCCGTAACTCCTGCGGCGGAAGCTGAAGAGATCACTGATGTTGTTGTGGAAGAAGAGAAAGAAGAAGCTAACGAAGAGATTGAAGAAGTGACTGAAAAAGCCGAAATCGAAACTCCTGCGGTTGAAGCTGAAGAGATCACTGATGCTGTTGTGGAAGAAGAGAAAGAAGAAGAAATCGAAGAAGTGACCGAAAAAGCCGAAATCGAAACTCCTGCGGTTGAAGCTGAAGAGATCACAGAAGAAGAACAGACCGAAGTCGAAAACGCTGCAATCGAAGAGAATCTTCCCGAAGAAACTGAAGAAATTACCGAAGAAATCGAAGAAGTGACCGAAGAAGCCGAAACCGAAACTCCTGCGGTGGAAGATGAAGAGGTCATTGAAGAAGAACAGACTGAAGTCATAAATGTTGAAATAGAAGAGATTATTCCTGAAGAAACTGAAGAAAGTACGGAAGAAATCGAAGAAGTGACCGAAGAGACCGAAACCGAAACTCCTGCGGTGGAGGGTGAAGAAATCACAGAAGAAGAACAGACAAAAGTTGAGAGATACTACACAATCACGACATCCATTGATGAACTGGGATATGTAATGAATGGTGATGATGTTGTCTTGTATGCTAATCTGTTCGGTTATGATAATATAAACTATACTGTACAATGGGTATATTCAACGGATACTGTCAATTGGATTGAAATCCCGGAAGCAAATGAATTATCATTGATTATTGAGGCAAATGCTGATAACTTCGCTTTATATTGGGATGTTATCATAACTATTATTGAATAATTTGTAATGACGATATTCAATGAAGTCACATACTACAGTATCACAATGGAGGCGCCACTATGTTGCAGAAAATGAAAAGATTTCTCGCACTGGTTTTGAGTATTGCTATGTTTGGTAGTATTGTACCAAGCACTTCTTTGGCATATACCCAAATTGGTGGAGTAATTAAATATTATGTTACAACTGAACTTGTTGAGGATAGGTATAATCTAGCAGGAGAGGGAGTAACTGAATTTTCAGAAGTTCGGGAACTTAAAAAAGGCGAGGAGGTGCTTAAGAGTTATTATAGTAAGGCACTGGGGCAATTAAAAAACAATTCGCCGTACTATAATGAAGCGTTTTCAACTGTGTGGTTTAATACAAATAGAGGCGATAGCGGTTTATATCAGACGGATAAATATCAAATCAGAATTATCGAAACTGATAATCCTAGCAATGTTTTAATGGATTGGACCACTGTTAACTCAACAACAGATGAAAGTAAAACATTTACGCAGCCCGATACTGACATTACTGTACAACTTAAGTTTTATCCGTGCGAACACCAACTTGGTTTTTTCCTGAATGGTAAAGACGCTTATGGACAAGCATATTTCGACTTTGACGGAGTGCAATATGATCGTAATATTGATGCGGTGTATTTCTGCGCAGGTGATGTAATACATGCGCCATCACTTGGTTATGTACCGGGTCGCCCGGATGTTTACTTTGGTACTCCTGATCATAAAAAAGCGGCATGGGATTTGCAGGATTCAAGCAGAACGGTATACAGAGTAAGCGGTCCCGGTGAAGTAGATTTATCAGGGAATACGATATATTATTCTCCTAATCCGCAAACAGCATATGCTAATGGAAGTCAGTATGTGTCTGGAAATAGCGATAGTGTCTATCCCCAGTATTTTGTGATGCCTGCATACAATCAATTTAAGTTTCAAGGGCATTTTGCTGATCCTAATGATACAACCGCAGGAATAATTACTATTAGCTCCGCAAATCATGATTGGGTATATGATGGCAATACGCATACTGATCCGACATACCAGGTCTATTATGCAGGGACGAAAGTTAGCCTTACCAGCCAAGAGGGAACGACTAGTTACTTTAGCCTGCCTACAGGCGATACACTGAAAGTCATTCCTTCAGGGAAGGGAAGTACTGGAGTAAAAACTGTTAATAATAGTCCTGTAGACAACGAGTTTAGTTATGAGATTATTGATAATACGACAAAACAATGGAAGTATGATTATATTGAAACAACATATGGTAAATTATCAATATCCAAGCGTCCATTGAGGGTTTATCGAGAAGAAGAAAAGGAATATAACGGTAAACAGCAAACATTAACTATCACCAAAGCCGATTTGGATCCTTCCACACCGTTGGCTATTGGAGATACTTTGAAAGTAACTGCTGTGATTAAGGGTACGAAGGAAGGTACATATACCGAAATAGATCATTTTGAAGGAAGCTTAAAAACTCCTTCTATAACAAATGGAAACGAATCTCGTCTGGATAACTATGATTGGATAGTAGCTGGAAAATTAATAATCACAAAACCCAAGACAGATGACACTCCTATTGTCATTACCAGTGGAACTTATTCCTGGATTTATGACGGACAAAATCATACATATCCTGTTTATACCGTTAAATATGGTAACAACGATCCTATTACTGCTACACTAAATACTACAACCAATAAATATGAAGCAACACTTAGCAGCGGTGATAAAGTAACCATTACACCTACCGCATCTGGTGTGACCAATGTTAATGAAACAGAAGCCAATAAGGTTAATAACTACACTTATGTACTCGATGCAAAATATACCAATGTAACCGCAACTAAGGGTACACTGAGTATCAATCCCCGTCCTGTCACCATCATTGTTAATTCTAATGAAGAAACTTATGATGGAACCATCAAGACGGTTAAAGACACCAATGGAAAAGAATATATTGTAGAATCAGAGAATACTACTAAAAAGACTGGTATCCTTGCAAAAGATGCTGGTTTGCTGGATTCGTTGGAAGTTACCTATAAGAGCAGTACAAATACCAGTGACACTCCCACTAATGTCGGCAAGATCGATGCGGATATCTACAATGTAACAACCGATCAGGATGCTGCTCAGACGGCAGCCGGTAGTAATTACATAATTACTGTTGTTCCTGGCACATTGAAGATCAACAAAAATACGACTGTTGTTGTTACGATTGCTGAGAACAGCGGCGAATTCACCTACAACGGAAGCGAACAAACCGTAAAAGGATTTACAGTAATTTCGGTAACAATTGATGGAAAAGCGACAGATACATATCTAGAAGGTAAAGACTTCAAGTACAACGGAACAGAAGCCAGCCAGACTGCCAAGGGAACAGATGTGGGAACTTATCCCATGACTCTGACGCCTGAACTGTTCGTAAATGATAACGCTAACTTCACCGATGTACAGTTCGTGATCATTGACGGCAATCTGACGATCAACCCGAAGCCCGT
>JAZUFB010000023.1:0-3253 GCA_045640475.1 Clostridia bacterium
GACTCCGGTGCTGTATCTGGATTTTTACGATGATTCCGCCAGCGCGGACGCGGTGGTGGTGGACAATACCTACGGATGCTATCGGCTGACCTGCCACCTGATCCACAACGGACATACGAAGATCGGCTTTGTGGGCGACCCACATGCAACGGCCAGTATCATGGACCGGTATCTGGGATTCTACCGGGCGATGCTGAGCCATGGCCTGGAAATCAAGCCGGAATGGATCCTCCGTGACCGGGACGAAAACGGTGCGGATGTACAGTTCCAACTGCCGGAGGAAATGCCGGACGCGTTTGTTTGCAACTGCGACCTGGCAGCGGCCAGACTGACAAGGGCTTTGGAAAAGGAAGGGTTCCGCGTTCCGGAAGATGTGTCTGTGACCGGATTTGATGACTTCCTGAACGGGGTGGAACCGACCAAGCCTCTGAGCACCTTCCGCCCGAACACAGAAGGGATGGCGGAGATCGCGGTCAAGCGGATCATTGAACGGTGCGAAGGCAAGATGGGTCCCACCGAGAAGATCGTAGTCGGCGGACGGCCGGTCTACCGTGAATCGGACGGGATCTGTGAAAGAGTGTAATCAATCAAAAAAGATTTTAAGGCATATGGAGGAAACGAAAATGAGCAAAGTGAAACTGATCAATGTGGATTCCCTTCCCAATATCCCGTGGCAGGACAAGCCCGCTGACATGAAAACAGAGAGCCCTGTGTGGCGCTACAGTGAGAACCCCGTGATGGGCCGCAACCCCACGCCGGAGATCGCACGCATCTTCAACAGCGCCGTGGTGCCGTGGGAGGATGGATTTATTGCCGTACTGCGCGGCGAACAGATCAACGGGATCCCGTACGTATATCTTGGCCATTCCAAGGACGGTATCCATTGGGATGTGGAACGCGAAAAGGTGCCCTTCACGGATGAAAACGGAAATCCGAAGATGCCGAACTACGCCTATGATCCCCGACTGGTGAAGGTGGAGGATACCTACTATATCATCTGGTGTACCGATTTCTACGGCGCGGCGATCGGCATGGCGAAGACCAAGGACTTCAAGACCTTTACCCGCGTTGAAAATCCCTTTATTCCCTTCAACCGCAACGCGGTGCTTTTCCCGCGCAAGATCGGCGGTATGTACAAGCTGCTGTCCCGTCCCAGCGACAGCGGACACACGCCTTTCGGCGATATCTTCTTGTCTGAAAGCCCGGATATGGTATACTGGGGACGTCATCGCCACGTGATGGGCAGCGGCAATGAATGGTGGCAGTCTGTGAAGATCGGCGCCGGCGCGGCTCCCATCGAAACCAGCGAAGGCTGGCTGATGTTCTACCATGGTGTGGCTACCACGTGCAACGGCTTTGTATACTCCATGGGCGCGGCCATCCTGGACATCGACGAGCCGAGCAAGGTGCTCTATCGCTGCGAAAACCATCTGCTGACGCCTGAAGAACCCTATGAAACGACCGGATTTGTGCCCAATGTTGTGTTCCCCTGCGCGACACTGCAGGACGGCGACACCGGCAGGATCGCGATCTACTACGGCGCGGCGGACACCAACGTGGGTCTGGCCTTCACCACCGTGGATGAAGTGGTGGATTACATCAAGAGTCACAGTGTGCTGCACTGGAAGGACGACGTGGCGACAGACAATTTCTGATCGTGTTTGTTGATCACCAAACTCAAAACCTTTTCTCAAACGAGGATGTGATATGATGCTGAAGCCGTCATCCCTTTTCGGAAACGGGGCGATCCTGTGCCGGAACAAAGAAATAAGGCTCTTTGGTGAGGCCAGGGACGGGGTAACGATCTGCGCACGACTGGAAAACGCGGAGGGGACCCTGCTTGCGGAAGGTAGCGCGAAGGCGGAAAACGGTCGCTTTCTGGTGACTCTTCCGCCCCAAACGGTCGCGACCGGGTGCCGATTGACCTTTTCGGACGGGAATGAGACCCGTGTTTCGGAGGATATCCTGATCGGGGATGTCTATCTTGCGGGCGGCCAAAGCAACATGGAAATGACCCTACCGGGCGCGGACGAGGGGCTGGAACGGATGAAAAGCCACGAAGACCCGCTCCTGCGATATTACAATGTGCCGCAGAAGGCCTTCGTGGGGCCGGAACAGCGTGAAGCCGCTGAGAACGCGGCATGGACTGCGATCCGTCCCGGTACGGGCGGGGACATGAGCGCCGTGGCGTACTTCTTCGGGCAAAAAGCCCGGGAGGAAACGGATGTGCCGGTCGGCATCATCGACTGCTACTGGGGCGGGACTTCCATCACCTGCTGGCTGGACCGGGAAACGCTGGAAAGCGTGGAAGAGGGAAGAAGATTCCTGCGGGAGTATGAAACCGTCTGCGGGAACAAGGATCTGGAGACTTTTCTGAAGGAAGAAAGCGCATGGCGCGAGGTACTGGACGGATGGAACCGGGAAGTGACAGCCTTCCGGAACGACCACTCGGACGCGCCGTGGGAACAGGTGGAGGAAAATTGCGGCAAATGTCCGTGGAATCCTCCGGCCGGTCCGGGCTCGCCTTACCGGCCCGCGGGACTGGCGGACAGCATGGTCAAGACGGTGTGCCCGGTGGCGTTGACGGCGATCCTGTTCTATCAGGGAGAAACGGACGCGGGGGCCACGGATCAGTATGGCCTGCTGTTGGAGACGTTGGTACGCACGTGGCGGAGCTGGTTCCGGGATGAAAAGGTGCCTTTCCTGAATGTGCAGCTGCCGATGTGGCTGGAGGAAGGAAAGGCGGACAGCTTTACGTGGCCGGTCATCCGCAAGGCTCAGAGCGAAGCGCGGAAGACGATTCCGGCTTACGATATGATCTGCCTGCTGGACCAGGGCGAATTCAACAACCTGCACCCGACGCGGAAGCGCGTGGTGGGCGAACGCCTGTGGGAAGCGGCAAAGGAGACGGTCTTCGGACGGGAAGCGCGGCGCAGTCCACGGGCGGAAAAAGTTCTGTTTGGGGTGGACAGCGTGGAGATCCTGACGGATCAGCCGGTCTGCCTTCGCGAAACAGAAGCTTTGATGGAGATCGCCGGAGAGAACGGTAAGTATGTGACCACAAAGGCGGAAACGGACGGAAACCGGATCCTGCTGACCGCGGAAGGGATCGGGCAGGCGACCAAAGCGCGCTATGCCTGGACAGACTTTGCGACGGCGGCCTTCTTTGGGGAAAATGGCGAACCGCTTGAACCGTTTGACTTTGAATGACACATTTGGACTATGGACAGGGCGACCGGGTGACGGTCGCCCT
>JAZUFB010000024.1:0-3123 GCA_045640475.1 Clostridia bacterium
GATCAAAGGGACTCCCGCCGAAGAGGGGAAGGTTGCGTTTCCCGTCTGGTCGCTCGGATAAGATCCGTTCGACTGTCGCATTTGCGGAGAGCTATGTATTGATTGTGAATCCTGCATGCCGGAGGGATGTTTTCCGGTCAATGCACGAAACATCATGAATAAGTGTGGCGAATGCGGAACAAGCATTGGCCACTTTTTTTCCGAAAGGTTGCAGTAGGATATTCGATTCAAAAAGAAAGAAGGATTGCAAAAATGACGAAACAACCTGTATTCCGCGGTGTCGCAACGGCTCTGATCACTCCTCTGGACGAAAACGGTGTGGACTGGGAAGCGCTGGGCAAGGTCATTGACTGGCAGATCAGCGAAGGCATCGCCGCGCTGGTGATCGCCGGCACGACCGGTGAAGGCTCCACCCTCAGCGACGAAGAACACCGCAAGGTGCTGAAGTTTGCCGTGGAACGCGCGGCTGGCCGCGTGGTGATCATCGCCGGTACCGGTTCTAACGATACGGCTTATGCGGTGAACCTGACCCGCTATGCCTGCGAGATCGGCTGCGATGCGATGCTGGTGGTTACGCCCTACTATAACAAGACCACCCAGAAGGGTCTGATCAAGATGTACACGACGATCGCGGATGCTTCCACAAAGCCCGTGATCCTGTATAACGTGCCTTCCCGCACCGGCGTGAACATCGAACCTGAAACCTATGCCGAGCTGGTGAAGCATCCCCGCATCGCCGGTATCAAGGAAGCCAACAACAATATCGCCAAGATCACGGAGACTGCCGCGCTGATCGGCGATCAGGCGGATATCTTCTCCGGCAACGATGACCAGATCGTACCGATCCTGTCTTTGGGCGGCGCGGGCGTCATCTCCGTGCTGAGCAACATCCTGCCCCGGAAGACCAGCGAGATCTGCGAAAAGTGGTTCGCCGGCGACCTGCAGGGAAGCTTGGCCCTGCAGCTGGAACTGATGCCCCTGGTCAAGGCCCTGTTCTGCGAAGTGAACCCCATTCCGGTCAAGGCCGCGATGGCTGCCATGGGCTGGTGCAAGAACTATGTGAGACTGCCCCTGACGACCATGGAAGCAGACCACGAACAGAAGATGCTGGCGTTGATGCGCGAGCAGGGACTGATCGGCTGAGGAACAGGAAGGAGAGATCTCCATGAAGATCATCATCAACGGGATCGTCGGCTATATGGGCCATGAAATGGAAAAACTGGTCCTGGCCGGAGTTCGCGGCGCGGAGTTCGCCGGTGGCGTGGACCCGAGAGTGGAGGACAAGGACGGCTGCGTGAAGGACCTGGACGCCCTGAACGCCACGGCGGACTGTCTGGTGGACTTCTCCCACCACAGCTGCACGGAGAAGCTGCTGGCCTGGGCCGTGAAGAACAACATGCCCACCGTGATCGCCACCACGGGCCAGACAGACGAGGAAAAACAGATGATCCTCGAGGCGGCGAAAAAGATCCCGATCTTCTTTGCCGCCAACTATTCGCTGGGCATCGCACTGCTGGCGGAAATGGCGCGGAAAGTGGCCGCGGCCATGCCGGAAGCGGAGATCGAAATCATCGAAAAGCATCATGACCGGAAGCTGGATGCCCCCAGCGGTACCGCGCTGGCGCTGGCGGAAGCCATCCGCGAGGTACGCCCCGCCGCGAACCTGGTCAAAGGCCGCGCCGGGATGGGGAAGAGACAGCCGGACGATATCGGCATCCATGCCATCCGCATGGGCAATATCGTTGGCGAGCATGAGATCATGATCGGCACGCCGAACCAGACCATCACCCTGAAGCACGAGGCGCATGACCGCGCCCTGTTCGCGGAAGGCGCGCTCGCGGCGGCGGAGTTCCTGGTCACAAAAAGTGCCGGACTGTATGATATGAAGAGTCTGGTCTCCTTCTGAAAAACGCCGGCTGCCTGTCAACTTAAGGAAAACAGCTGGACTTACGAGATCCCTCTCAGACGCCTGACGGCGCCAGCTCCCCCGGAGGGGGAGCCAAGGTGAAAGGAATGACAGCCTTATGAATATCGCGATCTATGGATACGGCAATCTGGGCCGGGGCGTGGAATGCGCCCTCCGGCAGAATCCGGATATGTCTCTGGTGGGCATCTTTACCCGACGGGATCCGGCGAGCGTGAAAACGTTGACCGGCGCGCCTGTTTTCGCGGCGAGTGACATCGACGCGCATGCTTCTGAAATCGATGCCGTGATCATCTGCGGCGGCAGCGCGACGGACCTGCCTGAAATGACGCCCGCGCTGGCGGAGCGCTTCAATGTGGTCGACAGCTTTGACACCCACGCGAAGATCCCGGATCATTTCGCGAAGGTGGATGCCGCGGCCCTGAAGGGGAACCATGTGGCGGTCATCTCCGGCGGATGGGATCCCGGTATGTTCTCCGTGAGCCGTCTGTATGCTTCCGCGATCCTGCCGGAAGGCAAGGATTACACGTTCTGGGGCCGTGGCGTCAGCCAGGGACATTCCGACGCGATCCGCCGGATCCCCGGGGTGAAGGACGCGCGGCAGTATACCGTTCCGGTGCCGGAAGCCCTTGAAATGGCGCGGTCCGGCGGAAACGAGGATCTGACGCCCCGCCAGAAGCACACCCGCGAATGCTGGGTCGTGGCGGAGGAAGGCGCGGACCTCGAGAAGATCCGCCAGCAGATCGTGACGATGCCCCACTATTTTGACGAGTATGATACCACCGTGAACTTTATCACGGAGGAAGAAATGAAGCGTGATCACAGCGGTCTGCCGCATGGCGGCGTGGTGATCCGCAACGGCCGCACCGGCCTGAACGGCGAGCACAGCCATACGATCGAGTATAAGCTGACGCTGGAATCCAACCCGGAATTCACCTCCGGCGTGCTGGTGGCGCTGGCACGGGCCGTGATCCGCCTGAACCGCCGTGGCGAAAGCGGATGCAAGACTATTTTCGATATTGCTCCCGCGGACCTGTCCGCCTTGTCTCCTGCTGAATTGAGAGCCCATATGCTCTGATCCCCTTTTCCAAAACGGAACGCCCTCAGGAGGACGCTGAACATGATCACCGAGTTTGTATGCGACAATATTGCCGTCAATGAAAAAGGCCACCTGACCTTCGCGGGTCGGGACACCCTGG
>JAZUFB010000025.1:0-3679 GCA_045640475.1 Clostridia bacterium
TTCAGCGTATTCTTCCCCGCCAGTCCGTCCTGGGTCAATCGGTTCGCCTTCTGGAAAGCCACCACGGCATTTCGGGTCTTCTGGCCGAACTTTCCGTCCGCTTTGTCTGTCAGATACTTCAGCGTGATCAGGCACTGCTGGAGGATCTTGACCCGGTTTCCCGTGCTGCCGGTCTTCAGCGTCGTATAGTTGCCGCCAAACAGTAAACCGGCTGTCGCGGTGTTTGTTGTCGGCGCGGCTGTCACGACCGGCGCAGTTGTCACGACCGGCGCGACTGTCACGACCGGCGTCGTTGCAACAGGAGCCGTCCCGATCAGCGAGAACAGCTTGTTCTGTGTTCCTGTGCCGGCCAGTCCGTCCACCGTCAGTCCCTGCATACGTTGAAAATTCTTCACGGCGTTTTCTGTTTTGGTCCCAAAGATGCCGTCCGCCTTGTCCTTCAGATAGCCAAGATCGATCAGCGCCTGCTGCAGTTGTTTCACCAGTTCCCCTCTGGAGCCGACCGTCATCGTCGTCGCCTTCAGCGCGTTCGCTTCCAGCAGAGGCATCAGGCAGATCATCATCGCCATCAGCAGACAAACGAAACATCGTTTCTTCATCATGAACTCCTTATGATCAACTTCATTTTCGCGTTGTTCGTTTCCGGCCTCAAAAAGCAGACCGTACCTATATAACGTTCCACCCGCGCCCAATATTCCCAAACCCACAGGAAAACCCGCGGACTTTCATCCGCGGGCCAAAGATTCACTTTTAAGGATTACTTTTTGATCTGGGACAGAGCGTCGTTCACGGCGGCGATCAGCGCTTCGCTGGTCTTGGTCGCGCCGGTGATCACATCCACTTCGGTGGAGTTCGCCGCGATAATGGCTTCCGGGATGCCCGCGAAGGCAGGATCGGAAACACCGGGGGTCTCGTTGTGGCTCAGCACTTCGATCTTCGCGATCTTGTCGCCGTCCATGGTCACCTTGACCTTCACATCGCCACCGATTTCGCTCTTGCCGACACCGATGTATTCGTTGGCAGCCAGTTCAGCGGCGGGTGCAGCTTCTTCAACCACGGGCGCGGCTTCGTAGCCATAGAAAACGTTCAGCAGTTCAACGATCTTGCGCGCGGTTTCGCCAGCCACAGCGGCACAACGGGCTTTACGTCCGTCATCGCCCATCTGCAGTCCGGTCGCGGCCATATACTTGCCAACAGAATCGGAGCACTGGATGGATTCAGCAACGGTGGTCACGCCCAGGTCGATTTCCGGCTTGTACTCGGGGAAAGCATGTCCCTTATACCAGGCATACAGGTCGTTACGCACGGTGTTGGCATCGGCGCCGGCGCAGAACAGGCCGATGATGGCAGTGCCGCTGCCCAGGGAGCCGCACAGGGTCTGGTTGCCGAAGCCGCCGGCATAAGCCGCGAACATGCGGGCGTTAAACTGGTTGTAAGGATAGCCGTACTGTTCCGCCAGGGTTTCCAGGATGCCAGCCGCGGTCGCGGCGCCGCATCCGCCATGGGTGTAGAAGCACTCATAGCCATGCTTCATCGCGACTTCCTTGTCGATGGGCTGCCACTTCAGGGGGAATTCAGGAGCCTCAGCGCCTTCCGCGAAAGCGGGAGCGGACATGGGCAGCATGCTCAGCGCGGCCGCGCCGACCATACCTTTACCGGTCATCTTCAAAAACTCACGACGGGACTGTTCAACGCACTTCATGATAGAACCTCCTCAATATTCTGTTCGACTATAATTCTTTTCGAGGGAAATCCCCCTTCTTCTGCCTGCATGCTATCAGTTATCCTACCTTTTGTCAAGCCTTCCAGACCTTATTCTTTCTTTTTGCCAATTCAACCTTGAAAAAGGGCCCAAGTTCCTTTATACTATCCTTACTTGGTTGGAGGAATATCGAATATGTTCAATATAGGCTTTTCCGAGCTGATCATTATCCTGTTGGTCGCGCTCATCTTTGTCGGCCCGAAGGATCTGCCCAAGGTCGGTGCTTTTCTTGGCAGGTCTGTCCGGAAGTTCAAAGGCTGGATCGCGGAGTTCAAAGATGAGACCGGTCTCGGAGACATGGAAACCGAATATAAGGCGACCGTAGCGGACCTGAACAAAACGATCCGCGAAGCCGATCCCACCAAAGAGATCCGTGAAGCGGAAAAAGAGATCCGTCAGGCCGGAAAAGAACTGGAATCTGCCGTCCGGGGCGCGGAGCAAGAAGTTGCCGACGCGGCTCGCGAGGCCAAAGGGGATTCATCCATCCCCCAATAAACACTATCAACGGAGGAATGTTTTATGCGTATCGGAGCCCTTGAAATCATTGTTATCCTCGTGATCGCCCTGCTCATCTTCGGCGGCAGCAAGCTGAGCGGTGTGGGCAAGGCCCTGGGCCAGAGCATCCGCGAGTTCAAAAAGGAAATCAAGTCTGACGACGGCGAAAAGAAAGCCGAAGAAACCAAACAAGAAGAAAAGAACGATTGATCCCTATGAGCACGGATAAAAGAGAAGCGTTTCTGGAGAACCTGCGGGCCCTTCGCCGTGTGTTGGTTGTTTCCGTCATCGGCGTCGTGGTGTTGTTTTTGGTCCTCTTCTATGGGTTTTGTGATCCGCTGATGGATCTGCTCCTCGCTCCCGTCCGGGCCCGTGGCATCAGCATGATCGCCACCGCCGTCAGCGAGGCCTTGCTCACCAAATTCAAGATCTGCCTTGTGGCCGCCGTTGTTTGCGCCATGCCGCTCATCATGCAGCAGATCTGGTCCTTTGTCTCCCCCGCCCTGTATCCTCACGAGAAAAAGATGTTCGCGGCCCTGTTCTTTGTCGCGCTCATCCTTTTTGTGGGCGGTGTCGTTTTCTGCTGTTTCTTCGTTTTCCCGCTGGCGATCGATCTGTTCTGGGCCTCGGCGGAAGGCGTCGCCTCCACCATGTGGTCCGTCCAGGAGTACTATAACTTTGTTTTGAGTTTTGTTCTCCCCTTCGGCATCATGTTCGAGCTGCCCGTCATCCTGTATATGCTGGCGAAGAAAGACAAAGTCACTTACGAATCGCTCGCCAAATACCGCAAATATGTCGTTCTCGTTATCGCCATCGCCGCCGCGATCCTGACGCCCCCGGATGTCGTCTCCCAGCTCATGCTCGGCATCCCGATGTATCTCCTCTACGAGATCTCCGTTCAGGTCGTCCGCGTCATGAAGCGCCGGAAAGCCGCGTAACCACCAATAAATGAAGGCCGGGTCCCTCAGGATCCGGCCTTTTTATTATGTTCGGTAACATTCAGGATACTTGGCAGAGACACGTTTCTATGCAGCACCATAGGGGAAGGGCTTGCCCCTCCCGCTTGCTACGCACAAAGCAAGCATCATGCTATGCCAAATTGATTGCTTTAAAGAACGCGTGGATATTCTCCCATTTGGCTCCGGGCGGCACATCGCACCCGGTGGACGGCAGGAAGTTCTCAAATCCGCCGCATTCGCCCATCAGCTTCCGTGTGGCTTCCGTCACGCTTTCCGGCGTCCCGTGCATCAGCTCGCCCGCGGGATCGATATTCCCCAAGCACAGCGCGTCTTTGGGCGCCGCTTCCAGCATAGCCTTCATGCTCACGGCATTTCCGAAATGGTATCCTGCCGCGCCCAGTGCGAAGATCTTCTCCGGCATCTTCGCCACCGACCCGCCGCAGTTATGATAGATCACCGCGAA
>JAZUFB010000026.1:0-4093 GCA_045640475.1 Clostridia bacterium
TCCCTTTGACGAGAACGTGCAGAAGGAGTATTATATCGAACAAAAGGAGAAGCTGAAGACCGATACGGCAAATCGGATTTTGGGCAAAATCGTTTCGGACGCTGAAACCTACCGGATTGATAAGATGGAGCAGAATATCAAAGCGCTTATGGCAACCGGAGTAAAAAGCGGGACTGAGGACGATAATCTGTTGTCATACATAATTGAGAAAGGGAAAACACTGAAGGAAACCGGATCAAACGCAAAGCAATCGGAACTGTCCGACAAGCAGAAAGGGTTGCTGTCCATTTGCGATGAAGTGAACACGAATTACAGCCGCGGCATTCGAACAAACGAGGAAAATGCCGACATGGCAAAGAATAAATACATTGCAGTAAGCAATATGTCACTGAGCCGGGTTGAGAAGCTTCGCGCACAAAGGGACTTGCTGAAGGAAATGTATGAAAAGTCGATTAACGCCCCGTCGTTCTATACACCGCAGATGAACAGTGTACTATCCATGGTGGCTAATTCTGTTTTGGATAACAATGCGATAATAGAAGCCAAGTTCGGAAATGACACGCCGCTGGAGGTGCTGAAAAAGGCCGAAGGAATACTGGATGGGTTCGTTGCGTCGATAGAAAACGTGTCGAAATTTGGCACCTATGAAAAATATCAGATATACAATGATTTCACAGCCTGGTATCTGA
The DNA here is from genome assembly GCA_045640475.1 of Clostridia bacterium. Lineage (GTDB taxonomy): Bacteria > Bacillota > Clostridia > Christensenellales > Aristaeellaceae > Aristaeella. The sequence continues at coordinate 690 of JAZUFB010000026.1, forward strand.
AGAAACCCAATGAAATCAGTTCCGGATGGGTTGTGGCGGGAAAGAATATTCTGATCGATTTGCTTGCAAGGAAGGAGAGAGACCCGGAACTGGCGGGAGCTCTCAGCCCTGAAATGTGGGAGGAACTGGAGACAATCGGGAACCGGGTAATGTTGAACAAACCGCTGATAGAAACCAAGTTTAATAATGATACAACGCCATATCTGAACCCGATCGGGGCAGGATATTTGATAGAAATATACGTTGATATATTAGGAGACCTTGGCGCAGAAGTGCCGGAGGAACTGAAAGGACTGAAAAAGCCGGAGGTAACGAACGAGAATTTCCGACGGATTCTGAATGGTACAGCAACGGATTTCTCAGACTGGCACGGAGAGCAGCAGAGCATGACGAATGATGACTGGCTGGAATTCAGCCAGGTGTTGGCCTATTTGGAACGAGTGAACCGCTTGATATACGGCGCGAATCGTCCGGAGGGCGAGACATCAGCGAGAATAGACGCGAACGGCGTGCTGTACATCGACTGCTGGGGTATGACATTCGTTTGCGGAAAGGCGCTGCTTACGTCGGCAGAATTTGATAAGTACACTTTCTGTAATGTGAGTGATATGGCAAATGCGTTTAAAACAAACGCAGGAAGTAATCAATTCCTGTACATGGAGTTTTCAACATCAGCATCCGAGGAACATGCAGATTATTCGTCAAAATACAGTCCAAACGAATGGCTGAAAATAATTGATATTGAAAACGCTTATGTTTTCGTTGAAAATGACAGTAGCCAAAAGGGCTATGACCATGTGTACAAGGTGGTGAAAAATTTGATGGATTATCATACCGGAGAGATATATGAAATAGGTCTTTTGGGAATGGGCGAAAATGAAATACAATGCATAAATGCAGAAGAATATTTCAAAGGCTGCCATGAATGCGCAATAGGAGTGCAAGGGGGAAAGTAAATGATGAAACAAATGATTAGAACTCTGCTGGTGATATTGTGCTTCACTATCAGTTCTGCTCTATCTGCTTGTGCTGAGAATGAAAGCACAAACTATGCGCATCAAGGTGACGTGTGTGTTTACGAACAAGGCAACTGTTACGGCATTGCAGATGGAAACAATACTCCATTGACAGATGCAATATATGATATGATTTGGTTTTTTGATGAATTCCAACAAGCCACAGTAAAAGTCGACGAGAAATTCGGTCGAATAGATTGCAAAGGTAACTGGGCCTTTTCACCTGATGAAGGTCAAGCTTTTGAAGTACTGCATGATAATCAAGGGAATTCATTGTTAGTGGTAAGCATTAATGGGGAAGATTCTGCAACGGTGAAGTTGTATGATACTACAGGGGAACAAATTGGAGAAACATATGAAGCGGTAGATATGTTTCTCTCTGGAACGTTATTAGTGCAGAAAAACGGAAAATGGAACATATTACGCATTGATGGAAATTATGTGGATGATAAATGGTGGGATGTATATTATGTTAAAGACAGTGATGGAACGATAGCATTGTGTGATTGGGCTCCCCAAGTAAACCTATATTACTCACCAGAACGTGTTGCATGGCAATATGTCTATCGCGATGATAACGGCAATGTGCAGTGGTGTACCTATGAGAATGGTAGCATATATGAGATGCCAAACGAATGGGTTAGTTGTAAACATATAGGTGATGGGTTAATCAGTTTTTCTAGACTTGCTGATTCAAATGAGGAAAGTACATGGGGAATGCTATTCGGTATCACCAATTTACATCTTCGACCAGTGCTATCCTATGTATTTCAAAACGAACCTAGTTCTATTGATAACAGAAAAGGACTATATATTGGAATAGTTCGTGAAGATGGAAAAGACGCTATGATAATATTTGATAAGACAGGAATGGAATATTATCATAGTTCGGACTATGAGAAAATTCTATCCTTTGACAGAGAAGATGGCCTCATATGCATCCAAAGAAAAGCCGAGAACACTATACTGAACAGCATGGGCACAACTGTAGCAACCTTTGACTCAAGGTATTATATACAACGCTACCGCGGCAATGATATATGGCAGTTTACGAATACCGAAGACCATACCTGGGGCTTCCTGGACAGCAATGGCAATATCCTTTGCGAACTTCCAAACTCCTACTACGATATCCTGACGTATGTGGATGACCACAACACCGGCACTTACGCCAATGGCTGGATGACTTCCACCTGGAAGCAGGATGGCGGAAGGCTGTTCGGTACCAATACCTACGGCTATGTGGGTATTCACGGCGACTTGCTGTACGATGTGGACTGGACGGGTATCTATGACTTCACCGCCAACGGCCGCGCGCGTGTGCGCACAGATAACGGTTACGGCTTTATAGACGAAACCGGCGCGTATGTGGTGGAACCGAAGTATACCACTTGCGAGGATTATTTCCAGACCGGCGACCAGTGGCTGGCGTATGTGGCGGACAGCACGGGCTGGGGCTACATCAACAACAATGGCGAGCTGATCTGCTGGAACCGGAAGCGCACCTCTGTCAAGGGCACAACGGACATCAGCCTGCGCAATGCCAACGGCGGCGTCCTCCTGTCCATCCCGGAAGGGAAAGAGTTCATCCTCCACGGCTACGATGAGAAGCTGGGCATGTTCTCCGCTACCTACGGCGATACCGAAGGCTATGTAAAGGGCACCGGGCTGATGATTTCCCGCAGTGGCCAATGGCAGACCATCACGAAGGATGAACTGATCGAGCGAACAAAATAACGTTCCGGGCATACCGAAACACATCGGTATGCCCGCTTTTTGACGTCATCTGTACAGCTGCTGAGAAACCGCGCGGGAACCGTAACATATCAGTACAATATGGCAGGAACTCTCGTCTCTGTGGAGAATGTAAACGGAGACGTGAGGCAATTTATTTACAGACTCTTTTCTCAGGCTCATGCACGTGTTGAAGCGACTCTCTTCCGTAATCGATAGTCCTCCCAATATGGAACTGATTACGAAGACTGACCCTTTCTTCATGAAGCAACTCCTTTACCTTTTCATGGCACTCCCGCATGATTTGCGGATCGTAATTCTTTCCGTAATGTTCCTGGATAGCAACGACTGCATCATGCTCACAGTCAGAACGAATCTGAAGTCTTGCAGAAAGCAATTCAGCCTGATCCAGATCAGTCGAATCAACGGTCATCTTTTCGATTTCGCCAATCACTCCGTCCAGTTCCGCTTGCGTTTTTACATCGTCATCATCATATTTTATCATATTGGCTTCGGCGGAAGAAACATTATTCTGAATCGTTTTGATATCTTTTTCATCAGAACAGTTCATGCGACTGAGCCGCATTGCTTTTTCAGATCGCAGATCTTCTATTTCTTCTGTCAGCTCGCTGATCCGGGAAGACAGCCTGATTT
>JAZUFB010000027.1:0-14053 GCA_045640475.1 Clostridia bacterium
AAACAACGAACTTGTTCGCCACAGTCATCGCGCCATGATAGAATAAATATATAAGTGCAGATATCAGCAAAATCGTTCCAAGGGCTTTCTGCGTTCCTGTAACCATAAGTGTTTGTTTCTTACTGCCCATTTTTCTTCCCCTTACTATCTTTGATAAAGCAGATACATCATAGCACAATTCATATTATTACAATACACATTAATCTATCATTTTCTATCGAAAATCCCGCTAATAATACGACTGCCAACCGCAAGACGATAACTATTTCCTGTACCCCTCATTTTCGATTCCCTGGTATTTGCTATAGCTTAATGACCAGTCGAAAAATTCCTTAAAGCGATAATCAATAGGCAAATACTGCTGATAATTCTTATAATAGCTATTCAATACTTCGATCGGCTTATTTGGAAAATACATTTCTTTACCGTTTATTTGAACCAACTTCAAAGGGAATACATCATCTGTATCATTTATTGTATTAAGAAAATTTATCGGCATTATTTTGTCATGAGCTTTTTCTTGATACTTCAGAATTATTCTTTCGATCTTTCGATCAATTGATTTTATGTTGTCAAACAATCCATCAAAATAGTAATATACTTTCCTGACCAGCTCCATTCTATGATCTTCTTCAATAGAAGGATGTCGTAAATACTGTTTGTGCATCCTTCTTATAAACAATTTGCTAATCCTTGCCCTCACTTTTTTAAGATGCATATCATTTGGTGCATACATACAGTAAAAAATATCTAAATGAACAAATTCCAGAGGGCAGTCTTTTTTCCCGATGCGTGCCTCAAAAAATGCAAAATCATCATTTGTATAATTGCAATTCAAATAGTATTCTTCCCCAAAGTCATTTTTGAAATTCTTAATAAACTCTTTTGCATCTTCTATAGGCATACAGACATCCATGTCATAATCCCAGGGAATACAGCCACCATCCCTGACTTCGCCCAATAAAGAACCATACGCAACAAAATACTGATATCCTTTATCTTTGCAAACTTGATGAAAAGCATTAAAAATGGTTTGGATTTCATCCTGCATTTTTTGAAACTCACAGTACCGATCATCTACGTAGGTATGCATTTCTTTAAGAAAATCGCTGTTCTTCATCATTTATCTCCCGAATATCATTTTGTAAAGCTTTTTAACATTATTGAAAAGGGTTCTTCTATAAATCAATGCAATTAAGGCAAACAAAGCTATATTTACTCCTATGCTGCAAGCCACAATTTCGCATGTTGCCATTATCGCCAGTACACACCAGGCCGCCACGGCACAAATGTCATTTTTCTTTGAGATAATATCCCCAACAAAAATCCTTCGTACACAGTATATTGCTAAACTTGAAATAGCAGTTGCTATTATTGCCCCCTGTACACCAAACAGTTTCACTAAAACAATATTACCGAAAAAATTAACTGTTATACCAGCAATTGCCGAATATGCGATCTCTCTCGACTTGTACTGTGCAGTTAGAATAGGTCCTAAAAATCCAGCCATTGAATTAAAAACAACACTGACTATCAATACAGGGACATATTTCCAGGCTTCATAGAAATCATTCTTGAATAAAAGTGCAGCCAATGGTCGCGTCAATAAAATCAGTATACCACAGGTCAAACATAATGCAGCGCTTATAAAACTAAACATGCCATCATAAAAATGTGAACTATCTTTTTCCGAAATTTCATTTATTGCGGATAACTGCCATGCTTGAATGAAAACTGTTTTCAAGGCATCCAGAATATTCGGAATTTTGTAAGCTATCGCAACCAAACCCGTAGCTGCTGTACCACAGAAAAAAGATACAACGTACTTATCCAGCGAGCTGTTGATTGTCCAGCCTATAGCGGTCACAACTAAAGGCAAGCTATAATAAAGCATCTTTCTTTTCAACTTATAGTCAAGCCTTATTCCTATATATTTCCATATTTGAAGGGAAAAAATGTAGTAAAAAGAAGTAATCCCCAGAGCAATAATATTGGCAACAAAGAAAGCCTTAAGTCCCAACTGCAAAACTTTAAGGAACAGAATATTCAAGCCAATCATAGTGATTGTACTTACTACTCCGGCTATACCCATGACCTTTACCTTATCAAGACCTTTAGCCGTTTGCCCCAAATATGATTCAATGACCATAGTCGCATAATAACCAAAGGACAACCATTCCAACCCTTTAAACCACGGCCATATATTCATGCTCTGCAGCGCGAAAGTACCCAAAAGACCTGTTAACAAGCATATTATGACATAATAAGCGCCCACAGATATGACAGATTTTTTGTCAGTCTCTTTATCAAGGGCAAAACGCATCACCCCCTCACCAATATTAGCAGAAAAAATCGGAATCAATATGGAAATCGTAGTCCGAATTAAGTCATAGATACCATAATCTGTAGTTGAAAGGACGCTTGTATAAATCGGCACCATGAAAAACACAAGTATTTTTGAGGCAAAATTACTGATGGAAAGGATCCCGACATTTTTTGCCAGATACTTATACTTATGATCCATGATAACGCTCCTCATAAAAAATGGAATCTTTTCAACATAGTGCCATTGGAAAACTTCTCATAATACAATAGATTATTCGACTTCAAAAAACTTATCTTTTTCACATATCATCAAGCAAGAAGCGCCGCACTTTTTGCTCCAGATTGTTTACATCGTATCCCCTGGAAGTTAACACATCCATAGCATTATATCTGTCAGACAAGCTGAATATATCTTTACACCAGAGTTCAACGTTATCTTCCAGTGATCTGAACTTAACATGTCCGGTAATATTTACTTCCCTGGTAATATTTTCAGATACCAGACATGGCAATCCTGAAGCTTGCGCTTCAACGAGAGTTATCGGGAAACCTTCAACAAGGGACGGCATAACAAAGCAATCCATAGCGCACATAAGCTTCTCCGGAGTGTTGGTCCTGCCATAAAAAATAACGTCCTCATTTACATGCATGAGTTCAGCATATTCCTTTAACTGTTCCAGATCCTCACCATCACCGACCAGCAATAATTTTGTTCTGTTATTGTGCTTAACAGCCTCTGCCAGAATATCAATCAAAAAGCGCTGGTTCTTCACGGAAGACAATCTGCCGACATGCCCGATAACGAAGTCATTTGATATACCCAATTCTTCCCTTATATTCTGCCTTATTTCATCACTAAATGAAAACCGGCTCAATTGAATAGCATTGGGAACAATATGTACTTGATTCAGGTGTTTTTTGCCAAACATCCATTCACCGGCAGGGGTTGAACAAGCAAGGCGTTCGGTCGTAATTCTGTTGATCAAAGTTCTGTTAATGACGTGAATCACTTTCCGTATTCCATTAGTCTCCGTTGAATGACTATGCAGTACTATACGATACTTAAAAAAATAAGCAAGAATATAGGGAACCGGATAAACCAATGCACTTGTATTAAAATAAAGAATACTGCATTCTTGTCTTCTCATCTTAAGTAATTTATATAGTGTACATATATTCTTCAAAAGATGTTTTTTCTTTGGTACAAAATAGTATTTCACATGAAGCTTGTCCATTTCCGCCTGGTATGGAGTTCTCTCGCCAAGGATAATATATTCATATTGACAATCCTGATTGCTGTTATACCGGCTCAAATTCAGAACGTATTCCTCGACTCCGCCAATGTTTTCACTCATTGCATAGATGAGCACGCTCTCCATGTCATTTCCTCCCTGGACGCATCGCCAGCATTGATCCCGGCACTTTGCTGCTTAACCCGTACATATATCTGATAGGGATTTCTTTTAAGGATTGAAACAATCTTCTTCATTTTGTATATGTGTTCTTCTCTCTTCCTTTCTTTTGTATCGCTGCAAGGATTTTTGCATATAATATCTCCTGACAGCGGCCATCCTTCATAATCCTTACTTGAAAATCCATTCGGTGATATCCATATTCCACTGCTCTCGGCAACCTCGTTATCCAGCATATTCAGTTTTCTTTTTTGCAGATGAATATAAGCAAGTTCCTGATAGAAGCATGTTCCGTTTTCTTCCTTTACCCTGAAGAGCTTCCCGTTTTCCCAATAAAAGCATTGATTATCCGGATTACTTTTTTCCAGTCTGGATCGTAATTGTGTATACTTGGATTCCGTCTCTACATATGGAATTCCCCATATTGCTTTAACCTCATTTGTTTTCGCAATACTTTGAAATCCCGTGGTTTCATCAAAAGCGTATATTGCTTCCTTAGAATCCACCGTCCTGTAATCAAACAATGCCCCCGGTCTTTTGAACAAGTTATTCATCAAGTCACAATTCCTGACTAGTGTAAAATGACCGCCATTAAAAACTGCATCGCTATTATTAAGGTCATCCTCCCCAACAAAATCATTGATATTCCCAAGAACAATATCTATATCGCAGTATCCCCAAAAATCATAATCCTTCAGCTCATTTTCGAATATCACACCATACATTGGCCTGAAATCACAGATCCGATAGGGTTTAGTGATAACCGTCTTTTCATCAATTCTGTTCCTGCATCTGTCAATGAATTCCCTCATTGAAAATGGAATAAACTTAACATTGTCCGGTATAACGGCATCAGTCCTGGCATCTGTAAACAGCAGGAAATCATAATCCGGATTATATTTGCAACTTTTCAACCACACAGGCAAATATGTTGGTAATGATCCGAACCAACAGACAACAAAACATTTCTTCATCACAAAAATCCTTTACCTATTTTGCTTGCAAATACGCTTGGACCTTACTCATTTTTCCACCATAACCTTGGTCTGATTTCATTGTAAATGAAACCGGCAAAAACAGCCAACACGCTTTGCGGTATGATATGCCATAGTTTATAAAATATCTTTTGCTTTAAGGAACGGTTATCATCGTCAAGCTCACTCCACGGGGTCATTTTCTTATATTCAATATACTTCCCGGAAAGCGGATGGTCACATCCCCTGATCCAGGGCCGGCTTATCATATAGAAATTCTTGGTGAAATGAATTATTACAGGATTTTTCTTAGCTTCCTCAATTTCATGTTCAGCATAAAAGATAGTGGGTTTGCGCCATTTAATCAAATTGGTATATTTAAAGGCATAAAACAAAGTATATGTATTATATTCGGGCTGCAGTTTCGCGATTTTTCCCCGGCACGAGTAGTTCATCAATGTTTGTTCAAAGAAAAATACATTGCCGTTTCTTTCAGCAATCACAGACTTTATTGTGTCCTCGATCCGCTGTTCACGCCATTTCTTCAAATCAACCAAATACATGCCTGCGTTGCAATAGAATTCTTCTCCGGTCAGACCAAATTGCTTCTTATACGCTTTCAGGTTCAGGCAGTCAACAACACCGGCAAGTATATTTCCACCCATATCCATATTCCACAAATCGGACAAATCACCAAGTATCAATGTATCACAGTCAAGCGCCAATACGCGATCCACATCAGGAGGGAGCAATGTACCGACAGCCATGCGCATATAGGAGTGCCCTAACTGATATCTGTCTTTAAACGAAAAATCAAATAATTCAGAAGGGTCCGGTGCATCAATATAGATGATTTTATGTCCATGATCTTCTACAAGAGCACTAAGTTTCCGTTTGTTTTCAATCTTTATTCCATCATCTATCATGTAGATGGTAATGCAGTCAAAGGATGAATTGTTCTCCATAAGAGACAAGATAGAGGTGGCTGCAGCACTCACAAACAGATCACTTGAAAAATAGAAAACATTCATTATTTATCCCTCACTAACTGCAAATAAGTATTAAAGAAAATGATTCATTATAAATATCAATAAATCATTCTTGCTATTTTGCTCCTTCTCCTTTTATAACTTGACTCAATGTTTTTATCAGGATCCTGATATCCAGCCCCGGTGTCCAGTCTCTGATATATTCTGTATCCAGCCGGACAACTTCCTCGAAATCAGTGATCTTGCTCCTGCCGCTGACTTGCCACATACCGGTAATACCGGGTTTCATTGCCAGTCTGGCACGGTGATGATTCTGATATTTTTCCCATTCGTCTACTGTCGGAGGACGGGTACCAACGAGACTCATCTCACCTTTCAGAACATTCAGGAACTGTGGGAATTCATCTATACTGGACTTGCGTATAAACTCTCCGATACCAGCTTTTTTGGTGCCGTCAGGTAAAGTTTTGTTTCCGATGATTCTTGGATCCCAGTCCAGTTTGAACATCATGTTATCGGACATCGTGTTTTGAGCAAGATACTCTTTTTTTCGTTCTTCGGCATCCGGATACATGCTGCGAATTTTATACATTTTAAAATGCCGACCATTTTTGCCAATCCGTTCCTGGTTGAAAAAGACCGGACCCCTGGATTCTATTTGCTGCAAAGGTATCACAAACAGAAGTAGGACACCGGTAATAATCAGCCCGATAAAGCCTCCGATGATATCAAGAGCACGTTTCAGGATCATCTGGATCGGAGGAACATAGTTGATCTCTGATGCAAGGACAAGATGTTCACTTGTTTCAAATAAGGTATTTGCTTTATAAAAATCATCTGTTTTGGAATCGATATTTTGAAAGATGGTGATACCCATTTCATATAATGAATGGATAAACTCATCTGTAATGATCTTTGATGCACTAAAATCGATATAAACAGCATCGACCCATTCACGGCAGATGAAATCATTAACCTTATTGAAATCAGTGATAATAGTAATATTCCCCTGCCGGCTTATTTCATCAGCGGAGTCAGCTATCGCGGCGCCAATGATCTTGTATTCAACACCAAATTTGCCATCATTGGACAAAGTCGCTATAACAGTGTCCAATTGGCTCTCTGTAGTAATGACAAATAAAGTATTACGTTTTGCTTTAGCTAAACCTATTCTTTTATACAAGACTCTGGCAAAATAACTGATAATAAAGTAGCTGAAGTAAATCAGGATCAAGGTTACACGGGAATAAGTTGAGCTGCTTTTGATAGCAAAGAGTAAGAAAGCTGTGACCAGAACATTAATCAAAACATGCTTAAATGTAGCAATCAGCTCTATATAATAACCTCTCGTAAGAACGCCGCGATATGTATTTAGCACAACCGTGACAATCAGCAGAACAAAAGTCATCAGCAGATTCAATTTGACATAATCCGGTTTTGTGTATGGCAATCCTCTAAACTGATTATAAATCAGATATCCCAGAAGAAATGACACTTGAAAACATAATATATCTAGCAGAATAAAATCCAGATGTTCAAAAAGGCTGTCATTTTTCCTCTCCATTGGATTTCACTCCTTGACTGTTCATTCATCAACTGCAGATCAGTTAACTGCCTTTCAGTCCATGATATTTCGTTTATATTCTTCAAGCGTTATCCGAATCCCTTCCTCGAATTCGGTCCTCGGTTCAAACCCCGTTTCATTTCTGAGTGCTGTCAGATCCGCCTGCAAATACATCACCTGTCCGGGATGATAAGGCAATTCACCAATACCCAGCGGTAATGAAGGATTAACAGCATCCCTGGCTATCTCAAAATATTCCCGCAACGGTCTCACTTTACCGCTGCCAATCGGATAGATGTGACCATCCAGGCCGGAAACCGCCATACAGTACAGTGCTTCTGCCGCGTCTCCCGAATAACAGAAATCCCATAACTGTTCTCCGGCTGTCAATGCGGGTTTTTCACCTTTAAGCAGTTTGCCGAGAATCGTCGGAATCACACTGAGCGGACCATCACCAGGCCCGTAAGCGCTGAGTATCCTCGCCCACACATGCCGGATTCCCAACTGTTGACAAGCCATCCGTGTCATCTGTCCCGCGCACAGTTTTGCGATTCCATATCCGGTAGTCGGAAAACAAGGAGCCTCCGGAACAACTTTACCTTCAATCCGGCCATATTCTGCCTGGCTGCCAACACCAATAAACACCTGGCATTCCAGATTCTTTGCTGAATTGACAGCATCAATCGCGCATTGAATATTCTGCGTTTGGATGTCTGCATCATTTCTGCCGGGTCCGATGGTACCCATCCAGGCTAAATGAAAAAAGGCATCCACAGTCCCAGGGATCAATTCTTTCAACTTTTCAATCTGCCGCATATCACATTCAATAATATGCGTTTCTGTAGGCAGATTTTTGATGCGCTTGTCTCCCGGATAACAAACTGCATAAGTCTCAATACCTTTTTCAAGAAGGCATTTAACCAGCGCCATCCCAACAGTACCCAGGGAACCATTCACAATGGCAGATCGTATATTAAGCTTTTCCATTCATGTTACTCCTCGATCATCGGAATAAACATATTCTCTTTCAGTTCATCTCTTGGCAGGAATGGTGCAAGATCTTCCAACGGAGGAGACACCAGTGTTCCATCCGGCATCCGTTTTGTGCTGCTCTTCGGTTCCCAGACCTGTACTGTATCCGTAAAGATTTCACAGAAAGCAAAACCTTCTGTTGCTAATGTCTGTTCCACAGCTTCTTTCATTTCGCAATTGCTGTGAGCACAGAAATACGGGTAGCCAAAGGCTTCGGCAATCTTTTTGAAATCCGGGAATGAAAGATCTCCGCTTTCCGGACCGATACCAACCTTGCATTTGTCTTTGAACAGATTATTCTGTGTAATACGGATGGAATGGTAACCGGCATTATTGATCAGGAAGATCTTAACAGGCAGTCTATTGGTCACAATGGTCTGCAGTTCCTGCAGATTCATCATAATAGAGCCATCGCCTTCCATACAGACCGTATCTCTTTTCCCTCCGGCAACACAAAGTCCGATCGCTGCAGGAAGACCATAACCCATAGAGGCAATCGCGCTGTTGATGATAAACCGGGTACCGTGTTTGATAACCCAGTTCTGATGACCCACCACACAGCAGGCACCATTGGAGACCGCGGTCAGGCTGTTTTCCGGCAGAGAAGATGAAATATGCTTGATCGCGGCAAAAACATTGGCTGTTTCCCCGTTTTCCGCCCAATGCTTTGGCAGCGCAGCCGGATACTTCAGTTTCCATTCCCGACATTTTTCACGCCAGGATTCGCCTGCAAAAACAGGAGTATCAATCAACGAAACACAATCACATACCGCCCGCATAAAATCCTTTGCGTCTGCCCAGACCGGCATATCCACATGGATCGTATGCTTTTTCATCTCAGCTCTGTCAATATCCACCATTACTACTTTGGCGGCTCTGGCCCAGGTATTGAAACTGTAGCCTGTCTGACGGATCGAGATACGTGTCCCGATTGCAAGGATCAGATCACTGTTCTGAACCGCGAAATTGCCCGGCCGATCACCCATATTACCGCCGCGTCCGCAGTAAAGCGGATGATCATCTTCAATCAAATCCACCGAATTCCAATAAGTAACAACCGGAACCCCCAGAAGATCAATCATCTTCCGGAACACATCAAACCCGCCGGAGAGTCTGATCCCGCCTCCGGCATAAATAACAGGTCTCCGAGCATGCCTGATCATATCAATGATTTCCAGTACAGTATCCTTCTGTACAGGCGGCGGCAATTGCAGATCGTCCTCACCGGGATCGTAGCCGGTCAACTCGTCGGTCTCAATATATCCGCCCTGAAAATTAACCGGTATATCGATCCACACCGGACCGGGCCGCCCGGTCTTCATAAGATGCCATGCACGTTCCAGATGGTAACGGATCGTTTGAGGATTTTCGATCATGACCGCGTATTTCGTCATGGGAGCAACAGACTTTACGATATCATATTCCTGGTCGCCGACAGCGCGCAAATTCAAGCCATCTGTGAACCTCATGGCATAACGGGCGGTTGTATCATAGCGCACCTGTCCGGACAGAACAAACATCGGAATGGAATCCAGCCATCCGCCTACAACACCGGTAATGGCATTCGTTCCTCCGGGACCCGTGGTCACACACAGAGCAGCCGGCATATTGTTCAGTCTGGCATATGCCTCAGCAGCGATTGCACTTCCCTGTTCATGATGATTGTACGTAACATGCAATTGAGTGTGATGTCCCAGTGCATCATTCAAATGCATCGCACCGCCGCCAACTACTGAGAATACATCTTTCACGCCTTTTGAGGCCAGAAAATCCGCCACATAATCAGCAAGCCGTTGTTTCATTTTGTCAAAGCCTCCAAAATGACGCTCGCCATGTAATCCAGTTTCTCATCTGTCATTCCCGGATAAACGCCAACCCAGAATGAATTATTCATAATGTAATCGGTATTGGTAAGGTCCCCGACCACACGATACGCGTCTGTTCCGCGGATCTGGTCAAAGCAGGGATGTTTGATCAGATTACCCGAGAACAATAAGCGGGTCTGCACATTGTGTTCTTCGATATAGCGTGTAACTTTGTTCCGTTCGAGATCGCTTTCCGGCCGTACACTGATCATGAATCCGAACCAGCTGGGATCACTGTTCTCAGCGGCTTCCGGAAGGATTAGTTTATCCTGAGCGCACTCCAGTTTAGCGCGAAGATAAGCCCAGTTATGCTTCCTGCGTTCAATAAAGGAAGGGAATTTCCTGAGCTGCTCGCATCCGACCGCTGCCTGCATGTCAGTCACTTTCAGATTGTACCCGAAGTGGCTGTAAACATACTTGTGATCATATCCTTTCGGCAGTTCACCGTATTGTCCGTCAAAGCGATGACCGCAGAAATTATCATGTCCGCTGGGGCAGATACAATCGCGGCCCCAGTCACGGAAAGAAAGGATCAGTCTGTGCAGCTGCGGATTATTGGTATAAATGCATCCGCCTTCGCCCATGGTCATATGATGGGGCGGATAGAAACTGCTGGTCCCGATGTCTCCCCATGTGCCGGAAAAGCGTGTTTCTCCGTTAATCGTATATTTTGTACCCAACGCATCACAGTTATCTTCCACAAGCCACAGCTGATGCTTATCACAAAACGCCTTTACCTCTTTCAGATTGAACGGGTTACCCAGCGTATGGGCAATCATCACAGCCTTAGTCTTTTCAGTGAGAGCTTCTTCCAGTTTGGAGACATCAATATTATACTGAGGAACAGTTACATCCACAAAAACAGGTACAGCACCATACTGAAGTGCCGGGGTCACCGTAGTCGGGAATGCGCAGGCAACAGTGATGATTTCGTCGCCTTTTTTGATTTGTCTTTCTCCCAGTTCAGGAGCGGTCAACGCCATGAAAGCAATAAGATTGGCAGAAGAGCCACTGTTAACTAAATGCGCGTATCTGACACCGATCCAATCAGCAAACTCTTTTTCAAACTGTTCAGAGAAGCGTCCGGTCGTCAGCCAAAAATCCAAAGCAGCATCCGTTAATGCGCACATTTCTTTTTCATCAAAGACACGTGCGGCATAATTGATTCTGTCACCGGGCATAAACTCGTCTTTCTGTTCTTTGAACTGATGATAATACTCGGTCACAAGAGCTTTGATCTGCTCCCGCGCTTCATTCTCATTCTGCCAATTCGCCATTTTACTCAGCCCCCAGGAATTCCTGAATCTCGCGATCCATCTCAGCAGGAATATCCCCGCCATTCAGCCATACCTTGCTGAAGCGACAGACCATATCCATGCAATCAATTATATGCCATCTGGGTTTCCAGCCAAATACCGACTTAACTTTGCTGCAATCAAGTTTCAGGTAATTTGCTTCATGTGGAGCATTTTGTTCCGCCTGGTTGATCCATTTGGCATCACAACCCCAGCTCCTGCAAAACAGTTCCACCAGTTCCCCGGTTGTCACACAATCACAATCATCCGGCCCGACATTATAGAAACCGGCATATTTCTTATCTTCATACTGTTTCTGAGCAATCATCAGATAAACAGCCAAAGGTTCCAGCACATGCTGGTACGGTCTGGTCGAGAATGGATTACGCACACCAATCAGTCTGTTTTCTTTCATCGCACGAACGCAATCAGGAATGATTCGATCGTTTGCAAAGTCACCACCGCCAATTACATTTCCCGCACGGGCTGTACTGACAGCGGGTGCCTCCGCCCCCTGAAAAAAAGAGTTGATATAACTATGCGTCACCAGCTCCGAACAACTCTTGCTGTTGGAGTAAGGATCAAACCCGTCAAGAGGTTCATCCTCACGATAACCCCAGCACCACTCATTATTCTTGTATACTTTATCTGTAGTAACATTCAGGACACTCCTTACACTTTTGCCTGACCGGACACATTCCAGTAAATTAACCGTACCCATCACATTGGTTTCATAGGTATATCTTGGATCTTTATAGCTGTCACGGACTATCGGCTGTGCGGCCAAATGCAGCACAATATCAGGTTCAGCGGTATCAAAAGCAGCCTTCAGTGATGCAAAGTCCCGGATGTCGCCAATCACACTGTTCATATGATTTTTGAGATCCGCCATATCAAAAAGAGCCGGATCAGTAGACGGATGCAGGCTATATCCCGTCACGATTGCTCCGGCATTGATCAGCATACGGCAAAGCCAGGTTCCTTTGAAGCCCGTATGGCCGGTCACGAAAACGCGTTTGCCGGCATAAAAAGTCATATCCATATCAGTTCTCCCACACCTTCCACGGAGCATCCCCTGAAGCCCACAGGTTTTCCAGCAAGTCCTTTTCACGCTTTGTATCCATACATTGCCAGAAATCACCATGGAAATATCCCATCAGTTCACCGTCTTCCGCCAACTGCTGCATGGGTTTCTTTTCCAGCACAGTGGTATCATCTTCAAGGTAATTAAAGATTTCCTTATTACAGACCATGAATCCGCCATTGATGACAGATCCATCTTCAACACTCTTTTCACGGAAGGCTCTGATTTGTCCATCGGCTGTTATTTCAAGCACGCCTTTTTGCTGTGCAAGAGAAACCGTCGTTAATGTGACGGCTTTCCCATGATTTTGATGGAATTGCAGCAATTTCGGAATATTGACATTAGAAACAGCATCTCCGTATGTCAGCATAAAGGGTTCATCACCGACATAATCCTTGATCCGTAAAACACGACCGCCGGTCATGGTATTCAGCCCGGTATCAATAACGGATACTTTCCAGGGTTCGGCATGCTGATTATGAACTATGATCTTGTTTCCCTGTGTAAAATCAAAGGTAATATCGCTCGTATGCAGAAAGTAATCTCCAAACCATTTCTTGATGACTTCCTGCTTATAACCGGCAAGGATAATAAATTCATTGAATCCGTAATGGGCATAACCTTTCATGATATGCCATAAAATCGGCATACCGCCAATATTGATCATAGGTTTGGGTTTGTATTCGGACTCTTCAGAAATACGGGTCCCGTATCCACCTGCTAAAATGACTACTTTCATAACAGATTTCCCCCATACCTTTATAGATGTCAATATCGATCTATAAATAAATCATACCATACTTCGCCTGACATGAAAACATATTTGTCAGTATCAGTGTGCTTCCTGTTCCCGGATCAATTGCCTCGCTTTTTCAATCTGCCTTTGCTTTTTCTTCTCTTCTTCGACGCCTTTACGAATAACATATTGATCTGACAGCAAACTGATTTCTTCTTCATTCGTTGGCAATTGCGATGTTTTCAAAAACTCTTCATACGCATTGCAGATCATTTCAACATTATCCCCGAAAACGATCTGCGAACCGTGATCAAGCCAAAGAATTTTGTTGCACATTTCGCGAACCTGAGAAATCGAATGTGATACCAGGATTCCCGTAACACCGTTACTCAATATTTCCTGCATTCTTTTGAAGCTTTTTTCCTTAAAGGCACCATCTCCGACAGACAATACTTCATCCAGAATCAGTATATCCGGATTAACAAGACAGGCTATTGAAAAGGCAAGCCGACTCTTCATTCCGCTGGAAAGCTGTTTGAACGGTCTGTCCTGAAAGTCTTCCAGCTCGGCAAATGAAATGATTTGTTGATATGTAGAGTCCATAAACTCCCGCGTATACCCAAGTAATGCCCCTCTGAGATAAGTATTTTCCCTTACCGTCAGATCCTTATCAAATCCAGCTGTTAATTCCAGTAATGCCGCAACAGTTCCCTTGACTTTTATCTTTCCCTTTGACGGTTTCATGATACCACTGACGGCTTTCAGGAGAGTAGATTT
>JAZUFB010000028.1:0-4222 GCA_045640475.1 Clostridia bacterium
CATTGATGACCGCGTTTTCTTCTTGCGCGACCTTTTTCAGGATATCATTGTAGATCCCGATCTCCGCGTGATCCGGGATGAGGGTGGGAGTCGTGGTGGCGATCACGATCGGCAGATCCGGTTTGCCTGTTTCCTGACGCAGGATCCGGCAGATCCGATGACAGGTCTCTTCGTACAGTTCGGGAGGGGTAAAATGACGTCCTTCGTGATAATCGTCCCCCATATCCCAGAGGCCGCAGTTCCACTGCACCAGATCCGGTGAGGGCATCTGCGGCAGCCAGAAACGCAGGGAGTTGAGCGTATACCCCGACCAGCGCCCGTTTTCATCCGGTCCGTGCACTTCCGCCATGTCTTTCAGTAATTCTGTTATCGCCGGCTGGCACTGCATCCGGACCGAATCTCCCAGTAAAATGACCTGTTTCATGTTGTGTTCTCCTGTTTATTTCTTTATATTTCGGTGCATCCTGAGTATCTTTAATTTATCATTCATCACTTTTCATTTTTCACTTCACCGAAGGTGCTAAAAAGGCACCCCCGAAGGGGTGCCGGGATTGACCTGAGAATTACTGAGCGTTGGCGATAGCTTCGAGCTTGGCGTCAACTTCAGGCTGATAGACAGACACGTCATAGTCGAACAGATCATCGTAGCCATAAGCTTCGAGTTCTTCAACCATGGCATCCCACAGAGCTTCGAAAGCAGCATCGTCTTCAGCGAAGAACATCTGCCAGGTGTACTTGGTCAGGCAGGTCTTCACATCGGTACGGAGCAGTTCGATGTCAGCGGGGTCAGAAGCGGGAACGAAGGGAACGCTGGGGCTGGCGAGCAGCTGATCATGCTGCTTCATGTAGTCGATGCCGTCCTTGGCGCCGTAGTGTTCTCTCCAACCAGCCGCGTAGGTGGGATCAGCAGTGGACCAGAAGCTGGCACTGTAGATTTCACCCAGTTCTCTGTTGGTGCAGATGGAAGCACCGATCCACTGGTTGATGGCGTTGAAGCCGTCCTGATATCCGCCGCCGCCGTAGATTTCCGGAACGGTCAGGTTGTCCATCAGAGCGTTGGAGTTCATGGCAACAGGCTTGCCTTCTTCGTTGATTTCGTAGTTGAAGCCTTCCAGACCAACGTGCTGGATCATCATGCTTTCGTCGCCGGCGTACCAGTCGAGGAATTCCATGATCTTGGCCAGCTTGGCATCGTCAACCTTGGAGCCAACGCCCCAGGCACGGGCACTGCCGTAGAAGGGGTCAGCGTCGGTGTAGTACAGCTGATCAGCAACGGGCAGGAGGTTGAAGCAGGTGTCGTTGGCAATACGATCGGCACTGTTCCAGAATCCACGTTCCCAGGAGTACCAGATCAGGTCGACCTGACCATTGGAGATCTTGGAGCAAACAGAGTTCCAATCCTGTTCGCCGGATTCGGGGTCAACCAGACCCATCTGGTTAGCCTTGTTGATGAACTTGGCAATCTTGTAGTAGGAAGCGGTCTTGTCGGTGATCTTAGCGAAGGTGTAGTCGCTCTTCAGGATCGCGGACTGCTTCAGCTTTTCTCCGTACCAGGTGGTCATATGCACCACGTTGGCGGGACCCATCATGTTGTCGTTGTTATCCCAGTCAGGCCACAGAGAGAAGGGATAAGCGGGATCGCCGGCATCATTGGTGGGATGGATTTCATGGATCTTGGCCAGTACGTCCAGCATGCCGTCCAGGTCAGCCACTTCGGGAGCACCGATCTGATTGAACAGATCCCAGCGGACCATGGGCAGATCGTCGGTAGCATCGGCGGTCTTGTCAGCGGGAGAAGTATCGGTCATTTCGGTGGGGATGCCGTAGATGGCTCCGTCGTAGTCAGCGTTGAAAACCTTGATCTGGGTGTCGAATCTGCCCTTCAGGTTTTCGGTGGTGTCGTATTCAGCAGCGATGTCCTTGATCAGTCCGGCTTCGACGCAGGACTTGAAGTCAGCCTTGTCCAGGATGATGATGTCGCCCAGGTCGCCATCGGCGCAGCGGGTAACATACACGTCCTGACCAACCTGCTGAGGAGCAATGATGTTCAGTTCGATGTTGAACTTGTCCTTGACGATCTTGCCGAACCAACCGCCCTGAACGCCATGGTTGTTAGCGGCATCGTCGAATACGATGATGGACAGAGGAGCTTCCTCAGCCATCGCGGCACTGAAGGCACACATGGACATAACCATGACGACAGCCAGTACCAGAGACAGGAACTTCTTCATAAAGATTTCCCTCCTTATAATATATGATGTAAAGCAGTTCCACTGCTTTCATCCGGTTTGGAATGCCGTCAGCCTTTGACGGCCCCGATCATGATACCCTTTGTGAAGAACCTTTGGAAGAAGGGGTAGACACACATGATCGGGAGAACCACGACGACCGTAACAGTCATGCGGACGGAGGTCTCCGTCGCGGCTTTGGCTGCCAGAGCGGCGACCATCGAGGAAGATGCTGTGGAGGCATTGCTGACGACTGCCTTCAGTGCGGCAGCGTTATTGATGTAACGCCAGAGGATGAACTGCAGGGTGTAGTTTTCCTGTCCCTTGGTCATCAGAAGAACGGTATCCTGGAAAGCGTTCCACTGGGTCACCGCGGCAAAGACCGCGATCGTGGCCAGGATCGGTTTGATGACGGGAAGGATGATACTGAAGAAAACTCTCAGTGTACCGGCGCCGTCAATTTCGCCGGCATCCTGCAATTCATGAGGTACGGACTCGCAGTAGGTCTTGCACAGGACGATGTAATACGGCTGAATGATCGTCGGGAATATGTAGCCCCAGAAGTTATCCGTCAGTCCCAGCATCTTCATGGTCAGGAACCACGGAATGATACCGGCGTTGATGTACATGGTCACGGTCACCACACGGTACCAGAGTTTTCTGTGCCACATGGTCTCACGGGTGAACATGAAACCGAGGAAGGCGGAACTGAGCACTGTCAGGGACGCGCCAATCACAGTTCTCAGGACGGAGATCTTGGCAGCAGGGAGCAGATCATCCAGGAGCATGACCTGTACATAATTGTCAAAGTGGATCCCGTGCGGGAGGAAAATAATCTTGCCCGCTTCACTCAGTTTGTTATCACTGATGGAATTGATGATCAGGTAATAGAACGGATAGACACAGGCAAAAGCAAGCGCGGCATAGACGATATAGGTGACCACGGAGATCATCTTGTCGCCCACGCTGGTTCTGATCCTGGTCGATTTATGTTGCATAGTGGAAATATCTTTAGTCACAGCTGATCCCTCCTGTTCTGTATTCGTCATCCGGCATTAAATGAAGCCTTCGCCGCGGACTACCTTGGACAGCGTATTGCTGGCAAACAGGAGTACGATACTGACAACGCTCTTCAGGATACTGATGGCAGTGGAGATCGGGTACATGCCTCTGCCGCTGCCGGCCAGATTATACACATACAAATCCAGCACTTCGAGATAGTCACGGTTGAACTCGTTCATGAAGACGTAGAACTGTTCCATACCGTTGCTCAGGAAGTTGGCCAGGTTCAGCATGAGCAGTACAAAGTAAGTGGGGAGCAGGCTCGGGATCGTGATGTGGCGGATGATCTGCATCCGGGTCGCGCCATCAACCTTGGCCGCTTCATACATCTGCTCGTCGATTCCGGTGATGGCCGCCAGATACATGATGGAAGCCCAGCCTGCATTCTTCCAGGTCAGCCACAGCCATTGCCGGAAGAAGATATTATCTGTCGATTTCAGGAATGAGATCGGCTTGTCGATCCATCCGACCTCCTGCAAAATGGTATTGACCGCGCCGGTGGCGGAGAACAGATTGAACGCGAAGGAGAACACAAGGACCCAGCTGATGAAGTTCGGAAGAGTCGTAACTGTCTGTACGAGTTTCTTGAACGGTTTGCACTGGATCTCGTTGAGAAACACAGCGAAGATCATGGGGACCCAGGAGAACAAGAGCGAAATGCCGCTCATGGCGAAGGTGTTCCGGAGTACCCGCAGGATCGCCTTGACGCGGATCGGCTTATTGACGATCTCGCCAAACCACTTCAGACCGACCCATGTATCGGGACCGATCGGCTTCGGCGGCATATAGTTATGGAACGCGTAAATCCATCCGTACAGCGGGAAATAGGAGAACAATCCTACCAGAATAAGAAACGGTACGATGTACATGAACTCTTTATATGACCGGATTTTTCTGGGGGTCAGTCTTTGCATCCCGTGTTCCTCCGTTTC
>JAZUFB010000029.1:0-18637 GCA_045640475.1 Clostridia bacterium
AAACGCCTGATTGATGAACACACAGTGATCTATGTCACAGAACACGAACTGCTGGAAAACAACGTTTAGAAAGTTGCAACCGGAACCTGCCTGATGTCCATTCTCAGGCGGGTTCCGATTCAAGCCGCTGCTGACACTGAATTGAGCAAGCGACTGTCAAACGGCGTGAGCTGTTGGGTGTCAGGCGGAGAAATCTGTAACACACAGAGGGTTGGAGCGAAAAGGCTTCAGCCCTTTGAAGTTGAAAGATATCCTTTGTTAGTGCGTCAATATGAACTTGTTCATGAGCAAATGCGTAAATGTCAAGCGGTCTTTATATCGTACTGGCAAAATCATCTTACAGTGCACAGCAAATGTATGGTTTGATGTACTTACGCATTGTAAGCAAGTGATTTATCGAACCTGGAATTGGTTTAGCCAATTAATAAACAGTCTACTAGTTTTCTGATGTAACGGTATTAATGTCAACGATTTTTATTTCATCACTACTTCTGCTACTTATTGAGAAATTTACAACATTCCAATAGATGCCTTGATGGTTATTTGGCACATGATAAGTCTTCACAAGTGAACCATCTATGTAAAGATCAACTGTGGCAGCAGATTGAGAAAGTGCATCTGCACTAGGATCATTTTTGTTTGTGAAATCGTGAACATAATATCTGTAAATCCCAGGAATACCAAGATAGACCGTTATTATCTCTGGTCCATATGCTGTGGTATCATCATAGTCGAGATAAGCGCTATATTCATCTTCGTAAGCATCAATGGGGAGGTCGTCGTTAGAGTAGGAGGTGTAGTATGCGTATTTGTTGGAATAGTTTATATGGTAATCGCTTCCATCCATATTGGGACCAATCAAATGGGCGTCTAAATCCTGTGGAGTATCGCCCCATTTTAACACAAACCGTATAGTTCTCGGACTGGTTATGCCAACTGTATCAAATGCCTCCTTTACAGCCTGTAGTTGTTTGTCTGTCCCACCATATTTTCTCACCGCTTGATATACGCACAAAGAAAAGTCATACATTGACACGTCTGTTTCACAACGATAGAGCGCATTGTAAAAAATACGTGCCCATTGCTCGTCAGTGATCGAATTAAGTCGCTGATCTGTCATCATCAAATATACAGCATGTGTCATAACTGTGCTATTTGTATGAACACCAGCATTATCATCGTTTACTAAGTGGAGCTTATAAACATCATATCTTTTATCATAATGATCAATGTAATAAGTAAATGTCGTTGGATCCTTACAACTACGGCTAGCGCCTCTCTGACTATCTTCTCCAATCAACCACCTTCCTTTGTTACTCTTTGATTTTCCTTCTACAAGCATACCGAAGATATCCGAAAAAGCTTCGTTGACTGCGCCTTGTTCAGAATAGTATGGAATAATTCCGACAACATACTGTGTTACAGCATGTTGGAATTCGTGAGACACCACGTCCAATGCGTCGGCATAACCATCACCAAAGAAGAAAGTGTCTTTTGCTGTCCAACAAGCATTTTCATATTTTGCCTCATTGTTTTCCATATCAGAACAATATGCAATAGAATCGATCTTTTTGTTACTATTATTAGCATATCCTTCACGCGCTAAGGTCCTCAGGTAATAATCATAAGTTTGCTCCATATTGTAATGTATTAAGAAGCAATCATCATCAATCCCTTTAGTATTGTAGACATATACATAAGGTTGCCATTTCCCAGAATCGAGAATAGAGTTATATATACTACTGCTAATTTCTACATTATTAGTCGCATTAAATGTTCTTATCTTTCTGTTCTCATCATTCAATCTATATAAACCACCATCTTCTTGAACTGCCAATGTATAGCCTTCATAAGTGTACGTAGTATTCATCCATGCAGTCGGATTCTTCGCATAGGAAACCAACACCGAACCCGCATTTTCACCCGTCGCATAGATATCCAACGTAGAATCTAACATTGCATATTGCAGTGCATCAAAGTCAATCTGTACTTGATAAACAAGACAAATAGGTAGATCGTCATCTTCTGCATAGATTGCAAGTTCAGAAGAAATTTTAATTGTGTTTTGTAACGCATTTATTGCTTCCGTTTCCGTCATTCCTTGTTTTTGCATCATAGAGGAAATATGTTCTTTGACTGAATCCATTTCCATAAATGCACTTTTAGCAGTTTCTACAGCTGTTTCTTGAGATATCGAGGGAGACCGGTTAACAGTATAAATGCGAGAGTCATAAGTTGAATGCAAACCAGACACTGTACCATCAGCTTCTGTGACAATAATGATTTGACTGCCAAGGACAGGTATGTTTCCGATTCGTGGCGAAAAACGATAAAAATACTCCTTTGTAATACCATCAATATATTCTTTCTTTTGCATATTCCCGTTACTGGCGTCAAAACTTTCACCAAAGACCGCCGCAGAATCATTTAGCAATGCAAGCGCTTCAGTTATATTTGTAACCTTTTTTGTTGTAAACGTCCCATCAATCATGCTAACTCGACCATTTTGCCCAAACCATATGTCAATCAAACCAGCATCTGCCAGATTCTGTAGGTATCCCAGATCGATGATTTCATCAGCTTTGGGTGCGGGCATACTCCAACTAACTTTAGCTCTTATGGTAACTTGCTGGTTGTCGATCATCACCGAGGTATCAAGCTCGACTTTGTGGTCATTATAGACAACAGATTGTGCTGCCAAGGCCTGTAGAGGGCATACAGATGATACAAGTATAGCAAAACAAAGGAATACAGACAGATGCTTATATTTTTTCCTTGCAAAAGCAAATATAAATAACCCGGAAAGGCTTAACAGAAAAAGTAACAGTAATAATGGTGTATTGTCCCCTGTTGCTGGCAAAATGGACTGGTGTAGCTTTGTTTCATACTTGAGTATAGAACCCGCACCAATATTGGGTTCAACAACTGCATTTTGATAGCCGTGAACAAGTGACAAGAAATTTGGGTAGAGGAATTCAATTTTGACATTTTTTATAGGAAATCTGTTGTTGTTCTCCAACATCACGCTTATATTGATAGTATTGTCATTGGCTGTATAACTTTGTTTGTTTGTTTTTAATTCGAGGAAAACATTATTTTCAATTTTGCTTTTTTCTGCCACCCCGGTAGAAAAAAGAAACACGACTGTCAAAAATAAAAACACGATAGCAATATGCTTCTTCATTTTTCATCTACACCATCCTCTGATTAAGAATCTTTTCCGATACGAACCCTCTGATTGCGAATTGCCTTGTAATGATATTAATGGGAAAGTGAAATTGTGGCAAACCATTCAACGATAAATAAATACCGTTAGTAGATTAATACAATTTATTAATAAATCGCATTATGATCAATGGACTTAATAGAGGCTATGCCTAGATGCAGGATTATTGTGAAAAGATCGT
Organism: Clostridia bacterium; assembly: GCA_045640475.1. Taxonomy (GTDB): domain Bacteria; phylum Bacillota; class Clostridia; order Christensenellales; family Aristaeellaceae; genus Aristaeella. Next base: position 3,408 of record JAZUFB010000029.1, read on the forward strand.
GCAACAATGTTCTCTGATTGACAATGACAATATCGTTATGCTACAGAATATCCCATCCAAGGCGGTCGTCGGTCTTTTGCTCCATCATATCGATCGAATCAATCAACACGAGATCCCAATGCTAGTGTATGTGGATCGAAACCTGAAGGTGGCGGGTTTGTGTGATTCCGATATATGCGAGGCGCTTGGCGTGCTGCTTGATAACGCACTGGAAGCTACACAATTCAGTAAGTCACCGGTAATCGCGGTAGAAATACGTACCCATGGGAACGGTTTGAGAATCCTAGTTCGCAACAGTGTCAGGCTGGATGAAAAGGTGGACTATGAAAAGTACTCCAAACTCGGTCATACGGGAATTGGATTGGAGAGTGTACGCAATCTGCTTGCAAAACATAACGAGTATCTGAATATTCGCCAGGTGGGGCAATATGTTGAGGCACGGGTTCTGGCAGGCTAATCACATAGAAATAGAGGAAACAACAAAACTCTATTTGAATATCAGTTGGGTTGGACAATATGCTGAAAAAACAGAATATACTCAAAAGGCTGGAGCGATGATGCTTCGGTCTTTTGTTATATAAGGACTTGACATACTTGTGTGTTTGAGACACAATAGTGGTGGGAATTCCCACAATACCATTTTCCTATTTATGGAGGTTTGAAAATGGAAGCTGTACTCCGGGAGTATGATGCCCATGTTGATACCAAGAAACGCTTGACCTTGCGTTCTGCTCTTTTTGAATACTATCATGTGTCTGAACTTACCGACGGCAGGATCGTTTTGGAACCGAGAGAACTGACCGTACCCTTTTCTGTCTCTGCCAATACGCTGAAGATGATGGATACAGCTGTCGAAAATTTCAAAGCAGGAAAGGTTTCTGAAGAAATTGACCTTTCAGAATTCGGAGACTGATATGTATAAAATACATTTAGGTTTACCGGAAATGAAAGAATTGTGGGATCATCTTTGCAGCAAAGCGAAAGAAGGGACCGCCTCCAAAGCAGATATGAAATTGTATCATCAGTTTGGCAAGGCATTGCGTCTTCTTTCGGAAAACCCAAAATATCCAGGACTCCAAACACACGAGATTACTGTGCTGAGTAAACGGTACGGGATGAGAGTCTGGCAATCTTATCTGGAAAACAATACACCCGGAGCAGGAAGAATCTTTTGGGTCTATGGTCCTGAACAAGCTGACATTACTGTTATTGGATTGGAACCGCATCCAAATGATAAATCGAACGCTTATACAAAGATTACTCTATCTTCGTTGGAATAAGTGGCCAGTTTGAGATTAACACAATACATTCACGCGGAAACGTACGCGTTGTTTTTTCCTTTTTTACTACTTTTCTATATGTCCAGTTGAGAGGATGAAGGAATCAATATGTACGGAGCGATCTTAGGTGATATTATCGGAAGTCCATTTGAATTTGACAGGGGAAAGAAAACAAAAGACTTTCCATTATTTTGTGACAGCTCTGAATTTACAGATGATACGGTGATGACGATCGCGGTATGTGAAGCGTTAATGAAGGCGGGGAAAAACGCGGACCTGGATGTGATCCGGCATGAAGTGATTGATTCAATGCAGGCCTGGGGAAAACGATATCCGCATGCTGGTTATGGCACTCGCTTTATGTACTGGCTTGAATGTGAACATCCACTGCCTTATAACAGTTATGGGAATGGCTCCGCGATGAGGGTATCCGCGGTCGGTTGGCTATATGATTCTCTTGAACGGACGCGTGAGGTCGCGCGCGCGACAGCGGATGTCACCCATAACCATCCTGAAGGGATCAAGGGCGCAGAGGCAGTAGCCAGCGTGATCTATCTGGCGAGAACAGGGACCAGTAAAGAAGAAATTATTGAATATGTAGAAAATGAATTTCAATATGATCTGAGCCGGACAGTTGATGAAATCAGGCCTGGATATCATCATGTGGAGTCATGTCAGCAGACGGTTCCGGAGGCTATCATATCGTTTATAGAAGGATACGATTTTGAGGATGTTGTTCGTACGGCGGTTTCGCTGGGTGGTGATTGCGATACACTGACGGATATTGCGGCTGCGATGGCAGAGGCAATGTACGGTGTTCCAGAGAAGCTTCAAAAGGAAGTCCAGAATCGGATCCCCAACGAGATGAAGAAAGTTTTGGAACAATTCGAAAAAATGAAGGCAAGACGTGTTTCTGCAGAATCATAAGGGGAACAAAGGAACCCAATCTGAATATCTGTAGGATTGGACAATGTGCTGAAACGCAGATTAATAGCAAATAGCGAATCGTATATAGTTTTGTTGTTTGTGTGAAAATGTTTACTGTCCGTTTACTGTTTCAAAATGTTTTACTGTCCGTTTACTGTCTAAAAATGTTTTACTGTCCGTTTACTGTTTTAAAATCCTTTACTGTCTGTTTACTGCCCCGGAATGTGATCCGTTTTGCACATATAATAAAGGCTGAAGCGACGATGCTTCAGCCTTTTGTTGTTGAATGTATTCTTGTTATTTTCCCGCGACGGCGACGCCGGGGATGAGGATGGCGAGGGGGCCTTCGTAATCAAGGTCGGCGTAGCGTTCGAGGGAGAAGGTGAGGGACTTTTGCAGATCCGGGAGGCTGCCGTTGACGGAACCGCCGGTGAGCTTTTCACAGGTGCCGTCCGCATGATGGAGGAGGGCCAGACGGATCTCGCCTTTGAAGTGACCGTCCATGGGGTCCATCTGGAAATCGGAGAAGGAGACGGGTTCCAGAACGCCTTCGTGGCGGAGGTTGGCGAGCGGGACGGTGCCGTTCAGGCAGGCGACAGACTCATAATCGCCGGTCGGTTCCACCTGCGCGTAACGGCAGAAACGGGTGCCGCCGTGGAGCAGCTTGAGAGAACCGTTTTCCACCAGATCACGTGGCGGAAGCGGGATGCCTTCGGCACTGTAAGGTTCGTGGGAAAGCAGACGGATGGAAAGAGATTCGCCGGTGACATCTTCACCCTGGACCGCTGTGCCGGGCTTCCAGTCGGAATAGCCGGGGAAGACCAGGGAAGCATGGGAACGGGTGATGTAATACTGAAGGATCTCGGCAATATGCTTGCCCTGAAGGAGCAGGGGATAGGTGCCGGAAACGGGCGGCTCTTTGGCCACGGCGCGGGCACGGACATCCGCGATGGCATCGGTGACCAAAGTACGGATGGCGTCTTCGTCGATCCGGTCATAGCCAAAGTCACGGTACTGCTCCACATCCGCGGGGGTGATGCACTGGGCGACCAGTTCACCCTTGATACGGTCGTATCCGTAGCTGACATCCAGTCCGTCTGAACCGAGAATGTGAGTCGTGCCGCGGGAAACAAAGATCTCGACGGAATTCAGGAAAGCATCCTCCGCGGTGTCGGCGGAGAACATGATCTCCGCGATGCGGGCGGCCGTTTCCTCGGGCTTACTTTCCTTCAACGGGGAAGTGGAGGCCTGCGGCGCTTCCTGAATGGGAGCAACGAATTCGTACCAGGGATTCTTGACGAATTGAGCGGCGAAATCCGCGGACTTCAGACGCGCGAGGATCTCATCGGCAGTCATACCGGGAGAAAGCAGGGCGTTGCTGGAACCCAGAAAACGGCGGCCGTCTTCTTCAAAATCGCGGAAAACACTGACGGTATATTTGGTGATATCCCGGGAACGGGGGATATCCAGCTTTTTGCGGATGAAATACAGTTCCGCGCAATGTTCGCGGGTTTCGGTGATCCGCCACTGGCGGATGCCGGCTTCTTCAAGCAGGGATTTGATCAGTTCTGTCATGTCGGCATCCTCCTTAACCTAAACGGATGGTGGCACGGATCCAGGGACCGCCATCGGAGACTTTGACCCATTCCTTGTAGCCCTTGCCGCAGGCACCGCTGCCGCCCAATTCCACCGTGGGGGACATCATGGAGATGGACTTGAGCAGGTCCGGGACATAGCCGGAAAGGACGATGGGAGAGAAGATGCGACCGGTGAGTTTGCCATCCTTGATCTCACGGGCAAAACTGACCATGCACTGGATGCCCCAGTTCTTCGGGTCTTCCATGCCGGAGGAGGGTTCATCCAGCAACAGACCGTCCTTGACGGAGGCAATCATATCCTCGACACTGTCGGTGCCGCCCTCAAAGAAGGTATTGGTCATACGGGTGTAGGCTTTTCTTTCGACAGATTCGCGACGGCCGTTTCCGGTCGGGCGGATGCCGAGACGAGCGGCGGAAACGCCGTCGGCCATGCCGGCAACCAGCGTACCGTGGTCGATGATCAGCGTATCGGAAGCGGGCGTGCCTTCATCATCGAAGAAGAAGGAAGCGACTTCGCTGGCCGCGGCGGCACCGTCACGCATGGTGACCAGATCGGAGGCCACTTTCTGGCCTACACAGGAGCGGGCCAAAGCACGATCCTTGACAAACATATCCATTTCTACGCCGTGACCGAAGGCTTCGTGGACGATCATGCCGGTGACGGAAGGCGTGCAGACACAATCGTAAGTGCCGGGGGTCAGCGGCTCGCTGTCCAGCAGGTCACACACGGTCTTTACACGGTCCGGAACATCGGCGCGCATGGTATCGAGCAGCTCGATGCCGCACATGCCGGAGTAGCCGCGATAGGAGTCTTTAATCTCCTCGCCGCGGCGGGCCAAAACGACCAAGCCGCCACAGGTCCAAAGCAGATGCTGCTCCAGATCTTTCTTGTCGGAAAGGAAAATTTTGTGGATCAACTGCCAGGAGATGCTGACATTGCAGTCCAGCAGACGCTCATCCATCTTCATGGCGTCATTCCGGATGTCCGTCATGGTCGCAATGATCTTTTCATCCCCGAGATCATCGGGGAAAAGCTCGTACTCCGTGCGGCGGTCAAAGGCAAGAGGCTCTTCCTCCACCACAGGGGTTTCGAACCGTTCAAAAGGTGCGGAAAGCGAAGCCAGATCGTTGCCGATTTTTTCCAGAATGGTGGGGATGTCCGCTTCGCTCAACTCAGTGGCGGCATATTCGGCGTAGGCTTTTCCGTCGTGAACGCGGGCCACGAAACCACGACGGCCGAATTCATCGTCCTCGGTGGTGGAAATGCCACGCGCACTGACGGAATAATAGTGTTCACGACCGTCTGCAGCCAGCACGGAGGCGTAAGCGTAACGGGCGGAGAGCGCCTGCTGCAGCTTACGGAGGGTCGGTTTGAGCTTTTTCAGATACTCACTGTCGGGTGCTTTCAAAGAAATGACCTCCCTATTCTGTTAGGATTCCATAAAGAATATTATTCGGCAAAAAACGTCTGTGTTCCTGCCGACATCGTCTGTATACACACAAAAGGCCGTCCGCAGGGAACGGACGACCGGAAACTGCGGGAACTCAAACGCGGATGTCATGCCAGCTGCCACTGCGGTAGCGCTTCATGAACAGGATCATACGGGTGACCATATCGCTGAGGGAAGCAACCCACGCGCCGATAAGAGCAATGTCGGGCAGATTCATGAGTGTTCCGATGATATAGACACAGGCAATCGCCAGCACGGGACGCATGATCATGACGGTGAGGGCCATGACCCGGGCGGTGTATTTGACATCGCCCGCGCCGCGCAGGGCGCCGGAGGCGACGACGGACAGCATCTGGAAAGGCTGGAAGATGCCGACGACGATCATGACCATTTCGGCCAGTTCCTGAACACCTGGATTGGCATTCTCACTGATAAACATCGAAACCAGAAAACCTCGGCCGAACACGCAGAGACTGGCGACCATGATGGAGATGATGAAAGCGGATTTCTGGGCCAGAGTGCCGTAGATATGCGCCAGATCTTTTCGCTTAGCGCCCAGCATCTGACCGACCAGTGAAGTGCCGGCGATGCCCAGTCCGTCCGCAAAGCTGAAGGACAGATTAAGGAACTGCATGGCGATCTGGTGGGCGGCAAAGGCATCTGTGCCCAGACCGGCCACGATCTTGGCATAAGAGAAGAAACCGATACGCAGAGCAATCTGCTCCACCATGGCGGAAAGCGCGATGTGGGTCACATCGCCGGAGGCTTCACGGGTCAGCTTCCAGCTGTCTCCGCGGGACAGAACGAGGAAAGGATCGTGCTGCTTGCCGGCAATGATGGAAATAAGGCTCAGGATGAAGCCCACAAAAAGACCGATGGCGGTGGCAATCGCGGCGCCGATGACGCCCATCTTCGGGAAAGGACCGATGCCGTTGATCAGCAGCCAGTTGAAGAGAATATTGACCAGATTGGAGGCAATGTTGACATACATGGTCAGCCGGGTGTTGCCGATGCCGCGCTGGGCGGCGCAGATTCCCATGGACAGGGCGTTGAAGGGCAGGACGGAGCTGACGATCAGGAAATAAGTGGTCGCGTCCTCCAACGTGCGGCCTTCTTCGGCCCCGGCAAAACGCATCAGAGGCTTGGCGAAGGGGAGAAAGAGCGCCATGATGACGAGGGAAAGTAAGGTAATGAGGACGATGGAATTCCGCAGGACGGTATTGGCATCCTCCTTGCGGTTTTCTCCTTTGCGGCGGGCGACGACAGCGGTGATGCCGGTGTTGAAGGCAAAGAAGAAGCAAAGCATCAGCATACGCGGCTGATTGACCAGACCGACCGCGGCGACCGCGTCGGTGCCTACGGTGCTGACCATGACGGTATCCATCATGTTGATGAGACTGATGAGCACCATTTCCAACACGGACGGCAGGGCAAGACGCAGATATTTTTCATACATGGAACGCGAAGATGGGAGCGAATCATAAGCCATGCCGGCGGGCAACATGGAACGAACGGAAAACCAGTTTTTGATATTCATTTTATTGCCTCCGATGACGTTCTCCGGAACGCACATCCTCTATCATACGCGTATTCCGACCCGCTTGCAATTCCTTTTTTCACTCTTCCTTACGGAAGAAAAATACAATCCGGAATGGGAAAAATTTCCTTTGTATTTCGTGCTATATTTGTCCGAATATTATGCGCGGACGGTCGTTGCGGTTGAAGTCTGATATAAGGTATAATAAATAAAAAGTTGTTTCCATAAGGAGGTCATTTTCTATGATCCGTGAAACTGTTACGCGTTATGGCGCGGTGCGTGGTGTTGCCTCGGCAGACCCGCGTGTGACCGCGTTTAAAGGAATCCCTTTTGCCGCTCCGCCTGTGGGCGAAAATCGCTGGCGTGCTCCGCAACCCTGCAAACCCTGGGAAGGCGTACTGGATTGTGCGCGCTTTGCCCCCATCTCTGTGCAGGATCAGCCTGCTGTGGGTACGGATGTCTATTGCCGTGAGTGGCACGTGGATCCTGATATCCCCATGGATGAGGACTGCCTGTATCTGAATGTGTGGACTCCTGCCAAGCGGAAGGACGAGAAACTGCCCGTTCTGGTGTGGTATTTCGGCGGTGGCCTGCAGTGGGGCTATCCGGCGGAAATGGAGTTTGACGGCGAACGTCTGGCCCGCCGTGGGCTGATCGTGGTCTCCGTCAACTACCGCCTGAACGCTTTTGGCTTCCTGGCGCATCCGGAAATCACGGCGGAAGCGCCTGAAGCGCCCGCAAACTTCGGTAACCTGGATCAGCAGGCGGGCCTCAAGTGGGTGTACGAGAATATCGACGCCTTTGGCGGCGATCCGGAAAATATCACGATTGCCGGTCAGTCCGCCGGCGGCGGCAGCGTCTTTACGCAGCTGGCCTGTGAGGCGAACCGTCCCTATATCCGCAGGGCGATCATCATGAGCGCCATGATCCGCGGGCCGTTTGAAAACGGCGGCCGCACGCTGGGAAATCCCATGCCTCTGGCGGAAGCGGAACAGTTGGGCAAGCTCCTGTTTGAAGAACTGGGCGTGACCACGCTGGCGGAAGCCCGGAAAAAGAGCAGCGCGGAAGTGCTGAGCGCATACAACCGCTTTGTCAACAAAAACCATATCCGTTTCTTCTCCGTGAAGGACGATAAGCTGTGCAAAGACGATCCCATGAAGATGATGGCCGAAAACCGGACACTGGATGTGCCCGTGATGGCCGGCAGCACCGCGGAAGAATTCCCGGCGGCGATCTTTGCGGACAACGAGGAACAGTTGGCTGAACAGGCGAAGCAGATCTTCGGTGCGGACGCCGAAAAGTTCCTCTCCTTCCCCGAAGCGCATACCAAGACCGGAGAGCATACCTATGACGCGACCAACGGCATCGAAATGACCTGCGCGACCGTGTTTGAGTGCCGGAAGAACAACGGCTCCGTGTCCGACAACTGGTATTACCGCTTTGGGGCGGAAATGCCCGGCCCGGATCATCCCGGCATCTTCCACTCCTCCGACCTGTGGTTCTTCTTTGAAACGCTTGGCAAGTGCTGGCGTCCCTTTGACGGCAGGCACTTCGAGCTGGCACGCCAGATGTGCGACTATATGGCCAACTTCATCAAGACCGGAAACCCCAACGGCAAAGACATCTGCGGCATGCCGCTGCCGGTGTGGGGCAGCTATGAAGCGAATGACCGCTCCGCGATGTTCTTCGGCATGCAGGGCGCGCTGCCCACACAACTCGAAAAGAGTGCCTACAACGACTTCCTGAAGACGGTGATGCGCCGGAAGATCCTGAACGGCGGAAAGACCCGGCAGGCCTTTAATCCTTACCTTCCCGGATGGGAATATGTGCCGGACGGCGAACCCTATGTGTTTGGCGACCGCGTGTATGTGTACGGCTCCCATGACAAGTTTGGCGGCGATGTATTCTGCCTGGGCGATTATGTATGCTGGTCCGCACCGGTGGATGATCTGGGCGCCTGGCGGTATGAGGGCGTGATTTATGCCAGAAATGCCGACCCCGCCAACCGCGAGATGGACGGCTGCCTGTACGCGCCGGACGTGACCGTGGGCCCCGACGGACGGTACTACCTCTATTATGTGCTTTCCAGCCTCGGCCGCGTGTCTGTGGCTGTGTGCGATACCCCGGCGGGCAAGTATCAATTCCTGGGCTACGTGCATGACAAAGACGGCAATAATCTGGGCGACCGTCCCGGAGACGAACCGCAGTTTGACCCCGGCGTGCTGACCGAGGGCGACAAGACATACCTCTACACCGGCTTCTGCGGCCGTGGAGATAACTCCAGACACGGTGCCATGGGTGTGGTGCTGGGACCGGATATGCTGACCATGGAAACCGAACCCGTGTTTGTGGTGCCGGGCTGCCAGTACAGCAAAGGCAGCGGCTTTGAAGGACATGAGTACTTCGAGGCGGCTTCCATCCGCAAGGTGAACGGCAAGTATGTGTTTATCTACTCCTCCAGCTGGATGCATGAGTTGTGCTGGGCCGTGAGTGATGATCCCATGAGCGGGTTCCGCTATGGCGGCGTGCTGGTGAGCAACTGCGGCATCGGCGAAGACAACGGTAAGCCCGCAACCATGAATACCGGATATGGCGCGAACAACCACGGCAGCATGGTGCAGATCGGCAAAGACTGGTACATCTTCTATCATCGCCATACCAACGGCAACTGGTATTGCCGTCAGGGCTGCGCGGAAAAGCTGACCGTGAAGGAAGACGGGACCATCCTGCAGGCCGAAATGACCAGCTGCGGTCTGAATGGAGGTCCGCTGCTTGGCAAGGGAACCTATCCGGCGTATATCGTCTGCAATATGTTTGACGCGGATCATCCGCAGAACGACGGTAAGCCCCTGTTCACGGCGCTGACCTGCACCCGGGTCACCCAGGACGGCGCGGACGGAGATGAGGTCCAGCCCTATGTGATGTACTGGCATAAAGGCTCCACACTCGGCTACAAGTACTTCGACCTGAAGGGCCTGAAGCAGATCCGTGTGACGATGCGCGGCTACGCCGATGGCTATGTGGAAGTCCGCGACAGCTGGGACGGCGAACGGTTGGGCAATATCAAGATCCACACCGACAACCGCTGGAAGAGCTTTACGGATGATGTGAACATTCCGGATGGCGTGAAGGCACTGTACTTCACCTACCGTGGAACCGGCAATCCCGCGTTCAAGGAATTTGAATTGATCTGATGAGGGCAAAACAAAAATCCTGCTATGGCGACATAGCAGGATTTTTGTTTTGAGGGCCGAGGGCTAAGAGCCAAGGGCCAAGTTTGAGTTACTGGGCGGCTTCGGTAGCTTCAGCAGCTTCTTCGGGAGCGGCTTCTGTGCCCTCTTCGGTGCCGAGGTCGGGGATGTAGGGAGTGGCAGCGTCGGTGTAGACGATTTCAGCGGTACCCAGACGCGCGATGACGGTATTGTTGATGTGGCTATCCGTTGCTTCACTCAGCAGATCAGCGCGAATGGATTCCCATTCGGTAGGGGTGATCGTCACAGGACCGCCGGGAACGTCCTTCAGGTAGTAGATGATGTGGACACCGTTGGCACCCACCACGGGCTCGCTGACTTCGCCGACGTTCGCGATCGCCATGGCACCGTCACGGAAAGGCAGATCCCACATGATGCTGCCGGCAGCGACTTCGTAACCGGTCTCGAGCATACCTTCCTGCTGCATGCCGGGGTCATTGCCGTATTCGACAATCAGGTCCGCGAAGGAAGTGCCAGCGTTAAACTTGGCCATGATCTCATCCACAGTGGACTGTACACTGGTCAAAATGGCCTGACGGGCTTCTTCCACCTGCTCGGCAGTCACAGGCTCGGCGGGTTCTTCAGCTTCGGCAGTTTCTTCGGCTGTGGCGGGCTCTTCGCCTTCGGGAACTTCAGCTTCGGCCGCGGCTGCCTGCTCTTCAAAGGTGGCGGAAAGGTTGGAATAGGTCTGCAGCAGGGTGTCATCCACCTTCAGCAGGATGTGGGTCACCGCACGGTAGCCTTCCGGACGGTAGTAGGTGGGATATCCGTAATACTGCATCATTTCGTAATAGGAGGGATCATTTCCGTACAGCTCGACCTGCGAAGCAATCTGTTCGTCCAGATAAGCCTGCACCTGCTCGTCCGTGACGGTAATATCCGCACACATGGCATCCATGATGGCGGACCACTTGGCATTGGTCAGCGCTTCCTCCACCATGGCTTCCTGGGTATAGCCCATGCTTTCCAGAAGAGCGAGGGCGCTGGCAAGAGCAGTGTTCTTTTCCTCTTCGGTGGAAGCTTCGGAAATGCCGTACTGTTCCTGCAGGACATAGTCTAAAGAATTATTCCATGTCGTGTCGGCTTCTTCGGTAGCCTGCGCCTTCTGTTCATCGGTCAGGGTCACATTCAATTCGTCGCCGATCACTTCCAGCATGGTGTAGAGCTGGGCCATGTACATGCCTTCGCGATTGCTGTAATCAACCAGTTCGTCGCTCGAATCATAACCATAGCTGATATAGGAGTTCAGAATGTTGTCGATGAAAGGCGCAACGTAGCCGTAGGTGAGCTCTTTGCCGTTCACGGTGCAAAGCACGGTATCGGCATCTGGCATGGCGGCGGGTTCGACAGCTTCGACAGTCTCGGCTACTTCTTCAGTGGCTGGTTCCTCAGCCATGGCAAAAACGGCGGTCGCGCAGATGGCAAGAGCCAGCAACAGGGCGGCCAGCATAGTCAGTGTCTTTTTCATCTTATTGATATCCTCTCTTTCTCCCAGTGGGGTTAGGTCCATTATACCCCAAACAAAACTGTGAAACAATGCGGAAATGTGAACACTGCGTAAACGTTGCATGGGCAGAAAAGGGAATACAGGGACAAAATGCTTGACCGGATGGGGGAGGGTGGAATACAATGATAAAAGAAAAAATGAGAAATTCAGACGATCAACAGAACCATATACATATATAATTGGGAGGAAAAGGAATGGCAAAGTGTATTCATATGACATTTCAATCGGTGACCGGAGATGAACTGGAAGGCAGGAAATGGATCCCGGAGGGCAAAGTGAAAGGAATCGTGCAGCTGGTCCATGGCATGGCGGAGCATATCGACCGTTATGACGAGACCGGAAGAGCGCTCGCGGACGCTGGATGGCTGACCGTGGGACATACCTGCCTGGGGCATGGGCCTATGGCAAAACGGCTGGGCTGGTTTGCTGAAAAGGATGGATGGCAGGCTCTGATCGACGATGTGCATGCCCTGAGACAAAAGATCGCGGCGGAATACCCGGGTCTGCCCTATGTTGTGCTGGGCCACTCCATGGGCTCCTTTGTGACGCGCTGCTACCTGACCCAGTATGGCAACGGTCTGGCGGGCGGCGTGCTTTCGGGCACAGGTCATTATGATAAGTTGACCGTGAAAGCCGGATTGGGCATAGCAAAGCTGGTCTGCCTGTTTGGTGGGGCAAAAAAGCCCTCGCCGCTGATCAATGCCATTGGGTTCGCCCCGGCGAATAAGCCTTTTGAACCCGCGCGTACGCCCTTTGACTGGCTCAGTGCGGATACGGAGAGCGTGGACCGGTATATCGCCGATCCTTATTGCGGCTTCCTTTTCACCGGCGCGGGATATCGCGACATGTTCACCGGTTTGGAACGTCTGACGCAGGTGGAGAAGCTGAAGGACATTCCCGCGGACCTGCCGGTGCTGTTCTTCTCCGGCGCGAAGGACCCCATCGGAAATATGGGTACGGGCGTGCAGAAAGTGGCGGACGAATTCAAGACCGCCGGGATCGCCAACGTGACGGTCCGCCTGTATCCGGGCAAGCGCCATGAAATGTTCCATGAAGATAACCGCGGGGAAGCGTGGACGGATCTGATCGATTGGCTGAACCGTGAGTGCGCCGCGAAATAACATGATAGCGACGAACGCCCTGCCCGACAATGAAGCCGGACAGGGCTTTTTTATGATACAGTAACCGGTACACATATATCAGAGGAAATGAAAAAGAGCGACTCACTTTCGTGATCGCTCTTTCGCGCAGCACCTCCGACGGGATTCGAACCCGTGTTTTCGCCTTGAGAGGGCGGCGTCCTAGGCCTCTAGACAACGGAGGCTTGAGCTGGGGAACTAGGATTCGAACCTAGACAATACGAGTCAGAGTCGTAGGTGCTGCCGTTACACCATTCCCCATCAAACAGCCCGTTTGTCGGCTGCAGATGGTATTATAGCAAACCCGATATGGACTGTCAAGTAGGAAAAAGAAAAAGTTAACGGCGACGGCAAAAACATGAAAACAATTGATTTTTCTGCCGTCGCCGTATGAAACAGATGAAAAAACGGGAAAAAGATCCGCATTATTTTCGTTCGTAGAAATCGTGCAGGACCTGAGAGGCCAACTTTCGGCCTTTGCGGTCGTCGGAGATGAGGCCTTTACGGTTGAAGCCCTTTTCAAGGACGCTGACGCGCCGCGGGGAACGGAAGTCGTACAGGAGCCACGGGGTCATACCGCGGACATAATCGATCTTTTCGATCTCATGGAGCTGGCGGGTGTAGATATAGGCCTGACATTCCTCCGTGCCTTTGTCCGCTTCGGTCCCATGATGACCGTACAGAGCGTCGGCACCGAACTCTGTGAGGATGACAGGCTTTTCCGGATGGCTGTTTTCAAACAATTGGGGGAGCAGGTTGAAATCGGGCACATACCAACCGAAATATTGATTGACACCGATGATGTCCAACTCATCCGCAAGACGGTCAGCAATGGCATTCTTTTCTTCGGAAACCAGACAGGCTGCGGAAATTGGGCGGGTGGTGTCCATCGAACGGGCAGTCCAGGCCAGATGACGCATGAACGCGAAACGGGCATCCGAATCCGGATTCTCGTTACCAACGGACCAGATGATGACGCTGGCACGGTTCCGGTCACGGACGATCAACTCACGCAGTTGATTCTCAGCGCAGGAAAGCACATCCGGGTCCGAGAAACGGATGGCCCAGTAGACGGGGATCTCCTCCCACAGAAGGATCCCGAGACGGTCCGCCGCGCGGGCCATCGCGTCAGTATGCGGGTAATGGGCCAGACGCATGAAGTTGCAACCCATCGACTTTGCGTCTAAAATTGCCTGCTCACATTCCGCAGGGGTTACTGCTTTGCCGTGAGGGATGGAATCTTCGTGGCAGGAGATGCCTTTGAGGAAAATGGAGCGGCCGTTGAGCAGAATCTCACGGCCCTGAACGCGGATCTCGCGGAAGCCGACTTTGTCCGAGACTGTGTCCGCTCCGACGGTCAGGGTGACTTGATAGAGCTTCGGGCTTTCCGGCGTCCACAGTTCCGGCGCACAGGGAAGATCGGCGGAAACGGTCCCGCCCCGGATCTGGAGTGTTTTTTGAATGTTGAGCTCTGGAATGGAAAAATCCGCGTCACAGTCCACCGTGTCGGACAGGGTAGCGGTCACCTGAACGGTTCCAAAGGTCCCGTCCGGAACCAGGGCTACGCCAAAGTCACGAACGAAGACCGGTGGCAGACGGTATAATCCGATTTCACGGTAGATGCCCCCGTAATTGAACCAGTCTGTGTTCTCGGAAGGCACATGGCGCGGATCACGGGAGGAATCCACGGTGATCACGATCCGGTTATCCTTTTGCAGGTACGGGGTCAGCTCAAAACAACAGGGGGTGGAACCGCCTTCGTGGGAACCGGCAAAATGTCCGTTGAGGAAAACACGGGTCAGATAATTGGCAGCGCCAAGACGCAGAAATACGCGTTCGCCCGCTTCCCCGGGCAGAAAACGGAATTTCCGGGTGAATACCATGGTACCTTCGTACCAGAAGAGCTTTTCTTCCTGCATGTTCCAACAGCAGGGGAGACGCATGACGGGCCAGCCGTCAAAGGAATAATCCACGGGAAGCGAGTTGCCGAGGGAATCTTCATAACGTTCCTCAAACCAATACTGGCGCAAACAGGTATCATAAAGGTCCGGCGAATAATGCCAGTCTCCGTCCAAAGACTCATGCTTGCGGCCACCGTCGCAGAATAGCTGGGCTGCGCCGGTCTCTTTTCCTTGATAAGGAGCCAGATAGTCTACGGTCAGAATATCCGAAAAATCCATTTTTGCTTCAGGTTTCATTATAATATACCTGCCTTTGGGAAATATTGAGCGTTGCTTTCCTGCAAATTTCTGTTCTTCTCTATTCTCGCCGGTGAAGGCGGATTCCTCCCATGGGGACTGCGAAAAAGAAAGGAAACACAACTCCCGGGTCGAACAGGGAAAAATGGTCTTGACGGGAAATAGTACATGTGATAAGATAACCAAGCTGGTTCCAATCGAGGAGAGATGGCCGAGCGGTTGAAGGCGCTGGTCTTGAAAACCAGTGATACCGAAAGGTACCGGGGGTTCGAATCCCTCTCTCTCCGCCAGCCTTGACATGGAGAAGTACCCAAGTGGCCGAAGGGGCTCCCCTGCTAAGGG
>JAZUFB010000030.1:0-3024 GCA_045640475.1 Clostridia bacterium
GAAATGGTTATGCCCGGCGATAACATCGACATGGAAATCACCCTGATCACCCCCATCGCTATGGAACAGGGACTGCGCTTCGCTATCCGTGAAGGCGGCCGTACCGTCGGTTCCGGCGTTGTTGCCAGCGTGATCGAGTAATCAGTTTATGATCTCCCGGAACGCTCCCCGAAGCGGGAGCGTTCCTTTTGTATGATTAGGATTATTCCCCTGATTCAAAGGAGGAAACGCCATGTTCGTCTACCAGAACCACGGCACCTGTTCCACCCAGATCGAACTGGAGATCACGGACGGGATCATTACCCACTGCAGATTCATCGGCGGTTGCCGCGGAAATACCCAGGGTGTGGCCAAGCTGGCCCTCGGCCGTCCGGCCGACGAGATTGCCGCTATGCTGGAAGGGATTCAGTGCCGCGGCGGCACATCCTGTCCGGATCAGCTTTCCAAAGCGATCCGCGCCTACCATGATTGACCCCTGAAAGGAGATTCCCTTGAGTTTGGAAGAAACCACGACCCTCACCTTTGAGCAGATGGACCTGTCCAAAGAGATCCTGAAGGCCATCGGAAAGATGGGTTTCCAGACGCCGTCCACCGTGCAGCAGAAGACGATCCCGCTGATGATGTCCGGCGCTGACATCAACGCCATTGCCCCTACCGGCACCGGCAAGACCTGCGCTTTCGGCATCCCGATGCTGGAATATGTCCAGCTGAAGGACAGCCGCGTGCAGGAAGTCGTTCTCGCCCCGACGCGTGAACTGGCCCTGCAGATCGGTGACGAGCTGACCCGTCTCGCGGCCTTCATCCCCGGGGTCCGCATCGCGGTCATCTACGGTGGGCAGACCATCTCCCGCCAGATCACCGCACTGAAGCGGAAGCCGCAGATCATCATCGCCACACCCGGCCGTCTGCTTGACCATATGCAGCGCGGAAACATCAGTCTGAGTGCTGTCCACACCATGGTGCTGGATGAGGCGGATGAAATGCTGAGCATGGGCTTTGTCAAGGACGTGACCAAGATTATCGAAGCCGCACCCGCTGACCGTCAGCTGGTCATGTTCTCCGCCACCACCAACCAGGATGTGCTGACGATCGCCTGGAAGTATCAGCATGAGCCTGTGGAGATCACGGTGGAGGCCACCAAGGCCGACCGTCCGCAGATCACCCAGTATGTCATCGCGACAGAGCCGGACGAGAAGATCGATCATCTGCTTTATCTGCTGGATGCGGATGTCTATCATCGCGTGATGGTCTTTTGCAATACCAAGTTTATGACAGACAAGCTTACCTCCCGTCTGACCAAGGAAGGCTACGAAGCCCAATGTCTCCATGGTGACATTCCGCAAACCAAACGGAACACGGTCATGAGCGATTTCAAGCGCGGCAAGTTCCCGCTGCTCGTATCCACCGATGTGGCCGCACGCGGGATCGACGTGGACGATGTGGAAGCGGTCATCAACTTTGACTTGCCCAACGAAAACGAATATTATCTTCACCGCATCGGCCGCACCGGTCGTGCGCACAAGCATGGGGTCAGTTTCTCGCTGGTCACGTTCCGCGAGAGTGTCCGCATGGATGAGATCCTGAAGTATATGATCACCGTCCCCACTCCGCTTCACTTTGAAGACGGCGTCCTGAAGAACGAAGACGGTTCGCCTTTCTTCACGGACATCTGACATCTTTATAAACAGTGCAAAAAAATGGGTTGTGATATTCACAGCCCATTTTCGTTTATTCGCCTGTTATTGTCCGTAATTCTTGTTATTCTTTTCGCCTTCGGTTTTGGCGGGAATCGAATCGTTCACGCCAAACGAAATCATGCTGCCGATGCTGCGCGCGTTCTTTTCCGCCACGTTCAGCAATTTCCCCATGAACGAGATTGCGACCGTGCCCCCGCCATCCAGATTCAGGGCCTCAACGCAGCCAAGATCCAGCATTTTCTGCGCCAGCCAATCCAGATGAACACCGGCATAGGTATCTGTCGGCCGGCCTTTTACACACATAAGGATGTAATGGTACGGCTCCACCATTCCGATTGCGACGCGCGGCTCGTTGTAGGGATAATACTTCGGATCCAGCACTTTTGGATTGATCGTTCCATCGGAGATCAATACAGGGCCAAAGCAGAAAACATGCACCGCGCCTTTTGCTTTTTCCTCTTCCGCGGTCACTTCCTGATTTGCGTGTGTTTTCATGCTTCCGTCGGCATACAGCGAAATCGTATCCATATTGGGCCATTTGGCCCCTTTGTTCGCTTTGGACGCGATGATCTCACCGTCGCGGATGATCAGGCCGGGAGATTTATACTTTTGCAATCTCAGCCCGTACATATCGTCCGAGATCGCAAACACGCAATGGTTATCCTGCGCAATGGCGGAAGGTTTGACCAGGCGGTATCCTACAGGATGCTTTTTCGTTGCCGGCGTGCCGACGGTGGTCATCGGTTCTTTTTCGGAAGCATATACATCAGCGATCCAATACACCAGCTTCCGGGTCTTCTTTCCGACCATTTTCGTTTCATCGAACCGTTCGATCCGGATCGACAGCGCATTGTTGCTGTAGGCCCACCGGCCTTCCTCATCGTTTTCAAGGATATAGCAGGCGTTATCGTCTTCGGTGATCAGGAAGCCCTTCTCATCGGTCTCATATTTATTTCCGTTCATGTCCGTCACGGTTTCGGCCCATGCCGGGCAAAGGGCCAACAGCATCACCGCGCAGAGCACTGCAATGATCAGTCGTTTCAAATCCGTTCTCCTCCATTACTCCGATCGCAGGCTATTCTATCATGCGCATCTCCGGGATGGCAAGCCCTGCACGTTTTAGTACAGTAAATTCATGGATCCCGGACAGAAGCAGTCGAGCCACCGCAAAAATAAAACACGCTTCCCCCTTTCGGGGAAACGTTTTTTCTCCCACCTGATTTAAGTCAAGCGCGAAGCGGATCAGCCACGACGGGCAGCAAAGCAATCGCTGCAGTAGACGGGACGATCTTCCTTGGGCACGAAGGGAACCATAGTGGGCTTTCCG
>JAZUFB010000031.1:0-5823 GCA_045640475.1 Clostridia bacterium
ATTTATGATGAAAACATGTTGGTTCTGGTAAAGTTCATACCGGAGCACCCTACTTGTCGAAACTGGGCGAATATGTTATAGTTACTTGCGTTGAAGCACTTTGCAGAGACGAGTGGGACTGACATGGAAAGGAATGACAGACATGAAAAAGATCATTTGTAAGGTCGAGTATGATACCGAGAATGCCGAACTGATCCGCAAGGTGACCAATGGCTACTTCGGTGATCCCGCCGGATATGAAGAGACCCTGTATAAGACCGCGGGAGGCAAGTTCTTCCTGTATACCAACGGTGGCGAGAATTCTCCCTATGCCAAGGAAGATATCCGCCGCATGTCCGCCGACAAGGCGCAGGAATGGCTGAATAACGCGCAGTAATGATCTGAATCAGGCAGGGGCTCCGGTTAGGGAGCCCTTTTGCTTTCTCTGTGCATTGAAATGTGAAAAGTTTGACAATCAAAATAACCCCAAGTATAATACTTTCGTATCCAAGGCAACAGGAAAGGAGAAAAATGAGATGATGAATATGATGAAAAAAATGATCAGCCTGTTGGTAGCGCTGATGATGCTGATGATGTCCGCCTTCGCGATGGCGGAAGAAGCCGCCCCTGCCGTGGAAAATAATATCATCAGCCGCGCGCTGGAACTGCTGAGCAAGGGCTATGCCTACAGGGCCGAAGCAACGATCAAAGTTGGTGAGGGAATCGACGCGCTTGCTTCCGAAAACGACAAAGAAATGATCAAAATCGTGAAGGAACTGCTGGATGGGTTGAAGGTCCGCTGCAACGCGCAGGCGATCGGGGACAACTATCAGCTCTCCATGGCGTTCCTGTTTGGCGAGGAAAAACTGGCCGATCTGGTGATCAGCCGGAACGGCGATGTGCTGATGCTTGCCTCCAACTTCCTGGGAGACGATGTGCTTGGTTTCACCAAGGAAGAACTGAAGAAGCTGCTGACGGTGAACGTGACCGTGGAAGGCGCGGAGATGCCCGCCAACCTGACGGATCAGATCGTTGACCTGATCTTCCTGGATTCCAGCAGCTTTGAAATGTCCAAGGAAATGGAAGATCAGCTGGCCAAAAATGTTGAGGAACTGACCAACAAGCTGCTTTCTGAAATTGAACCGAACGCTACGGTCTGTGACAGCGAAACGCTGCTCCTTGACGGCAGCGAGACTGGTTTCGGTGTGTCTTTGAAGGTATCCCCCGAAACCATGGCGGAAATCGGAAATATGATTGTGAAGACCTTTGCTCCGCTTTTCGGCGTTGAAGTTCCTGAGACGGACGCGAAGCCGGAAGCCAAATTCATGCGGTCAGACCTTGAGATCCGTACTTTCCCCACGGATGAAAAGACCACGCTGGTGATCGAAACTGCCTTTGCGCCTGAAGGCGAAGTGCCTGTGAATATGCATGGTGAATATGTGATTGCCAACGAAGGCGGATATGTGGACTCTCTGAACGTGCTGAAAGATAACAACATAGAAATTGAAATCGGCGAAAAGATCCATGTTATGGATGATTCCGCTGTCGGTTTCTCCATGAATGTTGCCAAGACGACCAATGGCCAAAAGCAGATGGTGACAGATATGGACGGCCATTTCGCCACCAGCGAAATGGGTAACTATGTCGGTCTTTATGGCGTTTTGAATATGAATATGGCTGACACCGTGAAGATGAAGGAGATCGTTTCCGGCCTCGGAAAGTATGCTGATGACGAAGTGACTTATCAGCAGGACATGGAACTGTATCTGGAACCGGAAAACACGGCCCCTGCCTTTATTGCCCATGAAGATATCACGATCGGTCTCGCGGAAGCTTACCTGAATCCGGAAACCGCGGTGATGTACGGCCAGCTGGACGAGAAGGGCGTTGCTGACCTGGGCAACAAGCTCACCCAGAACGCGACGAATGAGCTGATTCGGATCATCAAGATCCTGCCCAAGGACATTCAGATGATGATCCTCGGCTCCGGGTTCTGATCAACCAAAGAGGTGCGTGAAACCATGCCGCGGGACGGGCAAGCCCGACTCCTACGGTGGTAATGCACAATAAGGAAAGCCTCGGTTCCTTGTGACGGGAACCGAGGCTTTTCTGTTTCCTTTGGGGAATCAAGCGATTTCAATTTTACGGACTTCGGGTTCGGGGGCAGGGGCGACACGGGGAAGAGTCAGGGTCAGGACACCGTCCTTGCTGACGGCGGTGATGGCGTCTTCCTGAATGCCGTCCAGGTTGAACTTACGCTCCATATGGCCGCGACGGCGCTCGGAGCAGACGAAGGAATCCTTTTCCTCTTTCGTCTCGGTGACGGTATCGGCGGAGATGGTCAGGACACTGTCGCGCACGGTGACGGAGATCTGCTCGCGGGGGATACCGGGCAGGTCAGCGCTGAGCAGATAGTGGTCCCCTTCATCCCGGATATCGACACGGAAGGAGGCGGGGCCCATGGTGTCGTTCATGTTGAAGAAGGAGCGGAAAAAGCGGTCCGTGAACATATCGTTCATCATGGGGCGGGGAAAGCTGTTGGAAAAATCGTGATTTCTGTGAGCGGGGATCATGGTATACATATGATTCATTCCTCCTGTTTGGTCGGTTGAGTGTTGTTGTTTGTTACATCAAATTTCGGATCCGTTTTGCACCCTGCTTACTTACTTTTCCTTGGTGCAGGATCATATTACAACAAAGGTCAAAGAAAGTCAATAGCAAAAGTCAAAAAAAGTCAAATTTTAGGGTATAGGGTGGAGGGCGCTTCGCGCAAGGGTGGAGGATGGGTGGAGGGTGAAGGGTGAAGGGATAGGGACGACGATTGAGCTTGCGGGGGAGGATAACGGTTGACAGAGGGACTTGAGGGATGATAGAATAGCGCACACACACGCTTGCAGACGAATGTAAGCCTCTGCGGATGATCTTTGAAAGAAAGAAATCGGCAGGGGCTTTTTCTATGCTTATGGAAACCGGGCCGGTCGGAAAGGACGAAAAAATGTATATCCATGTGGAAAGACTGAACAAGACTTATACCGTGCGCAAAAAGAAGGAACATTCCTTTTTGCGCGAAAAGACCGAGGTGCCGGCACTCCGGGATCTTTCGATGGATGTGGAGGAAGGGGAGCTGATGGGCTACATCGGCCCGAATGGCGCCGGAAAATCCACAACGGTCAAGATCCTCAGCGGGATCCTGACGCCGGACAGCGGCACGGTGACGGTGAATGGCGTTTGTCCGTGGAAAGAACGGAAAACGCATGTGGCCAACATCGGCGTGGTGTTTGGCCAGAGAACGCAGCTGTGGTGGGATGTGCCGGTCAGGGACAGCTATGATCTGCTGAAGGACATCTACCGTATCTCGCCGGAGGATTTCCGTACCCGCCTGAACACGCTGACGGAGGCGCTGGATGTGGGCAGTTTGCTGGATACGCCCCTGCGGATGCTGTCGCTGGGCCAGCGGATGCGCGTGGAATTGGCGGCCAGCCTGCTCCACCGGCCGAAGCTGCTGTTCCTGGACGAGCCGACCATCGGGCTGGATGCCGTGAGCAAGCTGGCGATCCGGGACTTCCTGAAGGAAGAAAACCGCCAAAACGGCACCACCGTGATGCTGACGACCCACGATATGGAGGATATCTCCGCCCTGTGCAACCGCGTGGTCGTTATCGGCAAGGGACGCAAACTGTATGACGGTGCCCTGCAGGATCTGCTGGCCGGATATGACCGGGAGCATGTGATCACGGTGCGCTATCAGGAGACGGGCGCTCTGCCGGAGCTGCCGGAAGGATGTATTTTGGAGCAGGACGGGGATCGGCTGAAGATCACCTATGAAACGGACAAGGTGCCCACGGGCCTGCTGCTGGACCGCCTCCAGAAGCACGGAAAGATCAGCGAACTGACCGCACAGCCTCAGAACGTGGACCGGATGGTGGCGACAATGTATAAGGAGATGGGCATGTGAAAGCGATCCTTTCTGTATTCCGTCTCCGGGTCCGCGAAGAATTGCAATACCGTGGCGCGGTCATTGGCGGCATCATCTGTCAGGCCTTTTTCGGGCTGATCCTGGTGTCCGTCTATCGCGCCCTGTATGAGACGCGTCCGCAGACGCTGCCGCTGCAGCAGGTGGTCAACTATGTTTGGCTGCAGCAGGCTTTTTTCCGGATGATGCTCGGGTTTGACGGCGAGCTGAACGAGAAGATCCGGACCGGCGGGTTTGCCTATGATCTTTGCCGGCCGCTGGATGTATACTGGTACTATTATGCCCGCAGTGTGGCCATCAAAATGGTGGGAAGCGTGATGCGCAGCGTGCCGATGCTGGTGCTGGCGCTGCTGTTGCCGGAGGGATGGGGCCTGCGCGCTCCGGCTTCTTTCACGGCGCTTGTGTGCGCGCTGGTCAGCCTTGGGCTGGGTCTGCTCAACACGTGCGCGATGAGCTCCATTACCACGGGGTTCACCGTGCGCACACTGGACGGTAGGGGCATTGAGGGAGCACTGAACCTGCTGATGATGACCTTCAGCGGTAACATCATCCCGCTCACCCTGTTCCCGGACAGCTGGCAGACCGTGGTCCGCCTGACGCCTTATGCCCAGATGCTGGACGCGCCGATCCGGATCTATGGCGGTGAACAGGCGCTGGGAGAAGTGCCGGCCATCTGGCTGACGCAGGTCGTCTGGGCCGCACTGCTGATTCTGGCCGGAAGAGCCCTGTGGAACAACAACCAAAAACGGATCACGGTGCAGGGAGGTTAAAAAAGATGGATACAGTAAAGCTATACCTCCACTCCGTGAGAATGCTGCTCAAAAGCCGACTGCAATACCCATCCTCCTTCCTGCTCCAGACCCTGGCGCAGATCATTATGGAGGGCGGCGAGCTGATGGCGGTGCTGCTGCTGATCAGCCGCTTCCAGAGCATGAAGGACTGGTCCGGCGGCAATCTGCTGGTGTTCTTCGGCGTGATGAGTCTGACTTTCTATCTGACGGAATTTTTCGGCCGGGGCGTGACGGGCAGTTTTGCATCCCTGATCCGCAACGGCACGCTGGATACGATCCTGCTGCGGCCGCGGGGCGTGCTGACGCAGGTGCTGTGCGCCGATCTGGATCCTCGCCGGATCGGGTGCATCGCGGTGGGCACGGTGGCGATGGTCATCGGGTGCAGACAGAGCGCTGTGCAATGGACGGTACTGAAGGTGCTGGCGCTGATCGAGGCGATTGGATTTGGCGTGCTGCTGATCCTGGGCCTGTTCCTGATCGAGGCGGCCTTCAGCATCTATAGTGTCAAATCGCTGGAAATGGTCAACGCGCTGACCTATGGCGGCAGAAGCGCCTGCGAATATCCCATTGACGTGTTTCCGAAGCTGCTCCAGCTGATCTTTTCCATTGTCGCGCCGTTTTCCATGACGCTGCACGCGCCGACGGCCTACATCCTGGACAAACCTTTGTTTGGCTGGCCCGCGTGGACGGCCTTTGTGTGTCCGTTGGCGGGCGCGGTGCTGTTTGCCGTCATGTATTGCGTATTCTATTTTTGCCTGCGGCATTATCGCTCCACCGGTTCCTGATGGGTTGACAGGCGCGGTATACTGGGAACGGACTATTTGGATTGTCGGGAAAAATGTGTCAAACAGAACCGTCCCCCTGACACAAAGGAGCTTTTGTTATGTTGAGTTTCGGTCTGGCGTTCAGCAATGTGGCTACCGCGCTGATCTATCTTTTGCCCGGGTATTTGCTGAAGAAGTGGGGCAAGGCCAAAGCGGAACATCTGAAGAGCTTCAGTATGCTGCTGGTGTACGGGTGCACCCCGTTTATGACGGCGGACGCTTTTTTGAAGTTGGATCATGACCAGAACTATCTGGG
>JAZUFB010000032.1:0-38854 GCA_045640475.1 Clostridia bacterium
GAATGAAACAGATCTGGTTGCTGGGTGATTCTGTGAGGATGCAGGTCCAGCCGGTGGTGGCGGAGATGTTGGCGGGCGAAGCGGAAGTGGGCGGCCCGGAGGAAAACGGGCGCTGGTCCGGATATACGCTGAACTCGCTGCGTTTCTGGCTGCCGCAGCTGCCCAAGCCGGATATCGTGCAGTGGAACTGCGGTCTGTGGGACATGGGGGATGACTACCAGGAAGGTCGGCATTTTACCCCGCCGGAGCTTTATGAGGAGACCTGTCATCGCCTGTGCCGCGTATTGAGAAAGGTGACGGAAAATCCGGACCTACCGATCGTGATTGCCACGACCACGCCCACCCTGATCCCGGATCACCGCGATATCGGAATCTATAACGACATCCTGAAAAAGGTCGCGCGGGAGGAAAACGCTGCCGTGAACGACCTGTTTGCTGTGGTGGACGGTCACACGGACACCATGGTCGGCGAAGACCGCATCCACCTGACGCCGGAAGGCGTGCAGGCTGTGGCAGCGAAGACGGCGGCATGCATGAAAGAAATACTCAAAAATCGGGGCTGACAACAGCCTCGATTTTTTGAACCCTCAAGAAGTCGATCTTAATGTTGGCTTCTCAATAAAGAGATTATTGCTCTCGCCGGAATTCATTCGGCGTGACACCGAAGAACTTTTTGAAGACGCCGATAAAGTGCTTGTCGGAAAGATAACCTGTCATTTCGGCAATCTGCTGGACCGTCAGTTTTTCATCGGATCGGAGGAGCAACGCGGCCTGAGACATCCGGAGCCGTGTCAGGAAACGCATATAGGATTCCCCTGTGTTTTCATGGAAGATATTGGAAAGGTAGGCCGGCGTGATTCCCAGTGCCTCGGCTACATCGCTTTGCGTGATTGCTTCAGTATAATGGCGGAGTATGTAATCGGTTGCCTGTTTGGCGAGATTGCCGGTATCATTGTCCGACCCGCTGAAACAATCGGAAATAAAGTTCTTGATATTTTCGGGCGTCCATTCCGTGGGGATCCGGATCAAGGTTTGGGCTTTGTTCAGCTGCGCTCGGATCCTCTCCAGTGAATCATGCAATTCTTGGTCATTCAATGGCTTGAGCAGGTATTCAAAAACATTCATCCGCAACCCGGCTCTGGCATATTCAAATTCATCATAGCCGGAGAGCAGGATCACAGCCAGATCACTGTACTGGTCCTGCGAGCGCAACCACTGAACCAACTCGATCCCGCTCATTTCCGGCATCCGGATATCCGTAATCAATAGATCATAATGATCTTCCAGCATTTTGTTTTTTGCTTCCAACCCGTTACGGGCTGTTTCTGCCGCGACAAAGTCCGGGTGGATCCCATTCAGTTGTTCTTTCAAGTACTGTCTCATCAATGGTTCATCTTCAGCAATGATGGCCTTATACATTCTGTGATCCCGCTCCTTCCTTTTCGTTTGGGATACGTAGGGTGACTGTCGTTCCTTTTCCGGGCGCTGAATCGATATCAAAAGTATAGGTATCAAAACGCAACTGCAGCCGCTCAATGATGTTAAGCAATCCTACGCTACGCTTTTCCGCAGTCTCTGTTTCGCGGGACGGATCGTTCAAGCTTTCCCGCAAGGCTTGAAGCTGCTCTGCGGACATCCCGATTCCGTTGTCCTGAACTGATAGGGTAATGTAATCGCCGGTATCTTTGGCGGATACCCAGATCTTAGTATCATACTGACAGGGTTCACAACCGTGAACGATCGCGTTTTCAACCACAGGTTGTATTGTCATAGCCGGGACTGCAAAGGAGATAATTTCCGGATCGTAGTCAATATAGAACGACAGAGAATCATGACGTTTTTCCTGCAGACGCAGATAGCTTTCCGTAATCTTAAGCTCGCGCTCGATCGTGTTTTCCTGATCTGCGTTGACCATGCCGCGCAGGAGGATCGACAGTTCATCAATGCTTTCGACAGCTTCTTTGCTTCGGTTCCCCTTGATCAGGAGACTGATCAGGCTCAGAGTATTGAACAGGAAATGTGGACGGATCTGATTGTATAGGGAATCATATTGGGCTTTTTTCTGAAGGTATTTGGCCTCAAACATCTCTTTTGACAAATGTGCGTTGTGTTCCATCGTGTCGGTTGTCGTTTGAAGCAGATCATTGAATGTATTGTTCAGGTAGGAGATTTCATAAGCCCGGCTGTCTCCGGCTCTGACCGAAAGATCCCCGTTCCGGGCTTGGGTCATGACCTGGATCGTCTCATCCAGAGGCTTGGTAAAGGAATGAGCAAACCACGCGGTAAACAGCAAACTGATGCCGGAACAAAGAGCGGCCAGCAGGATCGCCGCTTTTCGCGCATTGTTGATATCGCGCATCAGTTCTTTTTCAGAAATGACGGATACCACTTTCCAATCTGTTCCGTCTATGTTTTGCGTGTTCAGCAGATACCGGTCGTTTTGCGTTTTGATGACCGGATCTTCGAGACTTACGCTGCTCAGGATCTCTGCGGTATTGATATTTAAGGACGCGTTGCTGCGTTTACAGACAATATGACCGCTGGAATCCAAAATATACAGGTTGTCTTTGTCTGTCAGCTCCACTTGATCCAGAACATCCTGGATCCCGCTATAGTTCGCGTCTACCCTGATCACGCCGACCGTTCTGTCAAAATCGGAAAGGCTTTGCAGTCTCAAGGCCATGGAAAAGATGGAAACTTTGTAATTTCCATGCGCTTCGGTTTGAACTGGCAGGAAAATGGAGGTCGGACTTTCTGTCGCATCCCTGTACCAGTCTGTTCCGCGATAATCCGTGACATATGCGGCGGAATAGCCGGTGCGGGAGCTGGAATATGCGTTGTCGGAAAGGATGCAGACCCGCAGGATATCCTTTCGCGGGATCGTCATGACTTCTCTCAGATAATTCTCGATCGTTCGCTGCTTTTCCAGCAGATCGGCCCTTGTTGCGGGAGAGGTTTCAAGGGCGTGCATGACTTGATCGCTGTAATACGGGGACAGGCACAGACGGGACAGCTCACTGATGTAGTTGCCGGTGTTCAGCGCGACCTGATTGATGATCTGCTGGACCTGGGCTGTGGTCTGACGGATCAGGTGATCACTATACTGATTGGATATGACGAGGGAGACGAGAAACACGAAGATGAACACAATAATGGCAATCACGGCAAAAAGCCTGTTCTTCAATTTATAATGTTTCATCCGCTTATACCTCATTGGAAGGATTTCATTCCGGGAAAAATATATCATAGTTTTATGGCAAATCAAACGGATTCAAAAAAAACCGCACCGCAATCAAAAAAACTGAGAATTTACTTGTCACGGTTCCCGTGTGATAATTGTGGCAAAGATGCGAGATGCATCAAAAAAATGATACGGAGGGCACATTTATGAAAAAGATCCTTGCGTTCCTCATGGCTGTGATGATGCTGGCCGGTATGATGAGCATCGCGACAGCTGAAACCAATCTGGCTTTCTTCACCGGTAAGGTGGAAACGGTTGACCTGATTGATGAGATCATTGCTGAATACAACGCGCAGAGCGACGGTATTACTGTGGAGCAGGAATACCAGAACGATGCCAGCGGCGTGATCAAGATCAAGTTTGCCTCCACGGAGATCCCTGACATTATGACGACCTATGAGCAGGAGTACGTTGATCAGGGCAAGTACATGGATCTTGGTGAAATGAACCAGTGGTGGGATCGCCTGATTCCTTCCATGAAGACCAACTGCACCGATCTCAATACCGGCAAGCAGTACCGTGTTTGCACCAACATGACCATGGCCGGATTCTTCTACAACAAGGAGATCTTTGACAGCCTGAACCTGACTGTCGCGACCACTTGGGAAGAATTCGTTTCCAACCTGGAAGCCATCAAAGCGGCTTATCCCGAAGTCGATCCCTGGTTCATCTTCGGTGAAGCGTGGCATCTTGGCCACCTGATCGAATTCCTGCCCCACGGATACATCAAGGCCAAGTACGGCGCTACCGAAGCCAAACTGGCGTTCCTGAACAACGACAGTGAAAAACTGGCTTGGGGAGACCCCAATGGCGCGATGTGCACCTTCGCCAAGAATCTGGTTGATCTGCAGACCAAGGGCCTGATCAACGCGGATGTTCTGACCGCTACGGGCGATAACTGCGTTGATGCTTTCGTGACCGGTAAATGCGCCATGTTCTCCAACGGCATGTGGGCGCTGTCCGGCATCCTGGAAAAGGACCCCACCATGGCGGACAAGATCGGTTTTGCTCCTTATCCTTCTTTCATGCCTGATGGTATGCCGGTTGTGCTGGTGGCCGAAGATTCCGGCTACAGCATCTCCGCCACTACCCCCAACGCGGAAGAAGCCATTGATTTCCTGAACTTCCTCTTCAGCGCGGAGAATCAGAAGAAGTATGCTGAATCCCTGGGATCTCCCAGTGCCTTCACCGATGTGGAAGCCGAATGGGCTCCTGCTACCGTGGTTGCCGGCGTGAACGAAGCAGTTGCTTCCGCCACCAATATCGGCTTCACCAACGAAAAGCCTGCCGGCTTCTCCGGTGACGATGCCGGACGTATGGTGCAGGATCTGCTGGCCGGAACCTATACTCCCGAAGAATTCGCCAAGGCTTATGAAGAAGCTTGGAACGCCGGTTTCTGATCTGACTGATTTCAATATTCCCTGATACCCATGTGGCGGCGCGTACCAACAGTGCGCTGCCGCCACATTTGCTTTGAGGAGACAGTATGATGCACAGAAGAATTAGGTGGGCCCAGTTTCTTTCGCTCCCGGCATTGCTGATCTATGGAATGTTCTTTATCGTTCCTCTGCTCAGCGGGATCGGAATGAGCCTGACGGATTGGGACGGTATGGGAGAGGCTCATTTTGTCGGGCTTAAAAACTTCATCCGTTTTTTCAGCGACAAAAGAGCGATCCACGATATTGAAACGACGGTCATTTTCGCTGCGGGAAGCGCGGTGCTGCTGAATCTTGTCGGCCTGATCTATGCTTTGCTCATGAACAGTGAGTTCCGAGGAAAAAGCATCGCCCGCGTGATCATCTATCTGCCGGCCATCATCAGCCCCCTGATCATGGGATATATCTGGTATTTTCTGCTCCAACCGAGCCGCGGTTTCCTTTTTCATGCTTTTCAGCAAATGGGCCTCGGTGATCCCATTGGCAATTGGATGGGCTCGTATGGCAGTGCGCTGCTGGTTCTGATCGTTGTAAATGTGTGGCAGTTTTCCGGTATGACAATGATCATCTATCTGGCGGGACTTCAGTCCATCCCTCAGGAATTGAACGAAGCGGCAATGATGGATGGCGCAAACGTGTGGCAAAGGTTCGCGCATGTGACTATGCCCATGCTGATGCCCGCCATCCGGATCAATGTTGTTACCAATATCATCGGTTCTCTGTCCGTTTTTGATGTCATCATGTCTCTGACGGAGGGCGGACCGGGTTACGCGACCGAAAGCCTCTCGATCTATATCATGCGTATGTGCTACGGCAGCAAGACGGGTTATTCTACTGCCGTTGCCATGATCCTGTTTATCATCATCCTGATTCCTGTGCTTATCTCCATGCGCCTGACAAGGCAGAAAGTATAAGGAGGGCCGGCCTATGAAAGAAAGCAAGGTTTTCAAGACTTCCCGCGCTGCCCTGATTATTCTGATCTGCTTTGGCTGTCTGATCCCGTTTTATATCCTGCTTGTGCTTTCTTTGAATGCTCCATCCAGGATATTCTACGAGGGAAATATGTTCATCCCCGATTTTCATTGGCAGAATTACGCCGATGCCTGGAAAAAATCCAGGATCGATACGGCAATGCTGAACTCAGCCATTATTACCGCGGGCACACTGAGCCTGACTGTGGTTGCGGGTGGCCTGGGCGGATTTGCCATAGCGCGGTACAATACACACTACAACAAGACCGTCTTTGGCGTGATCATCGGTTGCATGATGATTCCCGGCATTATCAACACCGTGCCGCTTTATGTGCTGATGAGAAAGATCCACGCGGTCAATACCCTATGGGGAATGATCCTGGTCTGCTCAGCTTTGGCGATGCCTTCAGCGATATTCATCTATACCTCCTTCATCCGTTCGCTTCCGCGCGAACTGGATGAAGCCGCCGCCCTGGACGGATGCACCGCGTTCCAGACATTCTGGCGCATCATTTTCCCCGTAATCAAACCGGCAACTGCTTCATTTATCATTCTTAACGGCTTTGGTATCTGGAACAACTATGCGCAGGCGACTTTCTTCCTGCAGAGCCGCAGCAAACATAACATTCCGCAGGCGCTGTCCGTCTTCTTTCAACAGTTTGCCGGAGCTAAATGGCATCTGATGTCCGCTACGGCGGTTATTGCCATTATTCCGGTCATCATCATTTTTCTGATCTTCCAGAAGCAATTTGTGAAGGGGCTTTCTGATGGCGCCCTGAAGGGATGATAGGATGAGAATATTTCCATGCAAAGGCTGCTTTCATCCGGGGGAGGAGATCTCCTTTTTTGTACAGGGAATTGAAGATTGCGGGACGCTTACTGTACACGTGACAAACCTGCAGGAAGCCGCCTGCTCCGAAGTTTTTAAACTCAAAAATATCCGGGACAAACTGACACTCAGCCGTACTTTTGATGTTGGCGGTTATGGCGTGTCCTGTGTTTCAGATACCGGCGAGACGGACGGGACCGCATTTGACGTTCAGACCGGGACCGACATTCCGCGTTACGGGTTCCTGTCGGATTTTTTCCCGGAGGATGTTGACGACAGTGATATTGCAGCCATGGCGGAGCACCATATCAACATGGTTCAATTTTACGACTGGTCATACCGGCATGACCATCTAGTCACCAATCAGGAACAATATACTGACATGATGGGAAAGCGGAATTCTCTGCCGGTCATCCGCAGGAAGATCGATGCATGCCATGCCGCGGGCATGAAAGCGATGGCCTATGGGGCTGTTTATGCTGCCGGAGAGGAATTTGCCTCCGCCCATCCGGAGTGGCGTTTATATGCGGGAGCGGATCAGCCCATTCGGTTCATTGATGTTTTTTCCATTATGAACCTGCGTTCGGATTGGCGTGAGCATATGATCGGGCAATACCAAAACGCCATCATGAAGATGGGATTTGACGGGATCCATATGGATACATACGGATTTCCGAAAACCGCGTTGGATCACGATGGAAAGGTCATCCATCTGGAAGAAGATTTCCCGATCCTGATCTCGGATACACGCGCCAAGCTGCCTGACGCGACATTGGTCTTTAACAATGTTGGCGCCTGGCCTGTCGAATGCACCATGAATACCGGTGTGGATGCTGTGTATATTGAAGTGTGGCCTCCGTACGACAGATATGAGCACTTGAAGCAACTCATCCTGAAAGCAAAAGGCTCCGGAAAGCCTGTTATTTTGGCGGCTTATCCTGCCGCTTTCAGAACATCGACAAAAGAAAAGGCGCTTTATTCTGAACTGCTTCTGATGTGTGCGATCCAATCCCATGGCGCAACACAACTGTGGTTTGGTGAGGAGAATGCCGCGATCACGCAGGGCTATTATTCAGATTACAGTCGCTTGACCGCTACTCAGGCATATATGCTGAAAAGGTATGACGATTTCTTTGTCCGTTATGAGCAATTGTTCTTCAACAATGGCTTGAAGGATGTCAGCATGACCCACTTCGGTTGGGACAACCAGGAATATCTCTGCAACCAGATCTGCTCTGTTACAGGGGAACCCGGAAAACTGTGGTTTGTCCTTCGGGAAAGTAAAAACGAAAAATTGATCTCCATCATCAACCTATGCGGAACGGACACGGACCGCTGGGCAGAAGGGCAGAATAAGCCGATTCCTCAAACGGATATCGAAATTTCACTGCAGTACTTTGGGGAAATAAAGCATATACTGTATGCTTCTCCGGATGATCCTTCGGGTGACCTCAAACCGTGTCAGTATTCGACTGAACAGGGAGACCGCAGTCGTATTCTGAAAATAAAGCTTCCGACAGTGAGCATTTTTATGTTTATTTGGGTCCGCTTCAGTGATAATCTATGATCAAGCAATATCGGAAATGAGTGAGAGCAAATGCTGGACGGAAAATTCAAGCAGTTTTTGAATCTTGTGATCTATCAGGTCTACCCGAGAAGCTTTCTGGATACCGATGGGGATGGGATCGGGAACCTGAATGGCGTTACCCGGAAACTGGACTATCTTCGGGAGCTTGGCGTGAATGCCATCTGGCTTTGCCCATGCTATCAGAGTCCCAACGATGATAATGGCTATGATATCTCGGATTACAGAGAGATCATGACCGAATTCGGCACGATGGATGACATGAAAGAACTCATTGCCGGACTGCACGAACGGGACATGAAGCTCATCATGGATCTGGTGCCAAATCATACATCCACCTTGCATCGGTGGTTTCAGGAATCCCGACAAGGCAGGAACAATCTGTACAGCGATTTCTATTATTGGTCGGATACGATCCCCAATGACTGGCAGTCCGCCTTTGGCGGATGCGCCTGGGAATTTGATGAACTGCGCGGACAGTATTACCTGCACTCTTATGCGATCCGTCAGGCGGATTTGAACTGGAACAATCCTGCTGTGGTCAGGGCGATGCAGGAGGTTGTCGATTTTTGGGTGGATCTCGGGGTGGACGGTTTCCGGATCGATGTCATCGATCAGATCTCCAAGGATTTTGAAAAGAATCAGAACTGCTTCGGACCGCATCTGCACGAATACATCCGTGCCTTGTTTGGCCGGGAGAAAACGAAACATCTCTTTACCGTCGGCGAATGCTGGGTCAGCGACATTGAGGAAATGAAACGACATTGCGCGGCGGAGCGGAATGAATTGAGCACCCTGTTCCAGTTTGACCACATGGAATGTGGCCGGAAAGATAAATTCACACCTGGGATGGGTAGCCTCAGATCTCTGCGGGACATCCTGATTGCCTGGCAGGAAAGAACTGAAAAAAACGATCTGCTCTATAGCCTGTTTCTGGGGAACCACGACCAACCGCCCATGATCTCGCGGCTGGCGAATGACACGGATCTGCGGTATGAATCCGCCACGTGTATGGCAACCATGGCCTACCTGCTGAAGGGGATCCCGTTCATTTATCAGGGTCAGGAATACGGTTCCGTGTCCGCCCACTATGACAACATCCATTCCTTTGACGATGTGGAAAGCATCAATGCCTATCAGTCGTTTCTGAAGGATCATTCACCGGCGGAGGCCCTGGAGAAAGTAAACTTTGGCAGTCGGGACAACGCACGTCATCCATTTTGCTGGTCACGGGACGGAGGTTTTACGGACGGAAAACCGTGGATCGTTCCGCACAGTCGCCAACAGGAGATCAATCTGGAAGACGATCTCGCGTCGGATCGGTCCGTTTTCCGGTTCTACCGGGAACTGCTGAGGTTGCGCAGAAATACGCCAGCCTTCATTGAGGGAGATTTCCGTGTCCTGTCAAAGCCTGAAGAGGATCATTTTATCTTTTCCCGTTCCTTGGGCGATGATCAATGGTATGTTGTTTGCAATTTTGAAAAGGAACAGGCCCTTGCACTTCCGGGAGGATGCAGGACACCCGTGTTGAGCAATATCCAAACGGAAGAAGGCTCTTTGTTCTCCCCTTATCAGTGCGCGGTCTATCATTGTCCGTCCTTGTAATATTGAATCATATGGCATAAAGAACAAGTCCTGTCATCGCGACAGGACTTGTTCTTTATGTGGCGTTTTTCAGAAAGGGTACTGTTCTCCGGTGTTGGTGATGAAGCGGGGACCTTCGCGGTCTTCACGCTTGGCTTCAAAGAGGGACTGGAGGATGCCGGCTGCTTCATAGGAGGACAGGGGCGCGGGGTTGTCGGGCTGGCCGTTGGTACGGATCCAGCCGGGATGGACACAGAAAACGTTGATCTGGGGATCGCCCTTCAGCGTGTTGACGATGTTCATGGTGCCCATGTTCAGGGCGGCTTTGGCCATGCCGTAGTCAATCAGGTTGGTGCGGTAGCAGCGGGTGATACTGCCGGCCTCGGAGGAGATGTTGATGACAAGCGCGGTGCCCGCACTTTTTTTCAGCATCGGGTAGAAGGCTTTGAAAACGCGCATCGCGCCGACAGCGGTGACATCCACGGTATGGGCGATCAGGTCCAGATCGGCATCCCACAGGTTTTTGTCAACATCTTTGGAGGTGGTGACGGCATTGTTGATGATGAGGTCCAAATGGTCAAGCGATTCTGCCAGTTTCTGCTGGGCAGCAGTGACGGACGCGGTGGAGCCGATGTCCATCTCCAGGATGATCAGCCGATCGCCATACTGATCTTTCAGTTTTTCCAGGTCCTCACATCTTTTACGGACGGTGGCAACAACTGTGTCGCCACTTTCCAGATAGCGGAGGACAAAGTTGAAACCGAGGGCATAGCTGCGCCCGGTTCCGGTGACCATGACATTCTGTGACATGCTGTGGCCTCCTTTGTTGGTGTAGTTATCTTGTAAACTTCGAGATAAATTTCCATGCGTTTTCACAGGTATGATGGCGACATTCGTGGATCTGGCCGCTGACGCTGGCGAAGGCGGTACGGCAGACACCGTCCTCGCTGTCGTAGTAGCGAACGGTGAGGACACTGCCGCGGGTCTCATCGGGAATCTGTTCCACACGGTCGCCGGGGATACCGAGGATGGGATCGGTCCAGGTGGCTTTCTCCTCGTACTTCAGATCAAATTTGGCCTTGCAGCGGTTGACCTGAGTGGCGTAGGTGACGCGCTCCAGCGCGGAATCCGCCTGGAAGGGCAGCTCGGGCAGATGAGAACATTCGCCGCCGGAATAGAACAGCGGTACCGGCACGTCCTCGTTCAGGCGGACCTGAGCGGGCGGCGCGAAGGGATTGTTGCGGACCGGGAAAAGGGCGCTGTGGGGCGCGAGGCCGGCAAACACTTCGGGATACTGCTGGAACATATCCCAGGTCTTGCCGCTGCCCATGGAGAAGCCAGTCGCGTAGATGCGATGCTCATCGATGGGATAGCGTTTTTTCAGTTCCTCCAGCACTTCGATCGCTTCGGTAGCGGTGATGTCCTGATGGTTTTCCAGAGAGACAAACAGGAAGTTATAGCGGTGCGCGATCTCATACCAGCCAGCCACAAAGGTCAGATACATGGAGGAATCTCCGCCGCCGTGGAAACCGAGCAGAAGCGGAACGGGACCGTTGTCGAACAGATCTTTGTTATAATAGGCGAAATAACCGGCCTTGTGTTGCTCTGTGCCTTTATAACGGCCAAAGTGGTCGGGGGAAGTCTTGACGGTAACGCTGCCGGCGTCTTCATTCATGCCCAGGGCTTCAAAATCCGGCTCATATTCCATTTTGCCGCACCACATTTTGAACTTGCGCACGAAGGAAGCAAAATCTGCCGGATAGTCAGCCTTGTCCTTGATCAGCAGATCTTTGCAGGAGGCGAAGGCGGCGTTGATCTCATCGCTGTTGCCAACGCTGAGGATACCGATATCCGTGCGCTCGGGCGCGGGAACGATACTGAGGCCCTGCATGGAGCACATGGCGGGCGTGATCTCACCGGGTCCCCAGAGATATTCGCCCTGCAGCGTTTTGAGCAGATTCGTGGCTACATAGTCAGCGGAAGCGCCGAAGGAATAGATGTCCGCGCGGAAGATTGCGCCGCGGACGAACCAGCCTTTGAACTGGCGGGTGAAGAAATCGGTCTGGGAGATGAGGCCGTCTTCATAGTAGGGATTCATCTTCACTTCGGCGATCACAGAAGCGTACAGACTTTCATCCGCGTTTTTCCAGGCGCCTTCACAGGTTGGATAAACAAAAAGGACGGAAGCGTCGTTCGCCGCGGCAATGGCGGAAAGACCGGTTTCTTCGGCAAAGGCGACCGCGTCCTGCATGGACTTGCGCTCTTCCTCAAAGACCAGCAGCAGGGGCGCGCGGAAACCGTAGTTATTGCTTTCACCATCGATCTGATTGGCGGGATAATAACCTTTCAGGAAAAACTTTTCATATTCGTGTTCCCAGGTCTTGCCTCCGTCTGGCAGGGTCGTGACGGCGGGCTTCTCCATCATAGGCATAGGGATGTCCTCCTGTAATGTGTGAATTTGTATATCGACGAAAAAATGTCCGTACTGATTATAGCATGCGAAAAACCGGTCTGGAAACGATATTTTTCCCCGAAAAGCGGGCAAAAATCAGAAATCAAAGATACCGCCTTCCAGCGCACTGCGTGCGGCTAAAATATAGCGGGCAGTATCCAACGGGTCCACCCCCCGGCGGGGTGCGACAGAGCCAAGCTCCAGCGGGCACTCGCGGTAGCCGTGCAGGGAGGTGCTCATACTGCCCCGGCCGCCGGTGACGGAGGCGAGGGTCGTGGGATAGTCCATGCTGGTGCGCACGGGCAGAAGGGCAATCAAGGAAACAAAGTCTTCCTCGCTGCGTGTTTCGGTGACTTCGCCACGCATGAGGTTGATATCGGTCATCACTTTACCGACACATTCCGCGGGGATCAACAGATGGCATTCGAGCACCGGCTCCAGCAGGACGCTGCCGCCGCGCTGAAGACCGTCCTGGATGCCCATGGGCGTCGCAACGATGAAGTCCAGCGGGTGGGTGTGGAATTGGTGATGGTTGCCGCCGGTGAGCGTGATCCGGATATCGGTGACCTGCCAGCCGAGTCGGCCCTGTTTGAGGGCCAGCGGCAGGGCTTGTTCCGCCTGATGCTGATAGCGCGCCAGAATATCCCGTACCGGGACCACAGAGGAGAAGGTGACACCGCTCCCGCGCGGCGCGGGCTCAAGGCTGAATTCCATAATAGCCCAGCAGGGCTTGGGCATCGTATAGGCCACAAAACCGGTGGTGGCTTTCGCAATCGTTTCGCGGTAGATCACGGCGGGCTCGCCGAAGGTCACATCCAGATCAAAACGTGTTTTCAATTCTTCCGCCAGGATCTCAAGCTGGACTTTTCCCATCACGCGCAGGTGCAGTTCATCGGTGGCGCGGACATATTCGGCGTGCAGCAGAGGATCCTCGGAGGACAACGTTTCACAGGCCACCCGCAGGGCTTGCATCTGTTCTTTCTTTTCGGGCAGGACCTGGACCGTGATGAGCGGGGTGCGGAACAGGCCCGGTTCGATCCGCCGGGGCAGAAGCGCGGGGTCGCCAAAGATATGGCCGATTTCCGCGTCGCCCAGACCGTAGAGGATCCCGACCTCTCCGGAGGAAAGCATGCCGGTGTCCCGGCCGGATACATCCCGGATCTGGGTGATCTTTTTCTGCACCGGGATCTCCTCCCCGGTCACGGGATCGGGTCGCCCCGGAAATTCCAATGCCTGACGGTTCTGGAGACAGCCGCCAAAGAGGCGTACCCAAAGACCGCGTCCCATGACGCGATCCGTGACACAGGCAAAAACGACTCCGGAGAGCGCGCTTTTTTCATCCGGCGCGGGCAGAAGATCGACGATCGCGTCCAGCAGGGGCTCCACACCGCGGTCACACAGGGCGGATCCCTGAAGGACCGGATGGACATCTCCGGCTGCGGTCAATGCGCGGAGACGGTTACGGACCGTACTTTCAGGAATCATTTCTCCGCCCAGCCAGCGTTCGAGCAAGGCATCGTCGCTGCCGCAGACGCTCTCTGTGACGGCTTCCTGATCCCAAAGCGGGGCGATATCCACGGTCAGACGTTTGCGGATGGCGGACAGGGTGGCGTCGATATTCGCGCCCGGACGGTCGGTTTTATTGAGAAAGAGCAGAAAGGGCAAGTGCTGTTGCTTCAGGGCACGGAACAGGACTTCCGTTTGCGGTTGGACGCCCTCGGCTGCATCGAGCAGCAGGACGGCGCCATCCAACGCCCAGAAGGAACGTTCCACCTCGGCGGAAAAATCCATATGGCCGGGGGTATCGATCAGATGGATCCGGGTATCCTTCCACTGTACGGCGACGCAGGTGGCGCGGACAGAGATCCCGCGGCGCTGCTCCACGGCCAGTGTATCGGTATGCGCAGTGCCGTTGTCGACTCTGCCTGCCTGCTTCAGCGCACCGCAGTGAACGAGGATCTGCTCGGACAGGGTCGTCTTGCCCGCGTCAACGTGGGCGAAGATGCCGATGTTTCGGATGGCTTTCAAAAAGGATCCCTCCGTTGATGAACGTTTCTGTTTCTCCGACTATGATATCACGGCAGACAAAGGCGCGCAAGACAAGCGAAAATCCTTGCGCTTTAAGGGCGGTACGGGGTATAATGAGCGCAAAGGAAACCTTAAAGACAACGGAAAAGAGGGCGTTTGAATATGAGTCAAAAAGGCACATGGGATCCTTATGTCATGGGAACCTGCTATTATCCGGAACATTGGCCGAAGACCCTTTGGAGCGAGGATCTGGACCGTATGCTCGCGGTTGGGATCACGCAGATCCGGATCGGGGAGTTCGCATGGACGCTGGTGGAACCGGAGGAGGGCGTGTTTACGGATGCGTTTTTCCGTCCCTTCCTGGATCTGTGTGCCGAAAAAGGCATGAAAGTGGTCTTTGGAACGCCTACAGCGACGCCGCCTGCGTGGCTGACGGAGAAGTATCCGGAGGTGCTCAACGCGCGCGAGGACGGTGTGCTGTACCGTCACGGATGCCGGAAACACTATAACTATAACTCTGAGATCTATCGGGAAAAGAGTGCCGCAATCACGGAATTCCTCGGGAAAGCCTATGGCAGCCATCCGGCGATCGTGGGCTGGCAGATCGACAACGAACTGAACTGTGAAACGGATGAGTTCCATTCGCAGGCGGACGACCGCGCTTTCCGGAAATATCTGAAGGACAAGTTCAAAACGCTGGACGCGTTGAATGAAGCGCTGGGGACTGTGTTCTGGAACGAAACCTATACGGACTGGGAGCAGGTGCATCTGCCCCAGACGATCGTGAGCGACGGCCATAACCCACATATCATGCTCGAATACAGCCGCTTTATCTCTGAAAGCGCGATCGCCTTCTGCAAGATGCAGGCGGATATCCTGCGCAAGTATGTGAAGCCGGGCGACTTTATCACGACCAACGGCTTGTTTGGCAATCTGGATAACGTGAAGATGACCGCGGAGGCGCTGGATGTTTATACCTTCGACTCCTATCCGGACTTTGGCTATGCACTGGGGACCCATCCGGACGTAAAGGACCCGCCGGATCCGTATAACGCGGGCATCCTGTCCGAAGTGCGCGGTGTATGTCCGCACTTTGGCATCATGGAGCAACAGAGCGGTGCCAACGGTTGGGTCACGCGGATGGAAGCCCCGTCGCCCCGGCCGGGACAGCTCCGCCTCTGGGCGATGCAGAGCGTGGCATACGGCGCGGATCTGGTTTCCTTCTTCCGCTGGCGCACGGCGTGCTTCGGGACCGAAATGTACTGGCATGGCATTCTGGACCACGATAACCGGGACAATCGCAAACTGCGCGAAGTCAAAGCCTTTGGGGAAGATCTGGGCAAGATCGGGGAGATCGCAGGCGCGGACTTCAAGGCAGCGTTTGCCGTGGTACGGGATTATGACAACGACTGGGATCAGCGGGCGGACACCCGTCACCGCATGGTGGCCCAAAGGAGCGCAAACGGGATCCTGCGCGCGTCCGTGAAGACGAACCGGCCTTATGATACGGTGTTTATCGACCACGCAGACGCGGAGACCCTGAAGAAATATCCGCTGGTATTCCTGCCGCATGATATGATCGTGACCCCGGAACGGGTGGAGATGCTGAAGGAATATGTGACAGAGGGCGGTACGCTGGTGATCGGCTGCTGCAGCGGGACCAAGGACGAATACGGCCGCTGCCCGATCCTGCCGGAACCCGGACTGCTGGCGGAACTGACCGGCGCGGATGTGACGGACTTTACCTTTACCTCTCCCGCGGAACCGGATGTGACTGCCGCCCTGGACGGACAGAGCATCCCGGCGGCCCTGTTCAACGAGATTCTGACCCCGCGCGGAGACACGCGGGTGTTGGCCCGGTATCAGGGCAGCTATTATCGCGGAGAGCCCGCACTGACAGAAAACCGGCTCGGTCAGGGACGTGTGCTCTATTGGGGCAGCACTTTTGACGAGGAGACCGCAAATGCCCTGCTGGATTACGCCGGAGTAAAATCTCCTGTAGGGGAAGTGGCCGAAGCGGACGACGGCGTAGTGCTGATCCTGCGGGAAAAGGCCGGCAAACAGTATCTGTTTGTGCTCAACTATCTGACGGAAGAGCGGAGGGTGAAACTGAAAAAAACCGCCCGCCAGATGACCGGCGAGGGCGGAGAAAAATGCAGCCTGACGCTGGAACCCTATGGGATTGCAGTGTTTGCACTCTGAAAAGAAGAATAAATAAAAAGCGGTGGAGAACGTTATTAACGGGTAATGGTCACAACTAAGTTGCTTGACCCAACGAGAGCCCTCTCAGACCCCTTCGAGGGGGAGCCAAGGCGAACGCCGGGCGGAGATCGTTGCATCGAAGCTATGAACACTTAGTTTATGACATTACCAACAGGAAACGGACTCCACCGTCTTTTTATGCTTATTGCGCCATTTGCTCCAGCCAGAGGGTGGTCGCGGCATCATCAGTTGCGGCGCCGCTGCCGGTGAGATCAATGGGCTTGCCCAAATAGGTGGAGGGCAGGTCAAACAGGACGGAGAACACATCCTTGACACGGGCCAGGGCCTCACGGATATACAGCCAGGCCGTGTAACGACGGCCGTAATTATACATTTCGGCTCCGACGCCCTGGGCTTGCATGCCCTTTCCGCGCGCGTTCCAGATGGAGCGGTACAGATGATAGGACTGGGTGACGACGGTGACCGAATCGGCCCCGAAGATCTCCCGGGCGCGGACCATACTGTCATAGGTGCAGAAGCCGGCGTGGTCCATGAAGATGTCTTCCGGGGGCACACCGTGTTCGACTGCGTACCGCTTCATCGCGTTGACTTCGTCATATTCATTCTGGCCGTGGTCGCCGCTCATCAGCAGTTTGGGTGCGACCCCTTTTTGATACAGATCGATGGCTGTATCCAGCCTGCGGGAGAGCATCCGTCCGGGGGTGCCGTCATCAAACAGACCGCAACCGAGCACCAGAATACAATCGGAGGGGGTGGCCTGATCGGCTGAAACGATGCCATCACGGGTCGTCAGGATGACCAAAAGATTGAGCGCCGCGGCCAGCAGGCAGACGACGAGGACCAATAACAGAATGCATTTGAGCAGTTTTTTCATTTCCGGAGCCCTTCCTTTCGCGGGGGGAGAAAACACCCGTCACAGAATTAACGGCGCTTGCGGGCCCGGTCTTCCCGGAAAGGGTTTTCCGCGACCGATTATACACGTACGGAAAGGGATGAACAAGCAAAATGTATTATACATTCACGGGCTTCTTTGTGTATAATGGAGAACAGAAACGGAAAGGAAGTGCGGACGATGACGGAAGACAAGCTTCGTAGCCGGACCGCTTGGCTGTTGTTTGGGATCATGGCGTTTCTCTCCTCGATCTTCGCGATCCAGGGAGCGCTTTTGACCCATGTGATCGACGAATTCCATCCGGATAGCTACGGACAGGGGTTGATTGCCAGCCTTTGCTCTTTGGGCGGGTGTGTGGCCTATATCAGCGCGCTGTTCCTGATCGGGCGGATCCGGAAAACGGTCCTGCTCTGGATCGGGATCCTGATCAGCGCTGTTTCGCTATGCCTGCTGACGATCGTGCCTGGGTACGGATTGTTTACCGCGGCGTGGCTGCTGATCGGGCTTGGTCTGGGCTATATGGACGCGCTCCTGTCCTCCTGTATGGCGGATCTGTATACCGGCAAACGCGGTATCCGG
Source organism: Clostridia bacterium (assembly GCA_045640475.1). Lineage (GTDB taxonomy): Bacteria > Bacillota > Clostridia > Christensenellales > Aristaeellaceae > Aristaeella. The sequence continues at coordinate 17,821 of JAZUFB010000032.1, forward strand.
ATGATGTGCAATCTGCATACGGTGTATGGCGTCTTCAGTATGGGTACGCCCCTGCTGTTTTCCGCGATGCTGGAAAACGGAGTCAACTACCGGCTGATCTATCTGGTACCGGCGGGATGGGGGCTGGTGATGTTCCTGCTGCTGGGCCTGGTCAATCGCGCTTCCGCGGGGGAGGGAACATCCGCGGTGCACGTGGAAGAGCCCATGTCTTTTTCCAGAATGCTGAAGGTGCTGAAGAACGGGACTTTGCCCATTTTTGCGGTGGCGGTGCTCTGCCACGGATTCTTCCTGGGTGGGCTGAACAACTGGATCACCCACTATGTCGGCGTGACGCTGGCGAACTCGCTGGGGGGTGTGGCGCTGACCTTCATGTATCTGGGTGTGCTGGTTTCCCGTTTCTGTATGCCTTACACCGGCATCCCGGCGGATCGGTTCATCCGCTTCGCGGGGTTTGGCGCGGGCGCGCTGCTGCTGATCGGTGTGCCCTTCGGGAACGGACTCATCATGTGTATCGCCACGGCGCTGAGCGGACTGCTGTTTGGCGCGATGATCCCGTGCATCATGAACGTGGCTTGTGAGGATACCCCGGAGAGCAGTTTGCTGGCGACCTCCCTCCTGATGCTGATGCTTTATATCGGCGAGGGCGTTTCCTCTCCTGTATTGGGTAAACTGGAGGCGACAGTCGGCCTGAAATGGGGCATTGTCCTGTGCGCGGTGTTCATGGTGCTGACCAGCACGGTACTGTGCGTGGGATTGCGAAAAAGAAAAATAAAATGACGGGAACATTTTGAATTGTTTTTTCGTCATTATGAATGGACCGGGAAAAAACGGTCCGGAAAAAATGACGCAAAAGATAAAAGGAGTTTATCGTAATGAAAAAATTGACTGCTATATTGCTGGCTCTGGTATTGACTGTGTTAGTTCCTCTGGCACTCGCGGACAGCGAGATCTGCGTCAACGGGAAGGGCGAAGTGTATGTGCCTGCGGACAAGGCGTTTGTCTCTGTCGGCGTCCAGATGGCCTTGCAGAATGTGCAGGAAGCCCAGAAAAACGTGAACGAGCGCATCAACACGATTCGCGCCAAACTGCTTGAAGCCGGGATCGACGGGGATGACATCAATACGGACAACATCAGCATTTATGCCTATACCGAGTTTGACGATGCCGGGAATGAGAAGACGCTATACCATGTCTCCTCCATGCTGACGGTGCGCGTGACGGATACCGACCGGACCGGCGAAGTGATCGACATCGCCTTTGCCGCGGGCGCGAATGTATTGAACGGCGTCACCTTTACCGCCACGGAGACCGCGGAGGCGGAAAAGGAAGCCATGCAGCTGGCGGTGAAGAACGCCCGGGAAAAGGCGGAGATCTTTGCCGAAGCCGCCGGACTGAAGATTACCGGGATCGACAAGATCGCGGAAGGCTACAGCGGTAGTTTTGACAGTGGACTGAATGTGTTTGACCGCGTTGCAGCGAAGGAAGAAGCCGCCTCTTATGGCGCGACTGAGATCCACGCGGCCAAGATCCTGCTCAGCGCGGAAGTGACGGTCAATTACGACGCCAAGGAAATCGCGGATTGATCCACTGAACGTAAATCCAGACAGGCACACACCCTGACGATGAAAAGCGCGGGTGTGTGCCTTGTTTTTTGTCTCCGAATCCGCTATCATGGAGACGGAGGGAAGGAATATGAAACTGAAAAATTTGCGTCTGTCAAAATTATTGCTCTGCCTTGCGGTGGGGATGATCTGGCCGGCAATCAAGTATTTTACGGCTGAAGGCGGAAAGCTGGTGGCTGTGCTGGATGGGGCAACGATCGCTGGATTGGTGCTGGTTGCCGCTGGCATCATTTGGTCCGCGGTGCTGCATGGCGATTACGATGTGACGGAATATAACATGATGCGTGTGCGTCAGCGTCGTAACCCGAACATGAAGAGCTTTGATACCTTTAAGGCCGACAGAAAACAAGAAAGAGAGGGCAGTTTCAATTACCCTCTCTTCGTTGGACTGTTGATGTTGGCGATCTGCGCCGTGATATCACTGGTACTGTTTTGATTCATAGATCCGGCTCAGCTCATGGACCTTGGCGGTGTAGGTTTCGGCCTGCTCCGGTGTACACCAGACTATATGTCCGGGCTTGATTTCGCGCATCGCGTAATCGGGTCCGGATTTTTCTTCCTGTGTATCCGCGTAAACGATGGGCGTCCGCTGCTTTTCGATGATGGGATCGGGCATGGGAACGGCGCTCAGCAGGGATACGGTGTAGGGATGCAGGGGATAGAGGAACAGATCCTCGGATTCCGCGATCTCCACAATGCGGCCCAGATGGATGACGGCGATACGGTCGGCAATGAAGCGGACCACAGACAGGTCGTGCGCGATGAACAGATAGGTGAGGCCCTTTTCAGCCTTCAGCTTGTTCATCAGATTGAGCACCTGGGCGCGGATGGAAACATCCAACGCGGAGATGGGCTCGTCAGCCACGATGAGCTTGGGCTCCATGATCAGGGCGCGGGCGATGCCCACACGCTGACGCTGGCCGCCGGAGAACTCGTGGGGATAGCGGGATTTATGCTCGGGCAGAAGGCCGACTTCATTCAGAGCCTTGTCCACCTTGGCGATGCGGTCTTCTTCATTCTCGTACAGATGGAAATTGTACAGGCCTTCGGAGATGCAGTATTCGATGGTGGCGCGCTCGTTGAGGGAAGCGGCAGGATCCTGGAAGATCATCTGGATATTCCGGATCACTTCGCGGTCCGCTTCCGCGGAGAGTTTGCCGGAGATGCGCTTTCCTTCGAAAAGGATCTGACCTGCGCTCAAGGGATTGATGCGCATGATGGCGCGGCCGATGGTGGTCTTGCCGCTGCCGCTCTCGCCCACCAGCGCAAAGGTCTCGCCCTTGTAGATATCAAAGTTGGCGCCCTGAACAGCCTTCAGTTTCTTCTTGCCGCCGATATCGAAGGTGATATCCACATCCTGGACGGACAAAAGGACTTCATTCGTCTCCGTGTTCGACATGGAAAGCGCCTCCTTTCGCGGTCATTTTTTCGATCTTTTCATGCAGGTTCTGGATGACCTCGGGCTTTTCCAGCTTGGGCGCCCGGGGATCCAGCAGCCAGGTCTTGGCAAAGTGGGTCGCGCTGACCGTGAAGAAAGGGGGTTCCTGTTCAAAATCGATCTTCAGCGCGTGGGGATTACGGGGCGCGAAGGAATCGCCCTTGATTTTGTTGTACAGGGACGGCGGGGTGCCGGTGATGTAGTACAGATCCTCGCCCTTGACGCCCAGCTGGGGCAGGGAGGAGAGCAGGGCCCAGGTGTAGGGATGACGCGCGTCGAAGAAGACCTCTTCCGCGGTGCCATATTCGACGATCTGACCGCCATACATGACGCCGACGCGGTCCGCCACGTTGGCGACCACACCCAGGTCATGGGTGATATAGACGGTGGTGAAGCCCAGTTCCTTCTGCAGGTCCTTGATCAGCTTGATGATCTGGGCCTGAATGGTCACGTCCAGCGCGGTGGTGGGTTCATCACAGATCAGGATCTCCGGGTGGCAGCTGAGGGCGATGGCGATGACGATACGCTGGCGCATGCCGCCGGAATACTGGAAGGGGTAGTTGTCAAAACGGGCTTCCGCGTCGGTGATGCCAACGCGCTCCATCATATCGATGGCTTGCGCCTTGGCTTCGGCCTTGGAAACGCCCTGATGCTTTTCGATGACTTCGGTGATCTGGGAACCGATGGTGCGGATGGGGTCCAAAGAGGTCATGGGATCCTGGAAGATCGTGGCGATCTTGGCGCCGCGGATGCCGGCCCAGTCTTTGTCGGTCTTCAGTTTGGTCAAGTCCTGACCGTGGTACATGATCGATCCCTTGGTGATGCGGCCGTTGGTCTCCAGCATACCGGTGAGGGTCTTGGTAAAGACGGATTTGCCGCTGCCGCTTTCGCCGACGATGGCAAAGGTCTCGCCCTCATACAGATCCAGGGAGACACCGCGGATGGCGGTGAGATAGTTGTCCCGGACACGGAATTGGACTTCTATATCCTTGGCGGAAATAATAACTTCGCTCATATTGTCCTCCTGTTACCTGTGATTCCGGGGATCCGTGGCGTCCGCCAGCTTCTGGCCAACGATGTATAGAGAGATTGAGATAATGGCCACAACGATGATCGGAATCCAGAACAGATTGGGATGCCCCTCGATAAAGGAAGTGTACATGGAAATCGACCGGCCCAGAGACGCGTAGTTGGCGCCGAGACCCAGACCCAGATAGGAGAGGAACACTTCGTAGCTGATGTAGCTGGGAATCTGTCTGGAAATATAGGTCATGATGACGGATACCAGATAGGGCAGGATGTTCTTGGTGATCATGGTCGGCGTGCGGGTGCCAAGGCACTTGGAGGCCATGTTGTATTCACGGTCGCGGATGATCATGACCTGGGTACGGATAAAGTAGGCCACAAAGATCCACTCGGTACAGGTCATGGTGAAGATCAGCGGCGCGAAACCGGCGCCCAGGATGTAGGACAGGATCATGGCAATCAGCAGGAAGGGGACATTGGAGATGATGTTGTACACTTCGATCATCCACTTGTCGATCTTCTTGGAGAAGCCCCAGATCGCGCCGACAATGATACCGATGACCATATTGATGCCGGTGCAGATAAAGCTGACCAGAATGGAGTTGCGCGCACCGGCCCACACGGCGTCGAACACATCGTTACCGATATTGTCGGTGCCGAAGGGGTGGTTCGGATCGGTGAACCAGGTAACGAACTTCATCTCCGGCGTATTGATATTGGGGGCGACCATGGGGTCGTAGCCGGAGAAGAGCGGCTGGATCAGCGCGAAACTGACGACCGCGAGCATGATGACAGCTACGGTCACGGTAAATTTGCTTTTGAAGAAGGTGCGCCATACGGACTTCCAGTAGGAATAACGGGGCGCGGTGATATGCTCGGATTCGGTCTCGTCAAAATCGGCGAAATCGAAGAGGGACGGGTCGATCGCTTCGTTGGGATCGGCAGGCCCTTCCGTATTGACTTTGTTTAAAAGTTCCAAATTCTTATCCATCACGATCTACCTGCCTTTGAACTCAAAGAAATACGCGGGTCCACTTTGGTGATAATGATATCGCCGAAAAGCACTGCCAAAACGGAGATCCCGGCGAACAGGAAGGTCAGCGCGACGATGATGATATTGTTATACTGCTTGATGGCGTTGGGCAGCATTTTGCCCATACCGCCAACGGCGTAAATGGCTTCGGTCATGATTGCACCGGTGATACAACCTGCCAGTGAGGACGGGATGCCCTGGGCGATCGGGATACTGGCGTTTTTGAAGATATGCTTGCGGTAAATCTCACCCTGATTGAGACCCTTGGCCCGCGCGAACTTGACATAGTCGGAGTTCATCTGGTCCACCATGTAACGGCGGGTCCACAGCATCAGGCTGGAAATGGACGGGAGCGCCAGGGAGATGATGGGCAGGATCCAGGATTTGATATCCCCGGGGCCCAGCGTTGTAAAAACGGAGGGCAGATGGAACCAGATATTGCCGCCGCGGCGGAGCAACAGAATGTATGCCAAAGACGGAACGGAAATGATGAAGATGATGTACACCATACCGATCCAGTCGATCAGTCGGTCTTTATGCTTGGCCATGGCCAAACCGAAGGGTAGGCCGAGACCATAGGAAAGGAGCATTGCGAAGAAGCCCATGATGAAGGACGTGCCTACCATGGAGGGCTGGTTCTTGAAGGTGGTATAGTTAGCGTAGTTATCCACAAACTTCTTTTTGTCCATGCGGTCGGGCTTCATTTTGTAGGTCAGAGAGCCGAAATTGATCGCGGACTCGCTTTCGCTGCCGGTTTCAAAAACCACATGACGCTTGACATCTTCGCCCTGACTGGAGAACATGACGGTCAGCGCTTCGATGCCCTGGAAGGTCGGGTAAGAATTGCCCATATTGAGCGTGATGAAATTCTGGTGGATAAAGGGAAAATGTGAATCAGTGTACAGCAGATACTTGTGCAGGGTACCGCTGCCGCAGATGGCAAGGCCGCCTTCCGGCATCCGGCCAAAGTAGATCTTGCGTTCCAGATCGGGATTTTCAGGATCCTGAACGGCGTTGACGGTGTCGATCTGGACCAGATTGCCAAACCATTTGAACAGACGGCTGAAGAAAGGAACATCCCTGTAAGCGTAGACTTGCTTGCTGACGGAAAAACGGTCCACCGTGTAACCCTGAGAACCGTAGTATTCGATGAATTCCTCGGTCTCGGGAGAATCGGGCAGGACACCGGCTTTCATTTCGTCGCTGCCGGCTTCGTATCTTTCCAGACAGAAGTCGTTGATTTTGACATAGTCAAGGTAACCCAGCCGTTCCCAGGTGGTGTAGACATATTCGGTTTTTTCATCAGGCTTGCCGCCCAGCTTGCGGTAGGTGGAATCCTCAAAGAAGATATTCTCTCTGGGAATGCTGATATAGACCAGCGCGAACACGATGACCATGATGATCAGGACCGAAAGGACCGACCGGATCAGGCGCTTCAGGATATATCCCTTCATAGATAAACAAACCTTTCAGACCCCCGTGAAAGCGAAAGCCAGAAGCGAACTTCTGGCTTCCGCGCCACGGGGTTAAATGTCAGCCGCTATGGCTGAGAGGGGCGGATGACTCGATTACTCGCCAGCCAGCCAAGCTTCCTTGGCAGCATAGTATTCATCAGCAGTCACGGGCTCTTCGAGGAGCTGCATGTACTTGAAGTACGGGATGGCGTTGTAGGCAGCCTGACCGTACAGACCGTAAGCAGCGGAGAAGGGCTTCACCTTGCTGACCATCAGGTTGGCGCCGGAGGTGCTGTAGGGACGGAGGATACCGCCGGTCAGCAGCATAGCTTCAACCTTGGCGAACTTTTCGATACGCTCGTCGCCGACAGCCGCGGAGGCTTCGTTCATGGCAACCTGGGTATCTTCCAGACCGATGGCCTTCTTGGCAGCGATGTTGCTTTCGGAGGGCAGGTCGGAGGTCAGATCCAGACCGGAGTAAGCGAGCATATCACCGTTGTCAATGTTGTAGCAGTTGATGTAGGTGAGCGGATCGCCGTAGTCGGGACCCCAGCCGGCGCCGAAGGAGAAGTCGATGGAGTTGTCGTGACCGGTGGGAACGCTATAGAAAGCGGAATAGTAGACGGAGGAAGCGCCTTCCAGCATGACCAGGTTCACATCAACGTACTCGCCAATGGCATCTTCAATGGATTTTTCCATGGCCAGGGCAGCGTTCTTGTTGTTTTCCTGAGCAGCGTAGACGGGGTAGTCCAGAATGATGGGCCATGCGGAGATGGTGTCGCCCAGCTCTTCCTTAGCCTTGGCGGCGAAGGCCTGAGCTCTTTCAGGATTGTACCAGGCATCCTGACCGTCGTTCAGGTTGATGCCGGCAAACATGGGTTCGAGTTCTTCAACATACTTGGTCAGGATGTTGCCGTAGCTGCGTCCATCGGAAGTGGTGCAGAAGGTGTAGGGAACCAGGGTGTTACGGGCAGCGTCCAGAGCGCGCTCATCACCCTTGGAGATGGCCTGGGTGGCCTTGGTGGAATAAGCGGCATAGATCGCCAGACGGAAGTTCTTGTTCAGGATGGCAGCCTTGGCGTCCGCCTTCTGAGCATCGGTTTCCTTGGCGGTGGTGGACACGGACGGATCGTTGTACAGGGCGTACAGGGCTCTGTCGAAGTTGAAAGCTCCCCAGTAAGAGGTGGCGGTGGTCATGCTCTTGTACTGGTTGGCGGCATACAGTTCGTCAGCCTTGGCCACGACATCGGGCAGATTGCCGTTGATGCTGGTGGACATGGTTTCGCCGTTCACGAACATATTGAAGGCCTGGGCAGGATCCTGACCGTCGGTGTAGGTCACGGTGACGTGCTTCACAAAGACGTTCTTGGCATCCCAGTAGTTGGGGTTGGCATCGAACTTGACTTCCTGCTGAGCAATCAGGGAAGACAGGATGTAGCAGCCGTTGTACAGGATGCTGGAGGGATCCACGGTACCGAAATCGGCGCCCTTGGATTCGAGGAATTCACCGTTGATGGGCCACAGGATGGAATAGGTGGTCATGCCATCGAAGTAGCCGCAGGGGCCAGTCAGGGTGTAGGTCAGCTTGTTGCCATCAGCCTTGACGCCGACTTCGTCCCAGGTGGCGGTGCCGGCCTTGTAGTCGGCCAGACCCACGATCAGGTTTTCAACCAGGGACAGAGTTTCGGACTGGGTGGCCACAGCGTGCTGCAGACCGGTGATGAAGTCTTCGGCCTTCACGTTGTCGTACTCTTCACCCTCGGAAGTGGTCCAAACGGCGTCGTCACGAATGGTGAAATACCATTCGGAACCGTCTTCGTTGCAGGACCATTCGGAAGCCATGCCGCCAATCAGGATGCCGTGGGGATCCTGGGTCAGCAGACCTTCGATGAAGTTGCTGGTGTAGTCGCCGTTGGAGGACTTGTTGTTGAAAACATAGTCCAAGGTGGTGACGTCGAAGCTGTCGATCATGGTGTAGCTGTCGGGACCGGTGTATTCTTCAGCGGAAGCGAAAGAAACAGCGGTCAGAACCAGAGCCAGAGCCAAGATCATAGAAAGGATCTTTTTCATGGTGGTTCCTCCTGTTTAGTTTTTCCACATCATGACCGCCCTTTAGTGGGCAGTATAATGATGTGAGTTGATTTATAATACCATTTTTTGTTCGCCTTTTCCACAAATGATAAAAATTGGCAAATAAAAAACAATAAAAATACAATAAATGCAGAAAAAATGCAAAGGGGATATACGAGGGCCAAGGAGAGACGAGGGCAAAGGAGGGACGAGGGCCAAGGGCCAAGTAAGGGGACAGGGTAGAGGAGCACTAAAAAACGGAGTCAGTATTTTGACTCCGTTGTATAAGGCGAGACAATGAATATGATTAAGGACCTGACGCAGTTTTTGCTTCGCAAAATTCTGCTGACGGGCCCCGCGTTTTGCGGGGCAAAACGCCCGGATTTAGTTTTTGACTTCGCTGTAGTAGTAACCGGTGGTGATCAGGTTCTCATAAAAATGGAGGGCGTCGTCGGCCAGTTCCTCACAGATGTCAAGGGAGTGACCGAAGCAGGAATGGATGATCAGTTTGCAGCAGGGGAGGCATTTGGCCGAGCGGATCATCAGGTCCGGACGGGAGATGGTGTCTTCCATGCCCCCCATGATGAGGACCGGAACACGGATCGTCTTCAGCGCTTCCTGGACCTTTTCCTCAGTGCCGAGGGCGCGCAGGGGACGGCCGTAGTCGATGGCGCGGGTCTCCGGGGCGTCAAAGATCCCGGCCCAGTCCGGCTGGGCTTTTTCGGCCTCGGCGGCTTCGTCCTCCAGAGCGCGGCGCTCATTCAGCCGCGGGTCCTCGGTGGGATAGCGGAAGCAATGGTTGACCAGTTTCCCCTGCAGGGCCTGGGACCGCATGGACACCTTGCCCTCGTCAAGGTTATGGGGCCCCGGGACGATCGCGAAGAAGCAGATCAGGCGTTCCGGATGCCGCAGGGCGACGTGCCAGCCTGCTCCGGCACCGTGGGAGGAACCGGAATAGACGAATTTGTCGATGCCCATTTTGTCGGCAAAGAGGATGACATCATCCGCGAAGCGATCGTACCAGTAATCGCCATAGTCCTCCGTGATGTGGGTGGAACGGCCAAAGCCCCGATTGGTGAGCAGAAAGACATGGAAGCCTTTGTCTGCCATGGCCCGCTCGGGGGTGTAGCGGCTGTGCCCTACCTGGGTGCAGATGACATAGCGGTCGCCGGAACCCAGTTCCTCGTAGAACAATTCGATTCCCGGTTCGATTTCGATCTTCGGCATAACGGTTCAACTCCCGGAACAGTTTGGCGCGGTATCAGACCGCAAAAAGGCAGAATACGATGGAGGCCCCGATGAAGATCGCGCCACAGATCAGAATAAATCCGAACTGCGCGCGTTTACCGCCGTGGCGCATGCAGACATAGTCGTAATACGTATCCGGCAGCTCGCGGCGGTTTTCCTCACGGCGGAAGCTGTTGCCCGCTTTGGCAAAGATATAGCGGACCATGTCGAAGACGCCACCGTTGCTGACGATCACCAGCAGACCGAAGCAGAACGTGAGGATACCCGGAACGAAGGTCGCGTCACAGAGGACGGAGAAAAACGCTTTCCCGGTCAGGTCCGTTCCACCGCGGGTGAAAAAGAGGATCAGGGCCAGCAACGTTTCCAGTCCGAGGACGATGAGATAACGTTTGGAGGGGCGTTGCGTGTTCAAAGTCCAAGTTCCTTTCTGTACTGCTCATACTCCGCGTCGTTGCAGAGGATGAAGTGACCGGGAACGATCTCGCGCAGGGTCGGCTGCTGGACGGAATAGTCGTGCGCTGTGGCGGGATTGTATTCGATACGCTTGCGGACCTTCTCATGGTGAGGATCCGGATAGGGGATGGCGCTCAGCAGGGACTTGGTGTAGGGATGCAGGGGATGGGCAAACAGTTCTTCCGAGGTGGTCAGTTCCACGATGTGACCGTAGTACATGACACCGATCCGGTCGGAGAAGTATTTGACCACGCTGAGGTTATGGGCGATGAACATGATGGTCAGGCCCATGCGGCGGCGCAGATCGTTCATCAGATTGATGACCTGGGCCTGAATGGACACATCCAGCGCGGAAATGGGCTCGTCAGCGATGATGAGGTCCGGCTCCATGACGATGGCGCGGGCGATACCGATACGCTGGCGCTGTCCGCCGGAGAACTCGTGGGGATAACGGTCGGCGTGCTCGCGAACGAGGCCGACCAGCTCCAGCATCTCATACACCTTGTTGTCGATGTATTCCTTGTCGGTGATGCCACGGATGATCAGGCCTTCGGCGATGATCTCACGGACGGTCATACGGGGATTGATGGAGGCGATGGGATCCTGGAACACCATCTGCATCCGCGTCATGATATTGTCCTTCGCGGCGACCTTCATCTCCACATCGTAGCGGCGCTGACGTGCGGCGAGCTCTTCGCCGGAGAGGTTGGCTTTTTCCGCTTCGAAGGCGGCGGTCAGCTTGGCCTGACGGAGTTCGCGGTACTTCTGGACACACTGGCTCTTCTCAGCGGCGGATTCAAGCGCGTGCATCCGGGCTTCGTCGATCGCTTTGGTCAGGCCGGTGCGGACTTCACGGATCGCGGCTTTGCATTCCTGGGTCAGCTTTTCTTTGGAGGCAGGATCTTTCTTGATCTGATCCTTCAGGTCTTCCTTCAGGTTGCGGATCTTCTCGTTGGCCTCGGCGCGCAGCTGATAGATGAGCACCGGCAGACCGTTTTGCGTGGAGGAGACGCGCAGACCCTGGAAATAGACATTGCCTTCGGTGGGGTCATACAGGTTGATGATCGTACGTCCTGTGGTGGTCTTGCCACAACCGGATTCGCCCACCAGACCGAAGACTTCGCCTTTGCGGATGGAGAAGCTGACATCGTCAACAGCTTTGTTGACATAGGTGCCGCTGCGGAAATACTGCTTCAGATGGCTGACGCGCAGGAGCTCGTCCTCTTCCACATCCACACGGTATTCATCCCGGCTGAGCTTTTTGATCAGCGCGGCGTTGAGCAGCTTTTCGATCACGGTGGCCAGGATCAGCAGGGCGATGCCCGCGATCCAGAACCAAAGTACATTGGCGGTCATCCACCAGAAAATACCGACCACGTTGATGGTCGCGCGGGCATCGGCGTCTGTGACCACACGGGAGGCAAAGTCCGGCAGCCACGCGGAGAGGGAGGCCTTTTGACGGGCCTGGGCGTCCGAGGCGATCGTGGCGGTGATCTCATCCCGGGTGCCGGCAAAGGCGGGACTGGCAATCAGCTCCATCGCGGCGGAAGAGAAGGTTTCTTCAGTGGGCGCGTTGTCGGGCTGATCTTCGATGTAGCCTTGATAAGCTTCGTGCAGAAGGGCCTTCCAGTCCGGAGCCGCCCCTTCCGGCAGGGCTTCGGCGGCATTCGCGATCCGATCCAGCAGGTTGTCCGCTTCTTCGGCTTTTTCTTCCTGAAGAGTAAGCGCCAACTCGGCCTGGAAAGCATCTTCCGTGAAGGACTCCTGCATCCAGGCATCCATGGACTTGATCGCGTTTCCGTTGTCCAGATCCTTTTGCGTCATGCGGCGGAGGACGGTCAGATACTCAAAGTAGGAGCATTCGCCTTCGGGGCGTGCCGCGTAGGCGGCTTCCAGCGTGGCGGAAGAAGAGACCTGATTGGGCAGCTTCAGGTTGATTTTTTTGCCGCCGCCGGTCTTGGGCAGGCTGATCTCATCGAACTCGGTGATCAGCTTTTTGATCTGCTGCTGCTCGACGAGGCTTTCCCGCTGTTCATAACGGGCAAGGAAAGCGTCGAGGTCAAAGCTGTTTTCCAGATCGGTGAGTTGCTGGGCGGTCTGGTTGCGGAGCAGTTCCGCGGCAGCGTTCTGCTCGTCGGTCTCATAATGGGTAAAGTGAGCCAGGACCTGCTTCTGACGTTCCTGAGCGGTTTTGTTCCGGCTGCCGGAGGCCTCGGAGAGCGCGAGATAATAGTCTCTGTCAAAAGAGGCGCGGGCGGAAATGCCGGTGGACATGCCCAAAGAACTGGTCTTTTCGGAGAAGAGTCCCCATTCGTTGTTGCCGGCAAGGGCATAGATACTGAGTACAATGGCGATAAACAACAGGATGACACCGATCACACGCAATACAGTGGCGGTTTTACGGATCCCTCTCATGCTTCGGCGCCTCCTTCTCTTTCAGCCTGTTCCCGCTTCATGCGGGCGATCCGCTCCGTGACGATCGCGGGAGGATCGACCTTCGGGGCATCCGGATGCAGGAGCCAGGTAGCCGCCTGATGGGTGGAGCTTACGCGGAACATCGGGGGCTGCTGCTCAAAGTCGATCTGCATGGCATATTTGTTGCGGGCGGCAAACGCGTCGCCCTTCGGAGGCAGGATCATGTTGGGAGGCGTTCCGGGAATGGCTTCCAGCTTTTCTTTCGTTTCCAGATCGGGCATGGAGGAAAGCAGGGCCCAGGTATAGGGATGGCGGGGATCGTAGAACACATCGTCGGCGGGGCCGTATTCCACGATCTTGCCGGCATACATGATGGCGATGCGGTCCGCCATGTTGGCGACCACGCCCTGGTCATGGGTGATGAAGATGACGCTGAGGTTACGCTCTTTTTTCAGCCGGTTGATCAGCTCCAGGATCTGGGCCTGGATCGTGACGTCAAGCGCGGTGGTGGGTTCGTCGCAGATCAGGATATCCGGGTTCGCGCTCAGCGCGATAGCGATGACGATACGCTGACGCATACCGCCGGAGAACTCAAAGGGATACTGGGTGAAACGCTTGTGGGGTTCCGGGATGCCTACTTCCTTCATCAGTTCGATGGCGCGGTGACGGGCCATACCCTGGGTCAGCTTATAGGCGTATTCATCGCTGCGGGCGCGCAGGTAGGCGATCAGCTGATCCGCTCCGGCGGCGGAAGCTGTTCCCTGACGGAAATGGGCTTCCAGATTGGATACAGCGTCCACCATGTTGCCCCGCGCGATTTCCAGATCGATCAGGTTCAGCGGAACTACGCTTGCGGGAGACTTGCCCGCGGCTTTTTCTTTTTCATACTCTTTTGTTTCGCGGTCGAAACGGTTCTGTTCCTTCGGGTTGTTCTTCACGCCGGCGAAATAGCGTTTGCAGTTGGCCTGCATGGTGCTGCGGAAGATATAGCTCTGGTTATCCTTTTCTACCGCCAGACGGTCGATGGCGCCTTCCACGGCATCCGCAGCGGTAGCGATCGCTTTTTCACATTCCTTTTTGTCCAATGCTTCCTTCTGGAACACGGGCAACACACCGGACAGGACATCGGCAGCCTGAAGCTGCTTTTGGACAGCCTGTTCCGCTGACCAGCGGAGGGCGGCATCACAATCCTTACGGAAATCGGCCAGGAACTTCTCTTCAAAGATCTGTCCCGCGCGGGCGGAGATGTCCACGGGATCTTCCTTCGCGGTGTCATAGGTCATACCTGCCTCGGTGGAGGCATAGGCGATGGCCATAAAGTCCGGCTCTGTAATCCTGGCAACCGCGGTGGCCTGTTCCTTCAGGGGGACGATGGCGGCGGTCAGAGCCTCGGCATTGCGGATCCGGAATCCCTTCATCGCAACAAGGACATCGGAAACAGCCGTCTGCCACTGAGTATTGTCCCGACGGATCACAAAATCATCGTGTACACGGGTACAGGCTTTAAAGAGACGGGTGGAAGCTTCCTTCACATCTTTCTCGTTCTTTTTGAGCAGGGCCAGTTCGATCTCTTCGATGCAGTCTCCGGCTTCTACCACGCTTTCCTGCGCAAGACGGAAAGAATTCTGCAATTCGGTGCTCTTCGCGGCGACGCGGCGGAAGGTCTCGATCTCCGCCTGCTTTTCGGCGGCCTTGTCAGGCTCGGCGGCGATCATGCAATCCTTGAGCTGACGCATTTTTTCGTTGAAGCGGACACGCCCGTCCCGGCAACGCTCCTTATTGTTGAGCAGCATGGCCTCGGTCAGCTGTTTGCCGATGCGCATGATGGGATTCAGGGCGGAAAGCGGATCCTGGAAGATCATGCTCAGCTTATGACCGCGCAGGGTATGAAAGTCTTCTTCCGGGATCTTGAGCAGATCACGTCCGTCATAGATGATCTCACCGTTGTCCACGATGGCGTTGCCGGCAAGGATGCCCATGACGGCGCGGGTGGTCACGGATTTGCCGCTGCCGCTTTCGCCGGCGATGGCCAGGGTCTCGCCTTCGTTCAGGCTGAAGGAAACGTCCCGGACCGCGCGAACGGCGCCGTTATTGGTACGGAAAGAAATGGTCAGATGATTGACTTCAAGCTTTGCCATTTTACTCGTCCGCTCCTCTCAAAGATGGATTCAGCGCGTCCCGCAGACCGTTGCCGAAAAGGTTGAAGCTGATTTCCAGAATGGAAATGAACAGGGCCGGGAACAGGATGATGTGGGGGTAAGTGCTCAGATAGCCCTGTCCGCTGGAAAGCAGGGTACCGATGGAGGTGAAACCGGATACATCGAGATTGATGATACCCAGATAGCTGAGCATGGACTCGGAGAAAATGACGCCGGGGATGCTGAGCACGCTGCCGGTGACGATGGTGCCCAGGGAGTTCGGGAAGATGTGCTTGAAGATCAGCCGACGGTCGGAAGCGCCGAGCGTGCGGGCGGCCAGCACATATTCCTGCCCTTTGAAGCGGTAGAACTGGGTACGGACCTGGCTGGCCTCGCCGACCCAACCAGTCATGACAAAGGCGAACAGCAGACAGACGAGCGGGCCGACCTGCTTGGCCAAATGCAGCTGGAACAGGGTGGCGACCACGACGAAGGGAACTTCGTACAGCACGTCGCTTATGCGCTCCATGATGATATCCGTGGTACCGCCGTAGTAGCCTTCAATGGCTCCGTAGATGGCGCCGAGGATGAAGTTGATGACAGAAACGAAGATGGCCAGCAGGAAGGAAAGCCGTGCGCCGGAAGCGAGACAGGTGAAAATATCCTGACCGTAGGCGTTGGTGCCAAACAGGAAGCTGGGTGCGACACCGTTCTTGTAGCGGAAGTATTCGTAGTAGTCCACGCGGACCTTGTAGCCGGACTGGTTTTTGAAGGCGTAGACATACCAGGTGTTGCCGTCTTCGCCCCCGTTGTCGCCCTCGATGCGCAGAGAGGTGTAGCCTGCCTTTTCGGGGTTGGCATCAGTAATGTAGTTCGGAATGTATTGACCGTTTTCATCCAGAACAGCGCCGCCGGTGCTGGTCTTGGAAGGATCCTTCAGCTTATACCAGAAATTGGCGCCGCCGTTGGCCATGAGGAAGGGGGTGTCGTGTGTCTGGGGAAGGGGATAGATGACCTGTGTGCCGGTTTTGTCCTGATAAGCCATCAGCTCCTGATACTGGGCCTGACTCAGGTTGATATAAGCAAAGCCGACACGGGCGTAAGCGTCCACCTTCAGATTATGGTAGACAATGCCCTTGCCGTCGGTGATGGTTCCGTAATCCTTACGGATCGCGGGACGGCCGGTCTCCTGACCGATGGAACGGAGATAGTCATACCCGTTTTCACTTTCACGGGCAGTCGTGGTTCCGTCCCAGAAACCCAGCTTGGAGAAAAACTCGCTGCGGGGAAGCATGGTCTTGTAGTAGCCCTCGCGGAAGGAGACATCATAGTGCGAAATGAAAGGCACGATGATCGCAAACAACGCGAGGATCACAATCAGGGTGAACGCGACCACGGCGCTCTTGTTCTTGCGGAAACGGAGCCACGCGTCCTTGAAGTAGCCGATGGGCTTGGTTTCCAGCTTGACGTCGTGGATGACCTTTTCTTTTTGCGCGAAGGCGAATTTTTCCTTCGGGATCTCCGGTATATTCATCAATTCGTTGTCTTTCATCATTTCTTCGACCCCATTCTGATCCGCGGATCAATAAATCCGTAACTGATATCCACAACGATACCGGCTACCAGACCGATGAAGGTGTAGAACACGGTCATGGCCATGAAGAAGTTGTAATCCCGGACGTTGATCGCATTGATGTAAAGATTGCCGATGCCGGGAACACCGAAGATGTTTTCGATGATCATCGAGCCGCCAAGGATGCTGATGAATTCGCCGATGATCATCGGCAGAATGACGACCATGGCGTTGCGCAGCGCGTGGCGCGCGATGGCCTGCCCCTTGGTGAGGCCTTTCGTGCGGGCTAGAAGCATATAGTCGCCGGTGAGGACTTCGCTGAGCTCGGCGCGGGTATAACGCGTGAAGCCCGCCACGGCGCCAAAGCCAAGCGACAGGACGGCCGGGACCATGGAAACGAACATCTTCCATGTCATCAGACCGCCCGCTTCAGAAAGTGAGGCGACCTGCAGGGGGAAGAGATCGGCACGGAAGCAGAGGAGATACTGCACCAGGAAAGCATACACATAACTGGGCACGGAAATGAACACCATGACCAGAGTGGAGATCAGGTGGTCCTGCCATTTATTCTTTTTGAGCGCCGCATAAATACCGAACAGCAGGCCGAGCGGCACCGCGAAGATAAAGGAATAGGTGTTGACGAGCACGGTGTAGGGCAGCTTGCTCATCATGATATCCCAAACGACGCGGCCTTCATACATTTGTTCGCCGACGCCCCAGTCCCACTCGGTGATGATGTTTTTCCAGAAGAGCCAGTACTGGACGAGAATGGGTTTGTTATAACCCATCTTTTCGCGTCGGGCCAGGATCAGGTTGATGTCTTTGCCCATTTCCTTGACGGCGGGCAGTGGCAACAGCTTGATCAGGACAAAGCACATGGTCATGATGATGAACAACGTCAGGAACATCAGCAGGACACGCTTAACAACATATTTGGCCATTGTTGATCCCCTCGGGTCTTTTTTGTTTTTTTTTGCTGTTTGTGTCCTTACGGACACAGACAGTCATACAGATAAAATATTATAGCACAAAATCAACAAAGAGAAAACATAAAAAAAACACCGGCCCTTTCGGGCCGGTGTCCGGGAAAACAGGGAATTAGTAGACGAGCGTGTTGTTGGCGCAGAAGTCAGCCCAAGCAGCGTCGTCGTAGTTGTAGGTCAGGAACTGGATGCCGCCGAAGCCGAGCATCGTCACATAGGTATCGCAGGCGGACTGGACCTTCTGGCTGTCCATGGAGGCCGCGTTGCGGTAGTACACGGGCGTGGTGGTGTGCCAGTTCAGGAACGCAGCCTCAGCACCGCCGAAGAAGGCGCAACGGGTCGCGTAGCTGTAATCGGCAAAGTTGCCCAGCTTGGCGTTGATGGAGTCCACGGTCTGGCCGTCGCACCACAGAGCCCAGTTCTGCAGGGTGTCGGTGATTTCTTCGCCGTCCACAGTGAAGACTACGTTGATGGCAGTGGTGTCATAGCCGAATTCCATCTGCTGGCCGGCACCGGTGGCATCGTCGCAGTAGCACTCATACAGCAGGGTGAAGGGAGACATGGTCGCGCCGCCCCAGGTGGTGAAGATCATGTCGGTGCCGCCACTGTAGTTGGTCTCGTAGTAGTCGGCGTCCACGGTCATCTTCAGGCTGACTTTGCCTTCGAAACCGCTGCCCTTGCAGGCTTCCTGCAGGTGCTCGTCGATGTAGGTAAACATCTTGACATAGATCTCATCGCTCTGATAGACACGGAATTCGATCTCGATGGGGCTCACGCCGTCGTAGATGCCGGTGGCCACAGCCTTGTCATAGGCGATCTTCATCAGTTCCTGAGCATATTCCATGTTGTAGCCGGTCATGGCTGCATAGGCTTCTTCCAGGGTGGCGTATTCAGCGCCTTCGCCCCAGGCCACATCATAGACCTGGCACAGAGCGGCCTTGGCGGCGTCGGTGTCACGGTACATGGCGCCGGTGAAGGGATCGTAGCAATAGGTATCGTTGATCAGACCGAAACCGGCGGTGCCGGCAGCGGTGTAGGCGTTGGCGAATTCGTTGCGGTCGAAGCAGTTGGCGAACGCGGCGCGGAATTCATCAACGATCAGCACCTGGCTGTTGGTGCCATGGGACAGCAGCTTTTCATAGTTGGTGTTGAAGGAGAGCTTGGTGGTGTAGCCGCCATCGGGGCCATACTTCAGATACTGGGAAGTGCCATACTTTTCGAGGTCTTCCTTCTGGAGGGCAATACCGTCGATCTCGCCCTTTTCAAAGGCCTGCATGGCGGTGGTGTGTTCGCTGATCACGGTCACGATGACGCTATCGGTCTGGTACTGGCCCAGATGCTTGCCATCGCGGTAGCCGAACCACTGTTCGTTACGGCTCAGGGTGTATTCCTTGTCCAGTTCGAAAGCGGTCAGCTTGTAGGGACCGTAGGAAACGGTGGTTTCCAGGGTCTTGCAGTAGGTGGTGGTAACGGTCGCAGCTTCTTCTTCAGTGGCTACGGTAGCGCCGGAAGCATCGAAGAAGGACTTGCAGGATTCATACAGGGGCTTGTAGACCAGGTAGGAAGAAGAAAGGTTGTAGGGAACGTAGAAAGCGGGTTCTTCCACAGGCTTGTCCAGAATGAAGTCGATGGTGTAATCATCGATCTTCTTGAAGCCGACATCGTCCCAGGTCGTGGCCGGAGCGGGCTGCTCGGTGTAGACATACTGGGTGGCGTAAGCTTCGTAGGGGGCACCGGCGGTCAGATAGTTGTCCCAAAGATACTTGGCGGAGACATAAGCTTCCGCTTCGCCTTCGGCGACAGCCACATCGCGGTACATGGTGTCATCGGTGATGTTCACATACTGGGGGCATTCGTTGCCATTTTCATCGGTGCAACCCGCCAGACCCCAGAAACCGTGCATATCCACAAACAGGGGAGTGCCTTCGGCTTCTTCACCGGTCATGAGCTCGTACATGACGGGCACCTTCTGCCAGTAGACATACTGGGTGGCGTAGGCTTCGTAGGGCATACCCGCGGCCAGGTAGTTGTCCCACAGATACTTGCCGGAAACCCAGTCTTCCGCTTCGCCTTCAGCGACGGCGGGGTCACGGTACATGGTATCGTCCAGGATGGAAACATACTGCGGGCAGGTGTTGCCTTCAGCGTCGGTGCATCCGGACAGACCCCAGAAGTTCCACATATCAACAGCCAGATCCTCAGCCTTCTGCGCGCCGGTGTACAGTTCCCAGGTGGGGCCGCCGCCGTAGAGGTAATTCTTGGCGTTGTGGATCACGAAATCGCCGGCATAGTAGGAGTCAGCGCGGCGGTTGAGCATCTTGGGGTTCAGCAGCTGCTGGATGGAGTAGACGAAATCGTCCGCGGTGATCTTTTCACCGTTGTCCCAGGTCAGGTCCTGCTTGAGGGCGATACGCCAAGCCTTGGCGGTTTCGCCTTCCTTCACACCCAGCTGGCCGACGTATTCGGCAGTCACATCAACAGGATATTCGGCAGCCAGTTCGGGGGTGATGGAGTAGCCGGTCTTGTCGCTGTTGAGGTTGAAGGTGTAGAAACCAGTGGAGATGTAATCCAGGATGGCACTGTCGTCGTTGGTTTCCCAGGACAGCGGATCCCAGTTCGTGCTGGTGCCCAGCGCGCTGGTGAAATCGTTGTAGGTGTAGACTTTCTCATCAGTGTAGTCTTTGCCTTCGATGCCGGCATAGACGTCGGTGCCGACGGTGCCGCCACCGGTGGTGGCCTTTTCAAGGGTCACGGCTCCGGCGTTGTAGGTCCGTTCGCCGATGTCATAGGTCGCGGCGGGGGTGAAGCCTTCCGCGTACACGGAAGCACAGCTGACCGCCATGACCAGGACCAGCAAAATAGCCAAGGTCTTTTTCATGGATAATCCTCCTTTAGTATTTCGGTGTCAACCAGTATAGAGTTATTGGTGTCTACCGTCAGTTACTTTATTCTAACGATATTTGCGCGGGGATGCAAGTCTTTTTCTCGTGGAATCAAAAAATGGCCGTTGTCAGAAAAGACAAGGGCCAGGGAAGGGTACAGGATAGAGGGTGGAGGGTGGAAGGCCAAGGACTAAGGAGGGCCGAGGGCCCCGAGGGCCAAGGGTCGAGCGGATCAAAGCAGGGAACGGAGCCGCTCCATCAGTGTGGTGTCGGGCTCGGGAGTGTCCTGCAGGGGGAAACGGAGACCCAGTTCGTTATATTTGTGGATACAGAATTTTCGGAAAGGTAACAGTTCCACCTTTTCCACACAGGGGTGTGCGTCGGCGATTGTCTTGAGCTGGCGCACGGAAGCGGGGGTGTCGGTCTGGCCGGGGATGATGACGCGGCGGAGCCAGGTGGGGATGTTCCGCGCTTGCGCCTCGTCCAGGAAACGTTCCTCGGTCTCCATTTTCTGGCCGGTATGGGTCAGATAGCTTTCCGCGTCGGGATACTTGTGATCGAGCAGGATCAGATCGGTGACCGCCAGCAGAGCTTCCACGTCTTTGTTCCACAGGCAACCGGAGGTGTCCAGCGCGGTGTGGATGCCGTGGGCCTTCAGACGGGTAAAGAGATCCGCGACGAAGGCCGCCTGCAGCAGGG
>JAZUFB010000033.1:0-4223 GCA_045640475.1 Clostridia bacterium
CTATCAATTCTGTTCCAAGTTTTCGAGCAAAATAATCGGGAAGTTGTTTTTCCATTCCTTCTCGCTCTTCATCACTTATAGAGCCAAAATCATCTATCATATATGCAATTCGCATTCTTATCAATTCATCTATGTCAGACATATCTGCCTGTCCGAAAACAATATTCATATGATTCCTCCTCGTATAGTCAGGTTTACTAATTAGAATTTCATATCTCATAATCAACTCTCACCAAACTCTTTCCATTTGGCAAAGTATCCTTTGCTTTCTTTTTCATTTTGTAGCCTGCACTATTCATGGCAGCCGTCAATTCATTCTCATCCATTTGGCAATGGACACTATCTAATCCATCAAAAGCATGAATATACGGTGAATCCGAAACCCATTGTTTTTCTGACTCATTAATCTGAATAACGCATGATACATATCTTGGCTTGACTATTGCAACAGCTTTTGTAAATGCCTCGTATCCAACATACTCAATCAGTAAGTTTGCAATTATAAACTCGGCTTCTGGTAACTTATCTGTTTCGTTTATAATATCTATATTTAAGCACTCTAACGTTCCTGATAAATAATTATATCTTTCCATAACAGCACTCAAAAAATCTTCGTTAATATCAACTCCAAACACCTTACGATATTTTTTTACATTGACATATTCTAAACCATTGCCGCCAGCAATCCCCATAATCATTACTGTGTTAACATCATAATCATTAAATTGTTCTTTCATTGTTCGATTCAACGATTGAAGTTGTTTCACTGAATCTAGACTCATATGGTTTTCATAATCAGAAAGCCCTATTTCTTTCCACGGATTAACCATTTCATTGTCTCCTTTATCTAAATACTTCCAAACCTACTATTCTTCATCTGACTTAAGTATCGCAAGTAAGCAGTAATCCGCATAAAATAACATACAATATATTATCACAAACGGAATATCATAGCATATATCCATTGGGTCAAGCCAAACGGAAATTAACATTCAGGAAATATGCAGAGCAATGGATCAAAACCTATCGTGCAGATTGTTGTCTCAGCATGCAACGACAGTACAAAAATATCATAGATGCAGCAGCTGATTTTCTGGAAGCAAACGCTAAGCCTTATATAAGGGATATAGTCGCATCCGACATACAGGATTTATGTAATACACTAAATGTGCGATCGCCATCCTATGGACGCCATGAGCATGAATTCTTTTATAACCCAACAAAAGAAAAAAACGCCAGTTTATGATTTAAGCAGAAGATATGGAAACTAAACAAAACAGACAAAATATGCAATCGTCAAAAATAGGCCTAAAATTTTACACTACCGTTTATACTACCGTCGGTAAGAAAAAATACGTAAAAACAAGTGTAAACATGTCTAATCCGGTTAATTTTGTAGATTTGAAAGTGGCAATAAAAAACCTGCAAGCTTTGAATCATCAACGCTTGCAGGGATGTACGCCCGGTGCGATTCGAACGCATGACCTTCAGAGTCGGAGTCTGACACTCTATCCAACTGAGCTACGGGCGCTCAACAGGAGTAATGATACCATGCCATGTAGCTAAAGTCAAGGTCGGCACACATCAAAAGGGCCGGCATCCTACAAGTCCGACCCTTTCAAAATATCCGTTCACGGATTTTTCAGTTATCGCTCTTTTCCAGCTTACCACGCTTCTGCAGGATATCAAGATCCGCCTGTTCAGCTTCGCCGGCGGCGTTGACCATATCCAGTTCGTCATCGTCCAGTGCACGGCTGTACTTGGCTTCGGTATTCGCAATCATCTTCGCGAGGCGGGAGTTGGGTTCAAAGTGCTGATAATCAAACAATGCGGCCAGTTTCTTTTCCATCTTTATATCCTCCTGTTCATTCTCTCTTTGTTTTCGGAAGTTACTGTTTTCTTCCGTTATTTCCTCGGGTTTTTCCCCTGACACTTATATATACGCGTGATTTGAAAAAAGAGATAATGATTTTCAGAAAGATAATTAAGAAAAATTGAGTCTTTCTGAAATCAGCCTTTCAAAAGCCGATCAGGCATTCTCGTCCGGAGTCGAAGCAGAATCATCAGACGTATTTTCTGTCTCCGTTGCTCCATCCGCAGCTGGCACTTCCTGAGGCCAAGTTTTTTCCTGTTCCTGCAGGAATTCCTTATACTCTTCCGTCATGCGGCTCTGATCCTGTACATTGGTCTCCAACGGTTCCTCAGGCGTATCCAGAGAGAAAGCTTCCACCGCACGGTTCGGTTCATCTTTATCGCCAAAGATCTTATGCAGCCAAGTTGCCAATTTCCCGCGCGGCTGACCGTTATCCTTGTTGCGTCCAAACATCTCTTTCACACCTGCCTGTCCATGTTTTTCACATTATACAACAGAAACCTCAAAATCGTACAGGGAAAAATGTTCCCGTATTCCCTGCTGTTCGTTTATGCGCCAATCAATCCGGAAACAAAGATTTCAATACCAATGGCAATCAGAATGATTCCACCCAGGATGGAAGCCTTGCCCGCCAGTTTGGTTCCTGCCTTGCGACCGATCAGCAGTCCGGCCACACAGATCGCGAATGTCACAATACCGATAATAACGCTTTCCGTCACGGCATGCGCCGCATCATAGGAAGCAATCGTAAAACCGACCGACAGTGCATCGATCGAAGTGGCGATTCCCTGAACCATCAGCTCACCCAGTCCGACCGCCGTCTTTTCCGTTTCGCCTTCCTTGTTCCGGATACCTTCGATCAGCATCTTTCCGCCGATGTACAACAGCAGGATCAGCGCGATCCACGGGATAAATTTCTGAAAAGCGCCAAACAGTTCGGCAATCGTATGTACACAGAACCACCCGATCAAAGGCATCAGGATCTGGAACCCTGCAAAAGTCCCCGCGATCAGGCATATTCTGGATTTTTTCATTTTCGGTTCATTCAATCCGTTGGCCAGCGACACAGAAAAAGCATCCATCGCCAGTCCAACCCCAAACAAAACACTGTTGACAAAAAACATGAGGTCCCAGTTCATTCTCCAGCCTCCGATTTTACCTTCCGGCGATCATCAAAAAAAACATCCGTTCGTGCCGGGATCCGTGGAATCGATCCCATTGTAAACCATGGGATACAATCCGGCGGTACTGGCCACTTCCCCGTTTGCCTCCAAATGGGTCAAGTCTCCCATGCGGATCATCCGGAACGCAGCTTCTCCATGGATCCGTTCCTCCGTCACCAATTCCGTTACAGAGGAGGGCAGCATCAGTGTCCTGTGCCACAGGATCATCGGGGATGTTTCTGTCAGATAACCAGTCACAGCCATTGCGATACCAAAGTGGCAGAACAGTGCGATCGTAACATCCTGATTTTCTTCACATTTCCACACCGGGCCATCCTTCCGGAAGCCGTACCGGGCCATCATAGCGTCCACGCCGTCGGTGGTCTCCTGCCACACCTGCTTCAGGGTGCCCCCTTGCAGGCACGGGATGTCCTGCCAATGCGCGGCGTCCTCATATCCCGCCATTGCGGTCCAGATCCGCGGTTTCAAGTCCCACGCGATCCGCGGGGCACCCGTATCCAGATCCGGGATCGTCCCTTTGAATTCCCTGAGCCACGGTAAAGTCTCTGCGGGTTTTCCCGTCCGTTTCAGATAGACCTCTGCGGTGGCCTGAGCACGTCCAAGAGGAGACACATACACATCCCGGATCGGAAGACGGGCCAGACGGCGGGCCAGCAGCTCCGCTTCCACCCGTCCCTTGGCTGTCAGATTGTCGATATTGTAATCCGGCTCGGCATGCCGGATCAGCAGGATCCTCATATGTATCTCCCCCCACTTTCTGAAATCTGCTACGAAAAAAACCGTCCCGGCGGTCATCCCGACGGAACGGTTCAGCTTGGCATTACTGCTTCGCGATTTCAACCAACTTGGCAAAACCTTCGGCGTCGTTGACAGCCAGGTCAGCCAGCATCTTGCGGTTGACTTCGATGTTCTGCTTCTTCAGACCGTTGATGAAGGTAGAGTAGCTCATGCCATTCATACGGGCAGCAGCATTGATACGGACGATCCACAGACGACGGAATTCGCGTTTGCGGAGCTTACGGCCAACGTAAGCATAGCGCAGGCTGCGAGCAACCTGTTCGGAAGCGGCGCGATACTGCTTGGATTTTGCTCCCCAGTAGCCCTTCGCCAGCTTCATGACCTTGCGGCGTTTCTTCTGAGCGTTCACAGCTCTCTTAATGCGTGCC
>JAZUFB010000034.1:0-4863 GCA_045640475.1 Clostridia bacterium
CTGGCGCAGGGCATGTCTCCCGAAGCGGCGCTCATGGCGGCGAGCCAGCTTCATGGCTGCGCAGGTGAAAAGGCCGCGGAAACATTCGGCGAAGTCTCCATGCTCCCCACCGACCTCATCGAGATGATCGGTCAGGTGATTTTGCATGAAAACGCTTGAGGAGTACCGCGCGGAGCTTATCCCCCTGCTTCCCGAAAATGCCTTTCTGCGGATTGACAGAGGCGAAGCCCTATTTGTAACGGATGCTCCCATGCGGAGCGGAAAACCGCCCGTGCTTCCCGATGAATACGAAACGAGCTCGGACGGCCGCCTTCTGCGCATCACGCCGAAGCTGAACGATCTTCCAGAAGAAGCAAAGAACCATTATATAACTTATCTCAAAACCAAAGATGATGCCTCACTGCGCCGTGCCTTAGCACTGTGCATGAGGACGCATAATACCAAAGCCGCCGCGC
Source organism: Clostridia bacterium (assembly GCA_045640475.1). Lineage (GTDB taxonomy): Bacteria > Bacillota > Clostridia > Christensenellales > Aristaeellaceae > Aristaeella. Next base: position 456 of record JAZUFB010000034.1, read on the forward strand.
GGCTGGAAAGGATGCTTTATGAAACTTGAATGGCTGGGACACTCCTGCTTCAGAATCACGAACGCTGAGGGCGGCGTCATCATCACCGACCCCTTCGATCCCTCTGTTGGCTATCCCGTACCTACCGGAAAAGCCGACATCGTGACTATGAGCCATCATCATCACGACCACGATTTTCTGGGTGACATCGGCGCGGACAACGTGCTGGATACCGTGTGCGACAGCGAAACTGCGGGCTTTCACATTACTTCCATGATGAGCTTCCACGATGACTGCGGCGGAAGCAAGAGAGGCAATAATCTGCTGTTCAAGTTCGTTTCGGACGGTCAGACCGTCGTCCATCTGGGCGACCTCGGTCACTTCCCGACGGAAGAACAGCTTGCCTTCCTCGCGGATGCCGATGTGATGCTTATCCCCGTGGGCGGCTTCTTCACCATCGATACGGACACGGCGCTCAGAATTGTAAAGGCCGCAAAGTCCATGGCCGTCATCCCCATGCATTTCAATAATACCTGCTGCAAGTTCCCCATCAGCGACGAGAAGAAGTTTGTCTCCGCGCTCGGCGGCGCATACGCGGGCAGCTGCACGGTGGAAACGAAGGGGCTCACCGGCTGCGTTGTGCTCGAATATCCTGGGCAAAGATAACGGAATTGGATCAAATGAACGCGTGTTTATTGTCCAAAATTTGCATTAAAAAATGCATCTAATCAAAATCTGCTAAATTCATCGAAAGGCTGAGAATGTACCTTTCATACTTTTTGGGGAAATTGGTTAGATTTTGCTAATCGGGGCTGATTTGTAAATTTCTTGTATTGACTCAGATTGATAACTTTGAATAATTCACGTTTTTATATTTTATTCAATTTATCTGTAATTTATAACATAAATTACACATACTTAACACTCCTAAGCGAAAGGCCGCGCGTTCGAATCGCGCCGGGCGCGCCATAGGGCTGCCATTTTGATAGCTTAGTCAAAATGGCAGCTTTGCTTTTTCATCTTTGATCTGTTTCCGACTATATCAAGAATATCCATGTAAAAAACAGCGTTATTTGTACGTACATATAACGTCAACAAATATACGTAAAATTGTAAATATAATATATTGACATTCTGCCTTGTGCATGTTATACTTACTCATGAAGGGAGTGAGTAATTTATGAATACCATGAATAAGTTATTTGAACATCGTGAGTTGATTGGTTCTCGCCTGGAAACCGCAATGAATCAGCGCAGTATGACGAAGACGAAGCTCTGTAAAACAGCCGGTTTTTCGCGTCCGACGCTGGATAAGCTGCTTGCCGGGGACATCAACATTGAAGATAACTACGTCTCATACATGACAAAGGCACTGGCGGCTCTTGCCCTGCCGCCCGAAGCATTGCTCGGTGATATGCGGTATCCGTATGTGCAGGTCAAAGCGATTCGGAATCTGTGTCGTATGCCGGCTGACCGTCTTTCAAAAATGGTTGGTATTTCCGCTGACCGTCTTCAGGAGATTGAAAACGGCGGGGATGCCACAGAAGCGGAGCTGCGCGATATCGCGCTTCTTCTTGAAACCGGTGTGGATGATGTGACAGGTGAAAATCCTTTCAGCACAAATATCGCGGCTATGGATGATCTGCTGAATGATAATGACAGCGAAAGCATAATTGCTCCGTCCGGTTTCTGGGGGCATGTAGGTCTGCTTCCCAAAGGGTCGAATACCTATTGCTGGTTCCCGATCAGCGCCGCTGCTCAAAGGAGAATACAGGATCAGATGCAGAGCCCGCGCCTGGTCATTCCGTGCATGAACAACAAGCTGCTCTATATCAATACGCAGAACATGAAAAGTATTCTCCTGCTGGATGAGGCCTGTGACGCGCCGGAATTCGCGAACTGGGATCCCGATGTGAGCGAAGGGGAAATTCCTGCCGTGGTGTATGAAAGCTATGAAGACTATGTATATTCTGTTCAGCAGAATGAGACGCCCGACCCCAACGAGTTTTCACCGAATTTCCGGAAATGTCTGCAAGAAATCGAAAAAAAGTACCACTGGGATGAAGAAAAGATTGCTGACATTCTGGATACCGCATATATCCACTATGACGATGGAAGCACGACAAAATCAGACATTGACTTTATTGATTTTGAAACGGTTACCGGTGCCGTTGAAGCGGCATACAATTTTGAATTCTACGATGAAAAAGAACCGTTCATCAGGTTTGAAGACCTTAACGGCACTACGGTTTATTTGAACACGAATATGATTTCTTTCATGGAACTGCCGCTAATTAAAACGCAGCGCGCGATTATCCGGGGAATGAAAGAAATGATCGATGAGGATTGATCAATACGGCGATAACAATGGGTAGATGAATCATATTTGCGTGTCTGATGTGCAGGTAGGTGATAAAATCGCCATATTGCACTTCCTCGCGGGTTGACACATGAATTGATTCCGGCCTGCAGCACTGTCACCCCTTCAGAACACAAAAGTTCAAAAGGGTGACAGCTTTTTATTTCATTGGAGGATTAACCTATTTCTGATTTCTTGTATAGTCGGCAGCTTTGCCGCTTCCGAAACGACGGATTTTACCGTTTTCGATTATCCTATGAGGCGTACCGATTGAAATGTAACAAAGCTCCTTATTAGTTTACCGTATTGATATCAGATAGCCATTGAAAAAAAACATAGTATGGTTTATAATTAATTATGTGTAGATATGTAAATTGTAAAAGGATGGAGTCCTATGAGCGAGACTGCAGAGAACCGGTTGACTTACGAGGAAATGCTTCAGAAAGTGCCCGTACAGTATAGGGACAGTTTGAAACTGGATGATATTACTTATACGGAAGAACAGTTGGCAAAAAGGTACAACGGTATCTACAATCGGGTTATCAAAAGGACAGTTGACTGCATTATCGCATTGACGGCGTTTATTATCCTACTCCCCTTTTATGGTATCGTATCGGCATTGATTGCGCTCGAGACAGGCGTCCCTGTTCTGTATACTCCGGAACGGGGCGGATACCGCGGAAAGACGTTCCGAATCAAAAAGTTCCGTTCCATGGTGAAGAACGCGGATAAAATCGGTGGCGGCACTACGGCACTTAATGATGCGCGAATCACGAAAGTCGGTGCTTTCTTAAGAAAGACAAAGCTTGACGAGACTGCGCAGCTACTGAATGTGATTAATGGAACGATGGCGTTCATCGGACCGCGTCCGGAGCTTCTTCGCTATACGAATCAATACAAGGGTATTGAAAAGAACATTCTGAATGTGCGTCCCGGAATCACGGATTTCAGTTCCCTGACATTCATCAATTTGGATGAAATCGTCGGACAACAGGACGCCGACCTTATGTACGAAACGCTTGTTCTGCCCAAGAAGAATCAACTTCGACTGAAATATGTTGCCGAGGTATCTTTCAAAACGGATGTGAAGTTATTCTTCGGAACTGTCGGCGGAGTGCTCAAAAAGGTCAAGAGAATCCTCACCGGAAAACGCTGAAACAGGAGAAAAGTATGGAATATCTCTTACTGAAAAATTCCGATCTTAGGGTATCGCGTCTCTGCATGGGGGGCTGTCCCATGGGCGGATACGGTTGGGGTGAAACACAGGAAAATGAACTGCTGGATGCAGTCCATACGGCGCTTGACTGCGGCATCACGATTTTTGATACTGCTGACACATACGGTCTGGGACAGTCCGAAATTACACTTGGCAAAGGACTGGGTACTCATCGAAAGGATGTAGCCATTGCCACAAAATTCGGTGTTCGGGCAGGTCAAGGCAAAACGGTTTATGATAACAGTCCCGAATGGATCCGCACCGCCTGCGAAGCCAGTCTGAAACGTCTCGGAACGGATTATATCGACTTATATCAGGTACATTACCGGGATGGCATCACGCCGATCTCCGATGTTGTAGAGACGCTGAAAAAGCTGCGCGGTGAAGGAAAAATCCGTTATTTCGGTCTTTCCAATCTGCATACCGAAGACATGGATGAACTGAAACCGTATACGGGTGAATTCGTGAGTTTTCAAGACGAATACAGTCTTGCCTGTCGTAAAAACGAAAAAGATATGCTTCTCCTTTCTGAAAAGATTGGCATGAATATGCTGACCTGGGGAAGTCTCGGACAGGGAATTCTGACCGGTAAGTACGATAGGAATTCTACCTTCGGCAGCGATGACCGCAGAAGCCGTGATATCTATGTAAACTTTCACGGCGAAAAGCTGCTGAAGAATTTGGACATTGTTGATGTAATGAGAGAAATCGCTAAAGCGCATGAAAAGCCGGTCGCTGCTGTGGCAATTCGCTTTATACTGGATTACCTGCCGGAATCGGTTGTATTGTGCGGCGCGAAACGTCCGTCTCAGATTCTTGGCAATGTAGAAGGCATGGATTGGAATCTGACGCAA
>JAZUFB010000035.1:0-5717 GCA_045640475.1 Clostridia bacterium
CCTTCACGGATGGTCCTGTTTTTATGCATTCCGATGTGAGATTCAGATCGGGCGGTCTGTAACGCCGTGCGGGAGCGATCCGAGTGTCAGTCCGGTGGACTGTCCGGCTTAGCCGGAAACGAGGTGAGCGAGTCAACCGAAACAAGTGCGGACCACGGCAGTGGTCTGCACGCCGATTGAGGTTGCGTGAAACGTATACCGAAGCGAGCTACGCGCATTCTCTGAATGCCGTAGCGATGTCTGAGGTACCGTTTCGAATCGCGCCGGGTGCGCTTTTTTTATGCAAAAAATACAGATAAACATGTTTTGTAGCATAATTCCTACATGCAAATATTCTTTATTAACTTTTGATAAAATCAAATAAACCCTAATATTTATTACAGTAATGTCATTGAGGTTGTTTCTGAGTGGCGTACTTTTGTCCTTTATGGTTCTGTTATTGATGTACGGCCTTATGCCGGAGACTGGCACTTTCATTGTTCATCGGATATTATTGAATCTGCTGTTCGTGACTACAAATCTGCACCCGCCGGATACGCTATAGACTTTGGAATAACACGAGCAGGTCAGACAGTCCTGATCGAAGTAAATGATGGTTATTCACTTGGTAGTTATGGTTTGAACCCAGTCTATTATGCCAAACTGCTTTCAGCTCGTTGGGCACAACTTACAAATACAATCGATCAATGCCAATTAATAAGTGCAATTTGATAAAGAAATACGACATTATAGGATGGTTATCTACGTTTTCTACTATATCCCATGATTAGTCTAAAAAGAAAAGCTAACGGAACCACAAGATCACACAACAGAATAATATAATACAACACAGAGTAGATCCTTTTTGCTGTGGAATCAATCATACAATTTAATGGAATAGATGTCGATCCAACAAACCATATGTTACTGCATAATAGCATTAATTCAAGAATCACGAGTCCCATCTTCAAGTCTGTCTTCCTATATTTAAAATATAATAATATGTTTATAGCAAGGAACACAGTGACGGGGATAAAATAATAGTATTCCAATAAAGCTGCCCTTTATACTGGCAGAGTTGTAGCCATCCAAGAGAAAAAATGTTTAATACAGATAGGATTAAGCCAACAATAATGCTTATGAAAATCATTATGATATTATGCATCTTTTTCTCCACTGATTATTTTACTCCCCAATCATATAATTTATAAAGCCTTTGGAAAGGCCACCGCATCCCGCAAACAGATCAATTGCATTCATTATTTATAACCTCATCATTTCTTTTGTATATGCATGAATCATAATTTCAAAAGCAGTCTTTATTGAACATCCCTACTGTTGCGGAAGCATGGTGAATGGTTTTAGTCTTTGTTTGTCACCGGAATGTTGTTGCTCATAGCGTATACCTCCGCAGCAGAACCAGTCGGTGTGATGAAATTCACCAGTCCTGTCATCGAATCAAAAGCGCGATCTCCAATCGTTTGTACAGATGCGGGAACTGTCACCTTGCTCAAACTATAGCAGCCTTCAAACGCCCATTCACCAATCTCCGTTACCCCATCAGGGATTACAATTCCCTGAAGCGAAGAGCAATACACGAATGTATAGGGCCGGATCACACTGATTGCATGAGGCAGCGCAATGGACGTCAGCGAGCAATTATTGAAAGCATTCTGTCCTATTTCTGTTACGCTCTCCGGAATGGTGATCTGCTTCAGCTGGAAGCATTGCTGAAATGCACTGTCTCCGATAGCGGTCACACCGTCAGAGATATCGATACAAGTCAGCTTTGAACAGCCATCAAAACATAGATTGCTGATCTCGGTTAGCGCGGTCGGCAAATGAAGCTCTTGGAAGCCGCAGGATGCCAACGCCCATTTGCCCATGGTCGTAATGCCATCTGGAAGATTCAGATCGGTCAGTTGAATACACAAACGGAAAGCAGCTTCGCCGATCTGTGTGACTGACTCAGGCAGGTGTACCGCAGTCAGAGACTGGCATGCGTAGAATGCCTCATCGCCAATTCTGCAGGTACCATCCGGAACAGTATAGGTGCTTCCTTTTGCGGCAGGATACGCAACAAGCGTCATCGTATCTCTATCGAATAATACACCGTCCATGCTGACAAGCGTCGGATGGGTTTCTGGAACCTGGAACGATTTCAGCATAGTACAAAAAGCAAAAGGGTTGCCGGTCAGCACGGTGCATGATGCCGGGATCACCACTGTTTGTAGTTGCTCACATCCAAAGAAGGCATGCGCTCCGATGTTGACAAGTGATTCGGAAAGAGTAAGATCGCGAAGTGCGGTGCAAGAATCAAAGGCATTTTCCTTAATATCTGTGATCGTATTGGGAAGAGTTATCTTTTTCAGCTTGTCCTGACCCGAAAACGCATATGCGCCAATCGTCGTTGTGCCGCTTTGGATATTTGCACTGGTCAACTTACCCGTTGCGGATATTAATACTCCATCATACGAATAAAGAATACCCTTGTACAGCTGAAATGCTTCCTGTCCACGGGCCAGCTTAATCTTCAACGAGGAACATCCGGCAAACGGGTTGGAGCCCATCGTTGTGAGCGAGGCAGGAAGCGTAAGGGCTGAAAGCTTGCCGCAGTCAACAAAAGCAAAATCACCAAGCTCAATTAAGCCATCAGGTAGATTTATTTTTTTGAGCTTTGTGCAGCCACTAAAAGCCAATGACTTGATGCTGACAATCGTATCGGGTAGCGTAACAGCGGTGATATTGCTGGTTTCATATTCAGCAAAAGCAAGTGTCCCGATCTGCGTGACAGGCTTGCCATCGATTTGGGCAGGAACGCTGACCTTTTTACTGTTGCCCGTATACTCAGTAATGCAGATACTGCCATCATCCAGATAGACATAGGAATAATCATCAAAGTACATGGCAGTAATCGTATCATCAGCCAAGGCAAATGATGACAATAGTACAAATACGATAGATAGCAATACAATTCCTACATTATGCTTCATAAGTACCTCCTGGAATGATGATTCATATAGTAAACGTGTTTAGTACATCCTTTCTTCCTTGGGAGAAGTGGAAATGACTGTCGGAAGATACAGAAGATATTATACGCCATTTGGCGGAGAAATCTTGCATAATAACATATGTTTTCAATGAAAAAGGCCGGTATTGCTTCCATGTTTTTGTCTCCTTGTAATATAATGTTCCCGTCCAGGAGAGTAGGTTGCCTGAATGAATTGAAGTTTTGTGTACGTGCTGTGTGCACATTTGTCTGTTCTCAAGGCAATTTGGGCATGTTCTCAAAACGGGCTCTATGGTTGGCGCCAAACCGTCCCTCGCTCTCCTGGCTTTTTTATACCACTTTAAGCCCTTTTTGTCGCCTAGTTTCCATGCCTTTGTCTGTGCCTGCATTATTGGCATGGGTGTTCTTCTGTCTGCCTCCCTTGTCTGTACAAATGTTCTTTTTGGGTACATGCTTGACAGATTCTCCATGCCATGCTATGATACCCGTGAAATCGATTACATGATTTACATGGGTCATAAAAGGTGGGATGCGCTACGGTGACGCTCAAGGATGTCGCGAAGGCTTGCGGGGTCTCGGTCGCGATGGTCTCGCGTGCGATGAACGGCATGAGCAACGTGGATCCGGCCAAGGCGCAGATGATCCAGACCGCCGCGGCGGAAATGGGCTACGTGCCCAACGCGGCCGCGCTTTCGCTGAAGATGAACCGCTCGGGGACCATCGGCGTGTTTTATGACGACGAGATGTACCACGAGTATTATTCTCTGCTGCTCAACGCCCTGCGCCTGCAGGCAGAGGAAGCGGGATACGATTTTACCCTCATCAGCCGCAAAATGGAGGATGGGGAGACCTATTACACCCATGCCCGGCGCCGCAACCTGGACGGGGTCATCATCATCCAGGCGGACTTCCATTCCGCCGAGGTGGTCAAGCTGGCCAGCAGCGAAGTGCCGGCCGTGATCGTCGATTACGAATTCAAAGATTGCAATGTCGTGCTCAACGCCAATATCGAGAGCATGGAAGAAATGGTCACCCGCGCCTACGAGCTGGGTCACCGTCGTCTGGCCTTTATCCACGGCCAGCACGGCAATGCCACCGACACGCGCCTGAACGGCTTTTACAAGGCCTGCGCCGAGCATGGCCTGACGGTGGGCAAGGATTGTGTGCTGGAGGCCGCCTTCCGGGACGCGGAAGCCGTGGCCAAGGCCACCCGCGTGCTGCTGGAGCGCCGGAACCGCCCCACCTGCATCTTCTGCCCGGACGATTACAGCGCTGTCTGGTGTATGCGGGAAGTACGCCGCTACGGGCTGACGGTCGGCAAAGACGTCAGCGTCGTCGGGTATGACGGCATCCGCATGAACGCGCTGCTCGAACCCTCCCTGGCCACCTGGCGCCAGGATTATGAAACCATCGCGCAACAGACCGTTGAACTGCTGTGCCAAAATATCAACGACCCGGAAATAGAACCGCGCCAGATCTACGTTCCCGGCCGGTTCCAGGCGGGAGATTCCCTCGGAAAGCTTAAAAGTTGACCCTGAAAAGCCCCCGGAAATGCTCCCGATTTTTATACCGTTCCGTGTAATCGATTACATGAGTTACACAAACGCGCCCTCTCAGTCGCCGGAGGCGACAGCTCCCCCAAGGGGGAGCCAAGGCGTGAGCGATTCCGTAAGGGGTTGTACCTAAGCTTCTGAGGCTTAAGCTGACGACGATTGAGCGATTGGAATGCCGAGGCAATATTTGATCTTTTCTGCCGAACAGGCAGAAGCGATAAAGAAACCCAAGAATTATGAAGGAGGAACTATCATGAAAAAGGGTTTGAGTATCATCCTTTGTCTGGCGCTGCTGATGAGCGCGCTTGGCATCCTGCCCGCGATGGCGGAAGAAGCCACCGCGCCTGTGGCTTACATCATGTATGCCGACAGTGCCTGGGCCAACCAGTATTGGATGGACGGGAACGAGTATCCCGTGACCGCCAAGACCGTTGAAGTGACCGGCGCCGGCGAATACACCGTGGGCCTCGAATTCAACGCCGAAGCGCAGGGCTTGGCCTTTGCCGCCCTGGGCATCAAGAACGGTGAGACCGCTCTGCCCAACTATACCCTGGAAATCAAGGCCATCCGTGTCAATGGCGAAGAGATCGCCTTCGAAAAGGGTTACACCTCTTCCGACGACGGCCTCGAGACCCGCATGAACATCTACAACGAATGGGTCAGCGAACTGCCCGCCGATGCCCGCTCCTTTGACGGCAAGACCGACGACGCCAAGCCCATCATTGTGGACAAGGAACTGTTCGCGGCCGTGAAGAGCATCGAGATCGATTTCGTGCTGCATCAGTTCGGCGTTGACACCGCGTACATCATGTATGCCGACAGCGCCTGGGCCAACCAGTATTGGTACGACGGAAACGAATACCCCGTGACCGCCAAGAATGCCGAGATCAACGGCTTTGGCGACTACACCGTGGGTCTGGAATTTGGTGCCGAAGCGCAGGGTCTGGCCTTCGCCGCCCTGGGCATCGTGAACGGTGAAAAGACCTATCCCGGCGCCAGCCTCAAGATCAACGCCATCCGTGTCAATGGCGAAGAGATCGCCTTCGAAAAGGGCTACACCTCCAGCGACAACGGCGTGGAGACCCGTATGAACGTGTACAACGAATGGGTCAGCGAGCTGCCTGCCGATGCGCATTCCTTCGACGGCAAGACCGATGACGCCAAGCCCATCATCG
>JAZUFB010000036.1:0-20327 GCA_045640475.1 Clostridia bacterium
ATCCGTCAGGGTCACGTTGTCGCCGATCACGGTGTCGTTACCAGCGGTCAGGTCCATCGTGGTGCTCGTGGCGTCCACGGTGCCCGTCACGGTGATGTCTTCACCGGCGGTCAGGTCCATCGTGCTGCTTTCAGCATTCAACGTACCCGTCACAGTGATGTCTTCCGCGGCTTCCGCAGTCAGTTCGGTGTCAGTCAGATCGGCGTTACCGTCGATCGTCAGGCTACCGGTCTCAGCGGTCAGCGCCACAGTGCTGCCCTCGGCAGTCACATCACCATTCACAGTGATGTCTTCCGCGGCTTCCGCAGTCAGTTCAGTATCGGTCAGATCGACATTACCGCCGATCAGGTTGTTCGCGCGGGCGATCAGTTCCACAACACTCTCCACTGCGGTCAGATCGTTCTTCACGCTGATGTCTTCTTCAGCTTTCACCTTCAGGGTGGTCGCATCAGTCAGTTCGATGTCACCGATCGTCACGCTGCCGTCCTCCGCGGTCAGGGCTACGGTGCTGCTGCCGGCATTCAAAGTCTCGGTCACGGTGATGTCGTTCTGGGCATCCACCGTCACATCGGAGCCGGACAGTTCGACCTTGCCGAAGTCCGCGTCATCGCCCGCGATCATGTTCACGGTGCTGCTCGCAGCATTCAGAGTGTCGGTAACAGTAATGTTTTCCGCAGCTTCCACCGTCAGGTCGGAATCATCGGTCAGAGTGATGTTATCGATCGTCACGCTGCCGGTTTCCGCGGTCAGGACCACGGTGCTGCTGGAAGCGTTCAGGGTCTCCGCCACGGTGATATCCGTCGCGGCATCCACCGTCACATCAGAGCCGTCAGTCAGAACGATGTTTTCGATCGTAACGCTACCGGTTTCCGCGGTCAGCGCCACGGTACTGCTGCCGGCGTCCAGGGTCTCCGCCACGGTGATATCCGTCGCGGCATCCACCGTCACATCAGAGCCGGACAGCTCGATGTTGCCGATTGTGACGCTACCGGTTTCCGCGGTCAGAGCCACGGTGCTGCTGGTAGCATCCAGCGTCTCGGTCACAGTGATATCATTCTTCGCGTTCGCAACCAGTTCGCCACCCTTACCGGTGTCGTAGCCGCTGTTCACGTTATTGATCACGATATCGCCATCGGCGTTCAGCCAGGCTCTGCTGGTCAGGGTTTCATCTTCCGGACTCATATAGCTGTCTTCCAGCCACAGGTCATGGATCAGGATATTTCCGTCCACACCGGCCGCTTCGTTGTCGATCCATTTGCCGTCAACCAGGATCTGGTTGGTGGTAATGGAGGCGCAGCCGCCGTTGATGACGGTCAGGTCATAGATGACTTTGTTCTCGTCGGGACCAAAGACCACGCTGCCCGCCTTGGTGCGGACCACCCAGTCAGCGTCATCGACGATCACATCGCCGTCAGCATAGTAGTTACCGTCATCAATATATAGGAAGGTATCCGTCGCAATGATGTTCTCGCGATTCAGGTTCTTCTGCATCACCTTCGACGCCGAGATTTCCAGCGGGTTCGTATCGGTACCGATGTCGCCGGTACTGTCACTGATGATGGTCACAGTGCCGCCGGCAATCAGGTCATCGTTGTCCGTCGTGCCGTCGTTATCCAGCAGGCTGCCCGCTTCATCATTCATGATGATGGTAAGGTCTTTACCCGCCTCGACGGACAGGACCATAAAGTCGGTTCCTTCTTTGTCCGCCATGAGGATCTGAGACATGGCATTTTCGCTCACGGGTTTCACCGTGCCGTCCGCGCCCACTCTGATATAGCCTCTGGGTTCAGACTTGCCGATGTCGAACACAGGCATCTCGTAGAAGAGGATCATCTTCTGGTCTTCACTCGCGTCGCCATCCATATGCATATAGGAGCCGTCCGCCGGATAGTCCAGATAAGACTTGAGGTAGACAAAACCGTTATAGGTGATTTCCAGCTTGTTCGGATTGGAAGCACCGGTATCCGTCGCGCTGGCGACCTTTGTCCAGGTATCGTCCTCAAGGAGCCAATAATCCCCATTCATATCGGTCGCGATACGGTCGGTACGCATTTCGCGCCAGACATACTGCGTAGTGGCTTTGTCCCCACCGACAGTAACGCTGATCTTGCTGTTTCTGGTGTCCCAAAGATTGGTTTCGTCCCGGACCCACTTCATGTTGTCGGCCTGGACATTGGTCGAGGTATAGACTTCACCGTCGTACATCGACTCGAAGTCGCCGTTCTTGCTCACGATCAGGCCTTCATTCGTCAGGAACAGCGTATCGGTGATCTGGTAGCCCTTTTTATTGGCTTCCATGATTTCCGTGGGCAGGATCGCACCGTGGATATCGATGTCGTTCACTTCGCCCAGGAAGTTCATGGTCGGATTTTCGACCTTGGCCTTTTCATCCTTACCTTCGATCAGGCCGCCGAAACGGAGCGTCAGCTGGGACACATCGCTCGCGCCCTTGACGACCTTGCTTTCCGAAACCAGTTCCTTCACATTGTTAAGGACCTTGCCATCGCTATCGAAGGTCACCTTATAGTACTCATAGGGATGTTTGGTGAGCACTTCCTCACCCTTGCGGACATCCAGGTCCGTCTCCACACTGGCGAAGCCTTCCGGTGTCACATACAGATACTTGCTGGATGTCGCCGGTTTACGGATCTTGTACTTCTTATTCACGATCAGGTTTCCGTTCTCATCCAGCGTATAAACATCCTGGTTGAGGATCTTGCCCATATCGCTATCCGCGATGAAGCTGCCGGTCTTCGCCAGTCTCGTCTCGACTTCCGAGGTTGCCGGATGATCCGGATCCTTGAAAGCTTCATACTCCACCGTGATCGGGTGATAGGTCTCCTCGATCTTCAGCGAAGTACCCAGAACCTCGGTATCAGGGACTTCTTTGCCTTCGAAGGTCTTGGTACCGTTGTACTTGAGCACGGTCACCGTCTTGTCCGCGTTTTTCTGCACGATGATGGAATAAGTCTGGGAAGACTTATACTGGGTACCCGGCACCAGCGGGTTCTCTTCGGCTTCCGTCCACAGGCCAGGCAGGCCGGTGTTCTTGCCCTTTCCACCAGTCGCGTAAGACAGTTCGAAATAGTCCTCAGAGTCGATCACAGCGTCTCTGCGGGTCTCCTTCGTGAACTTGCTGATGTTTCTGACGATACCGTCCGCATCCACCGCCACATAGTATTCATCCGTATCATAGGGCACCGCGGACGGCGCCACAGAGGGATCCTGCGTGTATTCACTCTCATCCAGCAGGACATAGGGATAATAGGTCCACTCCGCGTCCTCAACGGGTTCCCCGTAAGTATTGTCCAGGGTATATCCGCCGACAAAAGTGTCCGACCCGTTCAGTTTGAAGAGGTTACCCTCTTTGTCATACAGATGGTAGATTCCGGTAGGCGCTTCGTTCGTGCCTTTGACCAATTCGACTGTAGCCGCCTTGGTCTCAGTCACCACATCGTCACTATTGAATTTGTCCTCCGTATAGCTGCCATCTTCCTCAAGATGCAGATAACGGTTGTTGCCCTCATCATCCGCCACCACCAGATAGTCCTTCGTCCCGAAGTTTTCGTTGGCAATGGATCCGGAGGCTTCAGTCAATTTCAGATAGTTGAATACAAGTTTGCGTCCATTCGCCTCATAGTTCTTGTTCTTCCAGTAATAATGCATGTCAAAGAAGAAATCACCGGTGGTGTGATAAACTTCTGAGAACCTGAAGTACTTGCCATAGTTGGCGGTAATGGTCACCCAATCGTCACCGTCTGTAGCCTGCGCTTCAGTCAGCGGCTGAACCACCTTGTTCACGTTCCAGAAGATGTCGCGCAGCTTGGGATAACGCGCGGCTGTCGCCTCATCGACCGTGAACATACCATTTTCCATGGTATCCTTGACGATGCCCAGGGTATCGGTCCCGATCATATAGGTGATGTTGTTCTCACCGTTGTAGTACATCGTCACATTATAACCGGATCCGAGGAAGTCATTCATGGTGTACTCGTTACTGTTGTTCACATGGAGCATGCTATTCAGCTTTTCCCCGGTGCCAGCCAGCGCCGCGGCATGGGTACGCACAGTTTCCCATCCGCCTTCCGTGATCACCGCGTTACCCTTTTTTATATACACATTTTCGAAGTAATCATCCACCGAGGTAGAGGCGATCTCTCTTACGTTGCCTACCTCATAGAACTTCACTTCATCCTTCGCGGTATCGCGGGAGATCATGAAGGTCTGAGTGTCTTCCGGAAGCGGCTTCTTCAGGCTGGGCAGCAAGCCATCCATGCCATACCATTTCTTGCCGTTCCATTCGCCCAGGTACTTGACCTTCAGGGTCACTTCCTCAAGCTTCTTCGTGGTTTCATTCGCGAGGGTCAGACGGACAGAGATACCGCTGTTGTCATACAGACCGTTCGAATCCAGCCAGCTGTCCTTAAGCGCGGAGAGCAACACGGTGAAGGAGGTATTATCCGCTACGCTGAGCTTACCGGTCTTCAGGTTGATGGAGACGCCGGCAGACAGACCGATCGAAATGACTTCGCCGGTGGTCTCGTCGCGTTCAAACACGTATTCGCCGATTCCAGCGGTCACGCCGCCTTCCTCGATGCGGTCCACATTGCCCTCGTTGTCCATATAGAACACCGTTCCGTTGGGCAGCTGGTAGGTGCCAAGGCCAGTCTTGCTGTCATAGGCCACCATATAGTATTCCAGCATATCCATACCGGTGAGCTGCACGGGCTTCTTCAGGGCCACAGTGCAGGTGGTATCTTCCGCGTATTCCAGTTTTCCGGGCAGAGGAATGGTCACCGTTTCAGCGCCGTCGACAGTGAACAGGTTGCGGCCTTCTTCCAGTACCAACGTCACGCAACCGGCCTCGGACACGATGTTGTCCAGGTCCAGTTTCAGACCGCCGCCCAGCGCGTTATTCAGCGCATTGGCTTCTTCCGCGTTCTTCGGCAGTTCAGGTACGTTCACCAGGCGAGAGGCGGCCAAGCTCATAAAGATGTTGCCGTCCTCAAGGTCCACATCCACGGTGCCGGCGTCATCGCCCTGCTGCATCAGCCAAACGCGGAAGGGATCCGCTTCGCTGCTGCCGATGCCGGAAGCGCCACGCACATAAAGCGCACGGGTCCACAGCGGCGCGATGAGTTTCGAGGAGTCACCCAGATAGGCGAGGTCCGTGGTCGCGCTTGTCACCGGGCCGAGGCTCAGCAGTTTGCCACCCTCTTCGCCAGTCCAGATGAAGGAAGCCGTACCATCCGTCAACGCGATCAAGCCGTTCAGCATCACGTCACCCATTCCGCTGCTTTCAACCAGCAGGGTCGGGTTGTACTCGGTATGCTTCATTGTCAGATCGGTATTTGTCAGACGGGTGCCGTTCACAAACACACGGGAATTGACAAAGCCCGTATTCTGGAACGTGATATCGGACAGCTTCAGCGCCTTGTTGGTAGAATTGGTGATCTGCACGGTGGGGATCACGGACTGATCGTACACAGTGATCCCGCTGACACGCGCGTTCAGGTTGGCCACGCCGGGCAGGGAGTTGGCAATGTTACGCAGCGTCACCTGGTTCGCGGTATCGGTCCAAATGGGGAGTTCCTTCTTCAGACCCACTTCACGGATGCCACGGTCGCTGACATCGATATAGATGCCGGCCGCCGCGTCGCTGAGGTACAGCGTGGGCTTGACCATCGAAGCGGAAGACTTGGTGGAGAAGGAGTAATCGTCATCATCGCTCGAACGGTATGCAAAGCCACCCGTGCTCAGTTCGTTGTACACACGGTTTTCAGTGAACTGCTGAGTGCCCACGGTAATATTGGCACCCTTGTAGATAAAGCCTTCACCCACATTGAGATCAGCTTCCGCGTTCGTCTGGAGCGCGCCGTAAGCGATACCCTTACCGATTGCGTTCAGCTGTACACGGGTCTTGCCATGGATGTTGGAGGAACGGTATGCAGGCTGCGTGGAAGCAACCAGTTCAGCCAGGTCATGGCCGATGATCGTCGCCGCGCCGATCGTCGTATTCGCGTTCAGGTCCGTCTTCACATCATTCTTGGCGTCGATGTTGGCTCCCAGCGAAGCGCCCTTGGAATAAGCATAGTAGTAGGTATCCAGATTACCGATCAACGCCTGGATGCTGACGTTTCTGCCTTCCACGTTCGCCGCGCCCATCGTGGTTTCCGCATTCAGGTTCACCTTTGCGATATTCTCGACATAAGGTCTGACGCCCATACCGGATGTATCGGCGGAACCGCTCATATTCACGCCTACCTGGGACGCGTCGCTGCGGATGGTCACCGTGTTGAAGCGGTCTTTGATGGAAACACCGTCTCCAATCTTCACAGTGGCGTTGGTATTGATATTCAACCTGTTCGTGATATCGCCCAGTGCCACAAAGCCGCCGGAGGAGATCCTGGAGGTAGTCGCCAGATTATCCTTGGTACCGACCGCGTTGATGATGTTCAGATCACCAAAGTTGGCACTCAGTTCAGCGTTTTTCTGAATATCGATCGTCGCTGTACGGTTCACGGTATTCTCGGACTGCAGCGTTTCACCGTCGATGAAACCGCCGCCGTTCGCCAGCGTCTGGGCATTTACGTTCGCCACGCAGTCGATCAGGATATCCAGTCCCTCACGGGCCGCCAGCGTACCGTCGATCATGATCTTGTCGTTCGCGACGACCTTATTCATACCCTTGGTGATATTGGCGTTCAGACCAAAGCCGATGGAGGAACCGTTGACGGTACTGATGGCGCCCATGTCATCCTGCGTCTTCACGCGGATACCGCCAAGCGCGTTGATCTTCGCGCCGCCCGTCACGTTGGCTGTCGTATTGTAGTAGCTTTCGGTAGGCAGATGGCTGATAACGATGTTCACGCCACCCACGTTCAAGCCCTGCTTGATATTGGAGGAAGCTGTGCCCGCGTTGCTCGCCTGCACAGTCACATCGCCGCCGGCATTGACGGTGCCGCCGTTCACGGTCACAGAAACCGTCTGACGGGCATCATCCGCCGCGCCGACAAGGGCTTTGGCGTCAGAAACCTGCACATTGAGGATGGACAGGTTACCGCCCTGTTCGGAGGTCGCTTTCGCGTTGGCGTTCGCGTCCGCCGTGATGGAGACATCGTCCTGCGCATCCACGTTGGTGCCGGACAGGGTGGTCTGCACCGTGTCATGCGTCCGGGCATAGGTGATCAGGCTGCCGACGGTCGCGAGTCCCGCGGTGAAGCCGCTGGTTGCCAGCGCTGTCGCGTCAGAGATCGTCTGGGCCTTTGCGTTCATAGCCTCGACCTTCAGATCGCTGTCCTTGATCTCCAGCACATTCTTCGTGTTCGACTGAGCCACCGCGGTGCTGATCTTGATACCGAACATGGTGATCGTGACATCATCGTCATGGTTCACGCTGGAGGAAGAGGTCGCGGCGTAAGTCCGACGCCAGGTTTCTTCCTTCTTGGGATCGACCTTTTCAAGGTTCGTCATCACGGCGCTGGCCTCAAGCGTGGGGGCCTTATCCTTGCTCGCGCCGGCAATCGAGGTATCCTTGATGGTCAGTTTCTGCTCCGCGTGGTTCAGCGCCACAGCGATGTTCGCCACCACGTTGACAGCCGTGACTGTAGCCGTAGGCGACACAACACACGCATTGCTGGAGGCACTGCCGTCTGCCAGAATGCGGATCACGCCGTCAGACAGGATCTTGCCGCCGCTGACAGTGGTGCCCGAAGTGGCGTTGTTATAGGCTGTAGCCGTGTTCAGACCGACATTGACGATCGAAGCCTTTACACCGCCGGCGGCAGGCGTCACCACAGACGCCGCGCTGCTCATGAATCTGCCATCCACAACCAGGCTGTCCGCGGTCAGCTTGCCACCGTCCGCGATCGTCACATCCGTTTCAAAGCTGCCACGGGTAATGGCAAAGCCCAGCAACACACCGACCGTCACCGCGCCGGAGGAAACATTATCTACTTTGACATTGGAATCAGAATTGCCACCGCCCAGCACTTCGATATTACCGGCGGTCATATCCTTCACGCTCAGCTTGACCTTGTTGGTGCTGTCGGAAAGGACCGTGGCAGCGCTGGCCGTAACGGCCGCCAGACCGGTGCCCGCGGAGAAGAGATACGCTTCGGACAGAGAATCGCCGAAGTCGAGCGTCAGATTCTCAGTGTACTTTTCCTTGTTCTTGCCGGTCGCCGTGTATTTGAACTGATAGGAATCCACGGTCTTGCCGGTCTGGTTCTGGAGAGACGCGACCTTCACATCGGCGCCCACGGCAGCCACTGTACCGTTCGTTTCCATCGCCGCGGTCTGTTTATACTTCAGGTCGCTCAGCGCCACGGAGATGTTCGCGCTGTATCCGCCCACAGCGGCACTGTACAGCGCGGCATAGGCACGGCCCTTGCCCTCGGCAACAACATTCAGCTGAGGCGCGATCCCGTCTTTGGCATCCGCGTCCTTGATGTTGATCTCGCCACTGTCGGAAGTCAGACGGGCCGTATTCTCGCCCTCATTCAGCGCCAGGCCGACATTGATGTTGGCCGCGGCGCCGCCGGCGGAACCGGTAACACCCATCACGGTAGCCTGAGGATTAGCCGCGTTGGCATACACATTCACATTACCCGCGGTCATATTCTTGCTGCCCAGATCCACTGCCGCCACGTTCTTGGAGGCGATAGAAGCGATATCCACAGAGGCACCGCCCGCCACCAGACCGCCGGCCACGGAGAGTGAAGTCACCTGCGTCTGGCCGCTCAGTTTGGCATTCACAGCCAGATCTCCGGTCAGGGTCAGGGACATATTGCGCACCTGCGCGATATTGTTGACATAGTTCAGGCCCAAAGCGACGATCGCATTGATTGCCGCGCCACCGCCGGCAACCGACGCGGCCGTGACGATCACATCGCCATCCGCCAGTGCGTTCACCTTCAGGGATTTGGCTACGATCGAGCCTTCACCGGCCGTCTCATTCCCGATCAGGGAAGCGGCGTCCAGCTTGTTGATCACCACAGTACCCGTAGCGTTCACAGCCACAGCGCCTGCCGCCACAGAGATGATCAGGGCCTCCGCCTGGGTATGGAAGTCATGATCCACCGTGATATCCGTGCCCGCCGCGTTGATCTTCACATCGCCGCCGATCAGGGAGCGCACAGTGGTGCGGTTGATTGCCAGCGCCACGCCGGCGTTCACCGCCACAGCGCCCGCCGCGATCGAAGCCGCGGCCGTCACCGCGCGGGTGTCACCGGTAGAACCCACATGGATGGTGGTCCCTGTGGCCTTCTCATCCATGGTCACATCGCCGCTCAGTTCAGCCTTGGTGCTGCCCTGGAAGTAAGCCATACCCACAGAGGCGCCAACACCGACGCCACCGCCGGCCACGCTCAGGTTCGCGGTCATGACCTCGCCGAATTCCATGTCGGTCAGCACGTTCACATGCTTCGCGCTCTTCACGGTGCCCGCCATCTCGGCGTTCACTTCGGAGAACACCAGCAGGGCGGATCCGCTGACCGCGACGCCCGCGCCGCCGCCAACAGCACCGTTCAGGGAGATCAGGCGCACAGTGGAACCGGCACCGTCGTTCCCGGTCTGGGAAGAGGCTTCTTCATTGCTGGCCGCGATCTGCTTGACAGAGATCGGATTATTTTCAGAAGGCTTCAGTTTTGCCAGTTCTTCCGCGGCGTCCTTTTCGTCAGCACCGGTAGCGGCCTTCACCGTCACGGTATCGCCGGCATCCAGCGTCACATTTTCGGCCACAGCGGCATCCACGTTGGAGTGGAGCACTTCGACCGTCAGGCCCACGCCCACACCGGCCGCGCCACCCACAGCCACCGTACCGGAGACCACCGTGGAGTCGACCTTATCGTTCGCGGTCACAGAGATATCATTTTTCGCGGAAATGCTGGTATTGTCATCCACAACAGCGGATACGGTATCCTTCATATCGCCCATGGAGGAAGAAGAGAAGGAAGTGCCGGAGTCCTTACCACCGTTGGCACTCTTTTCGGCGTCTTCAGTCTTGTAGGTCGTCACCGCGGCGGAATAGCTCCTGCTGTCGGGATCATAGTAGTAATATTGTTGTTCAGCGCCTGTTCCCGCCTCAGCAGACAGATTGATCGATGTCTTTCCCGTTGAAGTATAGATAAAGTCGCTCTCGTCTTCGCCCTTTGTCCCGTTTTTCTGGACGCGGGTATACAACACGCTTCCGTCCGGCGCTTCCGCGTACTGGCTGTTCTGGCCGTAAGAACCGTAGCTCTTGCCGTCCAGTTTCTGTCCGTCACCGGACATCATCAGATCCAGCTCATCCGCATCCGGCTGATAGCCATTCAGCGCGGTCTTGTTGCCCTGATCAAACGCGGCATTCAGCTGATCCGTGGGCTTCAGGCCGGAAGAACCGTTCAGGTTATTGCTGGCTTCCTGGCTCATCTTCGCGCCGGCCACGATGACCGTCATCGTCACGCCGACACCGGCGGTACCGCCGCCCGCAAAGTTGGCCGCCACGGTCACGAACTCACGTTCGTCCGCCGCGTTCACCAGCACGTTATTGCCCTGAAGGATATTGTTGGTGCCGATCCTGGCAACGATCGTCGCCAGATTGACGCTGACCAACGCCGTCACAGACGCGCCGGTTGCCCCGGCAGCGGCCGCGTTGGCCACAATAGCGAGCAGGGTCAGGCTGTCCTTGGCATCCACAGCGATATCGCCCGCCGCGTAGATCTTCACGCCGTCTTCAGTCACAGCCTTGGTCTTCGTCTTGGTAATAATGACATCCAGAGAGCCGGCCACGCCGACACCGCCGCCCACAGAAACACCGACCGCGTCCGCCGTCACGAATTCTTCGCTCTTGGCGCTCACGTTCACTTTTCCGCCAACGGGCTTCGTAGCGGTGCCAATGATGCTGTCCTTGCCGATGGTGGCAAGAGTCTCGCCCTGGAAATAAGTCACAACGCCCATGGCCACCGCAGAGGTGTTCCCGGCCACCGCGATACCGGCGCCAGCGTTCACGAGGGTGTTCTTCGCCACGGAGTCCACATTCACATTGCCGCCGGCGTCCACGATACCGGCCAGCTCCGCCGCGGTCCTGGTTTCAAAGACCATGGCGTTCAGATCACCGGCCACGCCGGTTGAGCCACCGGCAGCAAAGGCCAGAGCCAGCAACCAGAGGCTATTGTCGGTATCCGCGGATACCTCAGTGTCAGCCGCGGCAGTTACCACGGCATCCTTCAGGATTGCCGATACATCCTGCGAGAACACGGTGACCACAACCGTGGCACCGATACCGGTCGAGGTGGAGGCGGACAGAGCGCCCGCACAGTTGTAGATGCCCGCGTCATCCGCCGCGTGTACCACTACGGAGCCGCCCTTACCCAAGGCCTTGCTGTCGGTTCCGGCCGTCAGGGTCGCGCCGGAGACTTCCGCGCGCACGGTGTCGCTGGCAACCAGCGTGTTGATCACGCCCGCGCCCGCGAGACTGCCGACGGAGCCGGAAGCAGCCAGAGAAGCCATCACCGCGGTCTCCATGCCGGTCGCGCCGACATAGATACCGGAAACGGTCTTCCTGCCGCGCAGACCGGTCATTTCGTCCGCCGTCGCGCCAGCGGTCACTTTTCCGCCCTTCAGGATCGTTTCGATCAGGTTTTTGTAGACCAGAGTAGAGACAGTCGCGCCCACCGCCGCACTGGAGCCGGAAGCGGCCAGACCGCCCGCGGCATCCACCAGCGTGCTCTTCAGGTCGGCCTCAACGCCGACATGACCGTTCTTCGCGGTGATGGAGGTTTCTTCATTGATATTCCGGATCTCGCTCATGGTGACAACCACCGGGATCGTTCCGCCCACGGCCACGCCGTTCGCGGAAGCGCCAAGCGCCATAGCCACGAGTACGATGACATCCTTGCCCAGTGCCTGGGAGCGTACGTTCCGTCCCGCGGTCATCACGGTATGGTCCGTGTTCACTTCCGCTTCGCGCTTCAGGATGTCCACGGTCACGGTCAGGCCGGCGCCCACACCGTTCGCGGCACCCGCCGCGGCGATGGAAGCGTTGACCACCAGGCTGTCGGATTTCGCTTCAGTTTGGATGTCGTTATCGGCAGTCAGGGTCGCCTTACCGATGTTTGTCTTTGTTTCGCTCGAGGTCACGAGCACGCCCAGGGCGCCCGCCGCGGAATGTCCGCCGCTGCCCACGTTCGCGGAAGCGGAAGCGATCACGGAGATCAGTTTTTCCACTTCATTCGCAAGGATGCTCAGATCCTTGCCGGCAGTCAGCTTGGCGCCGTCCTTCACGGTCGTCAGGGTCTTGGCTTCGTTGACGACAACATCCACCGTTCCGCCCACGGCCACTTTGCCTGCCGCGGCAGCCACGCTCACGGAGATCAGGAGCAGATTCTCATCCGTGGAGGAGCTCACGCGCAGATTGTCGCCGGACTGGATCACGGTATTCTCACCCACCGTGGAAGCCGCCTCGTTCTCCGCCACGATCACGTTGATCGTGCCGCCGATGGTCGCCTTGCTGGTGGAGGAGTTGGACACGGACGCGGCCACGGTAAAGAGCTGGGTATCCGCGTCGATCTTCGCGTTCTGGCGATAGCCGCCTTCCGCGGTGATGGTGGAGGCGCCGGTCTTGCCTTCGCCCACATCGGTCGTCACTTTGTCGTTGTTGAGCAGCAACGCGATATCCACGCCGATGCCAAATTCAGAGGGCGCGACGTTCAGGGCACCGGCGATCACGCGGGTATTGGAGCCACTCTTGGCTTCGACCGCGACAACACCGTTGTCTTCGTCTTCCTCTTCTTCCGCGCTCATGTCCGCCTTGGCGATATCGATCACCGCGCCGGAGCCGATCCTGGCCATCACGTCGTTGTCAAAATGCACGATCGCGACGCTGCCGGCCACGGAAGCCTTGTTGTCTGTGCCGCCGGTCATGATGGAGCCGGCAACAGCTTCAGCATAATAGTTCGTGCTGGAAAGGAAGTTCAACAGATCCACAGTTTCCAGCAATTTGTCGCTGGTAACGTTGATGTTGACCGTGTAGCCGCCGTTTTCCCGCTTGTGCATATCCACAAAACCGGTCGAAGCGTCGGCACGCTGGTCGTCATCCAGTTCGCTGGAATCGGTCAGCAGTTTATCCAGGCCAAAGGCGTTCTTGTAGTCATCCATCGTCACTATCTGCTTGTCCGCGAGAACATTCAGCTTGGTGCCGGTGATCCTGACATCGTCGCCGATCATGGCATGCACGACATTATTGGAGAAAATGCTGGAGAAGGAAGCGCCCACGCCCACGCTGGAGCCCTTGGAGATGCTCACGCCGCCCGCGCGGGTGGTCATTCTGGATTTATCGGTGGCAGACACTTCGACCTGTTCGGCCTCGATGACCGTGCCATCCTTGACTTCGGCTTCCGTCTTCGCGTTCGAAACCAGCACGGAGACCGCGCCGGCCACAGACATCTTGGAGTTCGCGCCGGAGATCGCGCCCGCCAGAGACTGGGCACCGATCAGGCCGGCAAAGTCGCCGGTCGTATTCTGGGTCAGCGCGGCAGTGATCTCAACATCGCCTACCGTGGTTTCACCGTTCTTGTCGGTATAACCCAGGATCTCGCCCTCCACAACAGAAATGGCTTCGTTGTTCGTCACGCTCACGGCCACACCGGCAGCGATGGAGTTGGCGCCTTCCGCCCGGGACATGGAGGCGCCGGTGCCAAGGGTGCGGAAGTTGCCATCGTTTCCGGAGGCCACTGCCACGCCGCCCGCCGCGTGGATCTTACCGGCCATGCGCGCCTGGGCCGCGTGATCGCTCACGTTGAGGCCGACCGCGGCGGCAACCTGGTAGTTCTGCTTTTTGGGAGCGCTGGCATCGCCCTGCAGACCGCCCGTTGTGCCGGTATTATCGTTCGCTTCATTCACGGCCGATCCGGCCTTGGTGTTCGTATCGTTGGTATTCGCCGCGGAAGTATCCGTCGTGCCTTCCACATTCTGGCTGCGCAGCACACGGGTGGAAACAGGGGCATCGCCCTCCGTCTTCTGCCCGTCGGCGGAGCCTTCGCTGTCAACACGGTTGTTGACACGGTCCGCGGTACTGTTCTTCTTTTCATCCTTCTTGCCGCTGCCGGAGCCACCGAAGACCTCACCGTTGGCCACTCTGTTGGCGGTTTCTTCGGCAGTCTCTTCCGCGCGCTTGAATTTACCGACATAGCGGTCCATATCGGCACCCATGGCGGTCGCGATCGCGTTGGCCTCGTCCTCAGACGAGCTCATGGCGGTGATCTTCGCTGTACCGGCTTCCAGCACAGCCTCGCCCAGGAAGGTCGAGAGAATATCGGTAGAAATGATATTGATACCCACAGAAGCACCAACAGCCGTGGACTTGCCTACGGCAAAGCTGCTGCTCTGCACAGAGGAAGCGCCGGTCTCAGAAGCACCAAGGAGGAAGTTGACCGTTTCGGTCTCTTTCTTTTCGTCCTCTTCCTCTTCTCCTTCAGGCTTGACCTTTGCTCCGGTATCTTCATCCAGTTCGAGTTCATTTTCGCCGGTGGTGGTGATCGAAGCACCCTCGCCCACCTTGGCACTCACATTGCTGTCAAGAATGTTGATGGCCACAGAGGCATCCAGCGAGATGTCCTGCCGCTTTTCGTTGTCTTCAACCTTGGAGGCAGTCTCACGGGCCAGCGGATCTGTACCGGCCACGGCCGAAGTTTCGACCTTGCGGTCAGCCGCCGCGCTTACGGCAATCGCATTCGCGGCAACCACACGGTTCGCGCCGATCAGAGTCGTCGTATCCACATCCCCGTAGGCAAGAGAGAACGCGGCACCCACGCCGACCGTCTTGCCGGTACCGTTCTGCGCTTCGTTTTCGATCGGCTTGCCGGCTTCCGGATTCTTGGCGGGGTCGAATTCGACGTTCACATGGATGGTCCGGTCCGTATCGCTGGTATCCCGCGGCACAGTGGAGCCGAAGGCGTTCTTGGTGTTCAGCTGCCAGTATCCGGTCTTTTCCTCACCCTTCTTGTTGGTATAGGTATAGGAAACACGCCGCGGCACATCGTAGCCCTGATAGGTCTTCAGGGTCGCGGAATCGTTGTCGGACCCGATTTCGGCGGTACCGCCCTTTGCCGTGGAGATCTCATAGGTATACGTCTTGGCATTGGCGCCGGTGCCAACGGTCCGCTTCACGGTGTTCTTGGCCGCTTCAGGTTCCTTCGTCAGCACATTGGGGTCGTCGATATAGGTGGCTTCAATGCTGAGGACTTCTGTTCCGGGCATGTCAAACACATAGGTGATCACATTGCCGGCCACAGAGTCGACCGTGATGATCTCCTTGGTCTGCTTGACACCCTTCTCGTCCAGATAGGTATAGGTCAGCTTGGAAACTTTCTTGCCGGTGTCCGGAGTCACAGAGACCTTGACCAGATCATTGGCCTTGGCCTTGGGCGTCTCATTTTCGGCAGGCGCGTCGCGGCCTTCGACCGCTACCGCCAGACGTTTGTCTCCAGGTTTGGTGATGGTCTTCAGATCCTCGCCAAAGGCCATGGTCACCTTGATCTCGCTGGCGTCCGCGGCGGTGCTGATATCCGCGGGCAGAACAAAGGTGAAGGCGCCGTCATCGGCGATCTTGCCATCGGCCTTCTTGATCTCCACCGTCTTCTGGGCGCCATTCGCGTCCTGATAAGTGAAGGTGATCACTTCGGGCAGCAGATAGCCTTCTTCCGCCTTCAGTTTCGCGCTGTGTTTGTCCTCGCTCACTTCAACGCTGCCGCCTTTACCCGTAACGATGGTATAGGTCGCGCTGGCGGTAACAACAGTCACCGTGGGCTGTTCCTGCTCGGTGCCCTTGCTGTCCTGCTCGGAGGAAGCACCGGCAGCTTCATTGGCGTCCGCGGATCCGTCAGGTTTCATGGATCCGGAAGCCGTGGTCAGCACATGCTGATCATTCTCGGCAGACACGATCAGGTTTCCGCCCACTTCGATCACACCGTTCAGGCGATCGGCGGCCGCGATATCCTTGATCTTCGCTTCGGTCTTGCCGTTCACGACAGCGACCGTCACACTGCCGGCCACACCCACATCACTCTTGCCCACACCGGCAATCGCTTCGGTACGGATGTAGTGACGCTTGTAATCGTCGCTCGGTTCGATCTGGACATCCAGCTTCTTCGTCAGCGCGTCCAGCGCCTCCGTGGTAAGGGTCGCGCCAGCCTGACGCACGGCATACATCAGTTTTTCCTTCATGGTGGTGGTCATCTTACCGGTCATGAAGTCCGTAAACTGCTTGACATCCACCAGGTCCTTGGTCATGGCGTTCACAAAGTTGCCGCCGATCCCCTTCATACCTTCCTCGATCGAACGGCTCAAGTCCGTGCCAAGGTCCTTCATGCTCTTCTTCATCACCTTGGGATCGAGCTTGGACGTCAGACCCATTTCATCCAACTTTTGGGTGACGGCGTCCGTCATCCTCGCCACGATCCGATCCTTGGCGGCAAAGAATACACTCTCCTCCACCTGTTTCAGACGGATGAGCAGGATATCCTGATTGAAGTTCTTTCCGCTCATGCTGCCGGAGATCGTTTCCACCAGCAGACCGAAAAGTTCGTTCAATGTCGATTGCATAACATTCTGGAAGAAGGCTTTCGCTTCGGTCATGTTGCCGTCAAAGTCCGTCATGGCAACGATCTCATCTTCCAGCATCTGGCCGCACATATCCAGCAGCTCATCCTTCAGTTCGGCATCCTTGCCTCTCTTCTCGAGCTCGGCATAGACTTCCGGACCGATGGCTTTCTTGACGCTTTCCAGAATGCTGTCCTCCAGGACGCCACGGATCGACTTGGGCAGATCCACAACCTGCTTGCGCGCGCTGGCAAGGTTCGCCTTGATCGTATCCACCATCGTACCCGGCGCGGCCAGCTTGTTCGCCAGTTCGCGCAGTCCGGTGCCGTCCAGCAGGGTCGACACAAATTCGTCCGCGACGTCGCCCAGGATCTTCGAGACGGTTTCCTTGTCCAGGATCTTATCCAGTCCGGTCTCTTCCACAGCCTCGCCGATCCACTCCACGACCTTTTCACGCAGAGCGTTCTCGTCCTTCTTTTCGTCTTCCTCTTCTTCGTCTTCGGGTTCTTCAACGAGCATCAGGGCGCTCAGTTCAAGGTCGCCATCCGCATAGACGGAAGCGCTGCCGAGCGTCGCGGTGTTCACGATGTCAACGATATTGATGGCCACGCCGACACCTACGCCAATGTTGCTTCTGGTGTTCACAGCATTGCCTTTGACCTTAGCTTCGGTGCGGTTCTGGGTAATGATCTTGACATTGCCGTTCATTCCGCTTTCCCAGGCTTCCGGTTCTTCGTCCTCATCCGCTTCGGGATCTTCCCAATCCTTGAGCGCGATGGTACGGATCACAGCGCCGCCGTCCACTTCAGCCGTGGACTCGTTCCCGTGGATATTGAGCGCAAAGGCGGCCGCCACAGATACCTTGCCCTCGCTGGTTTCCGCCTCCTGGCGGTTCGCGCTGGCATCCATGATCTCCACGGTGGAGGTATTGTTGGAACCGTTGGATCCCGCCGCGCCGGCCGCGCCGCCGATCAGCTTGTCGGCCTGCTTGTCGGTGGAATCGTCCTTCTTGTCATCGTCTCCGCCTTCGTCTTTTTCGCCACCGGCGGAACCGGCAATAGAATTGCTCTCGAGCGTGCTCACAGCATCCGCGCCAACATATACGCCATTGGCGATCACGCTGTGCAGCAGTTTCGCACTCGCGCTGTCATGGATGACGGTGATGTCAAAGGCGGCGCCGATACCCACATTGTCCCCGGTCGCGGCGGCATTCGCCTCGATCGAGTGCTCCGCGGAATTCTTCGCGTAGACCCGCACGATCTGCGGTTCTTCGCCATCCACGGCGACCTTCAGTATGTCGCCCTTCAGTTTTCCGAGATAGGCTTCGGCATCGCTGCCGGTCACATTCAAAGCCAATACAGGCACAACGGAAACGCCACCCTCGACGCCCGCTTTGCCCAGCACAGCGTCAGTCAGGGTCTGCGTCGCGCTCACGGTGACGCCGTCCAGCAGTTCCTCTTCGCCGGTCGCTTCATCCTTCGCGATATGGAAGGTCGCGCCATCCTGCACGATCGCCATGGTGTCGCTGCCGGTCACGGCGATGCCCAGACCGGCGCCAACGCCGGCACCGTCCGCTTTCGCGTTGGGAGAAGCATCCGCCAGCGTGCCGAAGTGCGTGCTCGCGTTCGCCTCAACATTGAAGGCGCCGCCGCCCACGGTCAGGTCGGCATCCTTGCCGATCAGGGCATTGGTCTTCATGGCGGATACGTTCACCACGATCGCGCCGCCCAGACCGATGTTGCCCTCGGAGTAGCCGGCTTCGGCCTTGGAGGTGGAATTGGAATTGCCACTGTCGGCACCCACGGTCAGTCCGCCATGGGCTTCGATATTACCGCTCTTGATGATCGCGTTGTTCTTGCCGCGAACGACGGCGACACCGATACCCACACCGGCGCTGACTTCCGGTTTCTCGCTGGGTTGGCCGGGTTCTTCGCCCGCTTCAAACTCGGCGGTGATCTTCACGGTCGCCGTTTCAGCCATGTTGTCGGGCAGCTTGAACGAATAGGAACCGTCCTTGTTCTTCGTGCCCAGGACATTGATCACGTTATTTCCATTTGTAATGACCGCCTTGACGGTGCCTGCCTTGACACGGGTACTCTCTTCAGGCGTAGCACCCGTCTTGCCGGTCACTGTCGCGGTGATCTTTTCACCGGCCATCGTGCGGCCGTTAGCCACCGTCACGGTGCCGTCCTTCACTTCAGGATCCGCGGTGACGGTATTGGGCTTCAGCGCCACCTTCACATCCAGATCCATTTCTTTGAAGGTCTTGCCACCCGCGTTGATCTGATAGGTGCCGTCAGCCTTCTTGGTCAAGGTGATCTTGTTTTCAGGATCCTCAACCAGATCTTCGTACAGATCCCAGATCATGCCCTTCGCGGATACGTCAGAAACATAATAATCCTCAGAGGAAACCTTCAGCTCGATCGCTTCACCGTCATCCGCGAAAGACACGGTGTCCACAGTCACCGTCGCGCCCTCCGGCACGGTGGGGACCATCTTGATCGGCAATGCCTTATCCGTAAGCTCAGCCGTGATCGTCAGTTCGTTTGTTTCCGGGTTCGTTTCGCTGCCCACCTTTTCGGGGATCCTGGGCATCACGATCTTCCAGGTGCCGTCCTTCTGCAGCGTGGCTTCGCCCGTCTGGGTATCGCCCTTTTCATCCTTATAACTGTAGGTGACTTTGGTAACCTTCTTGCCCTCGGCCACATCTGCCGCGGTCACGATGATGTCTTCATTCTGCGCGGCTTTGTCAACATCGGCTGACAGGGTCACGCTCTTCGAATCGTCCACCTTGCCGGGACGGGAGTCAGGCGTATAGACCGCCTTGATATCGATGCGGGCGCCATCCTTGAGCGGTTTGGCTTCAATGACCTCAGCAGGGATGTAGTAACGTCCGTCCATGCAGAGGAGCTCGCCCTCGATCTCTTCGCCTTCGGTGGTTCCATCTTCACTTATATATTTATAGGTAAATTTACATTCAGAATTCGGCTTGCTGCCCGCGCCGGGTCTGGAAACGAACGCCAGAGATTTCTCATCCCAGCGTTCGAGCTCGCCCTGGCCCTGATAGGTGACGAACACAGAGTAGCCCTTGCCCTCAACAAAGCCTTCCTCCGTCACGGTCAGGGACTCGGGACGGGTCTCACCGGCGGGCACGTCAGCCTGCACCAGTGTTACATTCAAGGTAACGGTGCTGCCTTCTTTGGCGAAAATGTTCTGCTCCAAAGTGATGCCGTCATCTTCCGTGCACACCATGTACTGGCCCTTATGCTCGCCATCCCTCACAGGCTTCAGTTCGACCGTGTGGCGCTGGCCGCGCGCGTCAACATAAGAAGCTTCGACCTTGTCGACCTTTCTGCCGACATCGGGGATCACGGTGTAATAGACCTTGTTCCAGTTTTCCTTGTCAATTTCAGATTTGAGATCAGCGCCGCGGATCTCGGCGTTCTTAAAGACATATTCAGCGCCTTTGACAAAGGCCTTATGCTGGCCCTTGACCTTTTCGGCACTCGGATCCTCGTCTTCCCCCGCCGCGTCATCGGGAGGCGTCAGACCCATGGCATCCGCGTCCGCGACGCTCACGGTCTCGCCATCCGCGCGCGCGGTGAATTCTCCGCCCGCGGTGATGCTGCCATCGCCGATATCGATCAGCGCGTCGTTATTGTTCAGCACCACGGCAACCGTCAGAGCGCCCACGACCTGCACGGAGGAGGCGCTTTCCTTTTTGTCTTCGGCCTTCTTTTCGCCTTCCG